>DATHRY010000103.1:0-13345 GCA_035464715.1 Longimicrobiales bacterium
TGGAACGTGCACGTGGTTCCCGCCGACGGAAGCGCCGAGCCCCGGCCCGTGTCCTTCCTGCCGAACACCTTCGGCGGCACCCTGGCCTGGCACCCCGACGGTGGCTCCCTCTTCTACACCACCTCCCAGCGCACCGAGGACACCCGGGTGATCCGGGTCGATCTGGTGCCGCGGACGCCGGTCTTCAGGGAGGACGCCCTGGACGCGCTCTTCCGGATCGACGAGCCACCCAGCGGCACGGAGGAGGAGGCCGAGGGAGCATCGGTGGACGACGAGGCCGAGGAAGACGACGAGCCGGTGGAGATCGACTTCGACGAGATCCGTCGCCGCTACGAGATCGTGCCCATCCCGTTCAGCGTCAACGAGATGGCCGTCAGCCCCGACGGCGAGAAGATGGTGGTCTCGGGCTCCGCGGCGGGACGGCAGAACCTCTACGCCTTCGACCTGGACCCCCTGGCCGACGACGACGGGGTGAGCCCACTGACCGACGGCGCCGGGTTCAAGGGAGGGATCCAGTTCGCCGCCGCCCCGGACCGTGTCTGGTACATCCAGGGCGGCCGGGTCCGCTCGGTGGGCATGGACGGGAACGGCGGACGGACCGTCTCCCTGACGGCGGAGATGGAGATCGACTTCGACGCCGAGAAGGACGACGTGTTCCTGGCCAACTGGTCCACGCTGGATCAGGGCTTCTACGACCCCGACCACCACGGCGTGGACTGGGACGGGGTGCGGGAGCACTGGGCGCCGGTGGTGGCCGGGAGCCGGAACCGGCAGGAGATGCGCCGGGCCCTCCTCCTCATGACCGGCGAGCTCAACGCGTCCCACACCGGGGTCGGAGGCTCCGAGTCCCCCAGCACCCCTCAGGTGGGCCGGCTCGGGCTCCGCTTCGACCGCCGGGCCTACGAGGACCAGGGCGAGCTCGTGGTGACCGAGGTGCTCGGGCTGGGACCCGCCCACGTCTCCGGCGAGGTCTCGGTGGGGGATCGCCTCGTCTCGGTGAACGGGGTCGAGGTGGGGGCGGACGTGAACCTCAACCGCGTGCTCCGGGGCACCGTGGGGGAGCGGGTGAGCCTGGGCCTGGCCGCCGCCGGCGGGGACGACGTGCGCACGGTGGCGGTCTCCCCGGTCTCGGTGGGGGCCGAGAAGGACCTGGTCTACCGGGCCTGGGTCGAGAGCCGCCGGGACTACGTGGCCGAGGTGTCCGGTGGCCGGCTCGGCTACGTGCACATTCCCGACATGGGCGGGGGCGCGCTCCAACAGCTCTACCTCGACCTGGACCAGGAGAACCGGCAGCGGGAGGGGATCGTCGTCGACGTCCGCAACAACAACGGCGGCTTCGTGAACAACTACGCCCTCGACGTCTTCACCCGCAGGTCGTTCATGACCATGCAGCCCCGGGGCGGCGCCGAGGCGAGCTCCCGGCACCAGCTCGGGCAGCGTGCCTACCTGGATCCGGTGATCCTGGTGACGAACCAGAACACCCTCTCCGACGGTGAGGACTTCACGGAGGGGTGGCGGGCCATGGGGATCGGCGAGGTCGTGGGCGAGCCCACGGCGGGGTGGATCATCTACACGACCAACCTGTCCCTCTTCGACGGCACCTCCATGCGCCTCCCCTTCATCGGGATCCGGGGGGCCGACGGGGAGAACATGGAGCTCGCGCCCCGTCCGGTGGACCTCGAGGTCGATCGCCCCGCCGGCGAGTGGTACACGGGCCGGGACGCCCAGTTGGACCGGGCGGTGGAGCGGCTTCTGGGACGCATCGACGGGGGTGGGCGATGAGGATGCCGCCGATCACCCGGATCGGGAGCAGGCTCGGAGGCCCCTCCGCGCTCCTCCTTCTCCTCCTCGTCGTCGCACCGGGTGACCTCGAGGGACAGGCCGCGACCCGGCCGTCGTGGGCGATCACGGCGGGCGTGGGGAACGTCCGGGGCTGGCTCGGGGCCAACGGGGAGATCTTCCTGGCCGGGGGCGACTGGTCCCTGCTGGCCGGGGTCGGGTACGTCCCCGAGTCGGACGTCGTCGTGGAGGCGTTCGCGGCCTTCGGGGGCGGCGCTCGGAGATACTTCGGCGGGGACCGTCACGCGGGCTTCGCGGAGCTGTCCTACACCCTCGTCGCCGTGGAGCAGAGCGGTCTGTTCTTCGGGACCGAGGAGAGCGAACGTCTCTACGGACCGGGGGTGGGCGTGGGATACCGGTTCACCGCCGGCGGCGGGTTCCACGCGGAGCTGGGGATCGGGGTCGGTTGGGCGCCCGGAGACGACGTGGTGGCACCCATCGGCAGTCTCGCCATAGGCTACACGCGACGCCGCGACCCGCACCCATGACGTCGAACGCATCCCCGCTGGACCCGCTCGAGGAGTTCTCCCGTCGATGGGGCAACGTCGAGCGGGTGCGGGCCCGGTCCGTGGTCGACCACCCGGGCCTGACCGAGGCGGTCCGACTCCTCCGGGCCAACCTGGAACGCCGACCGCCCCGCTCCAGCCTTCTGGTGGGGCCCCCGGGCGTGGGGAAGACCGCATGCGTGCTCCGGCTCTTCGAAGAGCTGCGGGAGGACGGGTGGACGGTGTTCGAGGCCACCGCGTCGGACCTCATGGCCGGACAGTCCTTCATCGGCCAGATCGACGAGCGGATCTCGGTCCTGGTCCGGGCCATGGAATCGGAGCGGAAGTCGGTCTGGTACTGTCCGGGATTCCACGAGCTCCTGCCGGCGGCCCGTCACATCTCGAGCCCCGTGGGTGTGCTGGAGATGCTCCTGCCGCACATGGACCGTGGCGCGGTGCGGATCGTGGGAGAGACCACGGCGGCCGCGTACGAGCAGATGCTCCGGCTCGCGCCGACGGTCGGCTCCAGGGTCGAGGCGGTCCGGGTCGAGTCCCTCACGTCCGGCGAGAGCCTCGAGCTCGCCCTGTCCCGCTTCGCGGAGGGAGAGCGGACGCCGATCCCACGGGACGTCGTGGTGGAGGCGGGACAGCTCGCGGACCAGTTCCTGCCCTGGACGGGGAACCCCGGTCGACTGATCGAGCTTCTGGACGCCACCCGCCGCCGGTGTCTCGCGGAGGGGGCCAGGAGTGGGGAGATGACGCTGGACGACGTCCTCACCACCCTGTCGGCCCGGAGCGGGCTCCCGGTCCAGCTCCTGGACGAGCGGGAGCAGCTGGACCTGGCCGAGGTCCGGGACTTCTTCAGCGACCGGATCCTGGGACAGCCCGAGGCGGTCCAGGCAGTGGTGGAACGGATCGCCCTCACGAAGGCGGCGCTGGTGGATCCCAGCCGACCCCTGGGCGTCTTCCTCTTCGTCGGACCCACCGGGACCGGCAAGACCGAGATCGCCAAGACCCTGGCCGAATACCTCTTCGGATCCCGGGATCACATGATCCGGCTCGACATGAGCGAGTTCAAGGAAAGCGCATCGCTGGACCGGCTGCTCGGCGAACGCGGCTCCGTGGCCGATCCCCAGTCGCTGGTGGCGCGGATCCGGCACCGACCGTTCTCCGTGGTCCTTCTCGACGAGTTCGAGAAGGCCGATCCGCAGGTCTGGGACGTCTTCCTCCAGGTCTTCGACGACGGACGCCTGACGGCCCGGGACGGAACGACCGGTGACTTCCGCAGCTCGATCGTCATCCTCACGTCGAACCTGGGGGCCGCCGACTCCCTCCCCTCCGGACTGGGGTTCGGTTCGGCCCCGCAGCCGGACGGGGCGTCCCGGGTCGACCGGGTCCTGGCCCGCACCTTCCGCCCCGAGTTCCTGAACCGGCTGGACCGGGTCGTCCACTTCCGCCCGCTGAGCCGCCCGGTCATGCGGACGCTCCTCGACCTCGAGCTGAAGAGCGTCTACGAGCGCCGGGGGCTGCGGCGGAAGGGGTGGGCCATCGAGTGGGACGAGGCGGCCGTCGAGTTCCTCATCGACCGGGGCTTCAGCCCGACGCTCGGTGCCCGGCCCTTGAAGCGGGCGGTGGAGACGTGGTTCCTGGCACCCCTGGCGGCGGCCATCGTGGAGCACCGCGCTCCCACCGGGGAGCAGTTCCTCTTCGTGCGGCTCCGGGACGGGCGTCTGGAGGTCGAGTTCGTCGATCCCGATGCGCCCTCCGGGCCCGAGCGGCGCCCGGCGGCCACCCGTGGAGCCGCCGGCGGCGAAGCGCCGCGCCTCGAGGAGATCGCCCGCAGCGGCGTCGGGGGGCGGGATGAGATGGAGGTGCTGGTCGGGGAGTACGACGCCCTGGCGTCCACGGTCGCCGACGTTGCATGGGAAGACCGGAAGACGAGGCTCCTGGTCGAGATGTCGGACGAGGGCTTCTGGCAGCGGGAAGATCGGTTCTTCGTCCTGGGCCGGGCCGAGTACAGGGACCGGATCGAGGCCGGGCTCCGGACCGCGGGATCCCTCCTCCACCGGCTGGATCAGGCGTCGAGCCCGCCCCGCGACCTGGTCCGCCGCCTGGCGGAGCAACTGTACCTGGTCCGCGAGGCGATCCAGGAGGTCGAAGAGGGGACCTCGGGCGACGCCTTCCTGGAGATCCTGCCCGGACGGGATCCCCGCCACGCGGAGGAGTCGGCCACCGTGGTCCAGACCCTCGCCGACATGTACCGGTCCTGGGCGGCCCGGCGGCGGATGAAGGTCCGCGAGCTGGCCTCGGGGGTCGACGCCGCTTCGCCACGGGTCCTGCTGGCGGTCTCGGGATTCGGCGCCCGTCGGATCCTGACCGCCGAGGCCGGTACCCACGTGTTCGAGCCGGCCTCGGACGACGGCCTACGGCGGAAGGTGACCGCCCACGTGAGGGTCGCGCCCCAGCCGGACCACCCCCTGCCGGAGGACGCCCGCGCCATGCGGGTCGCACTGCAGCACCTCGAGGCCGCCTCTCCGGAGCTTTCGGGTACCGTCGTCCGGCGCTACCGGTACGGGCCGTCGCCCAGGGTCAAGGACCTCGTCCGAGGTTGGACGACCGGGAACATCGACGACGTGCTCGGCGGAGACTTCGACCTTCTCTGACGATCCCTCCACCTTCCGACGCCATGCACCGCACCCTTCGGTTCCTGCTCTCCGCCCTGGTCTGCCCGGCGATCCTGGCATTGCCAACCGCCCTCGCCGCCCAGGCCGCCGCCCCGCCCCCGGCGACGGCGGTCGTACCCTACGGCGCGGATCCCATCCAATACGGCAAGCTGCGGGTCCCCGAAGGTCCGGGCCCGTTCCCGGTGGTCGTTGGGGTACACGGCGGCTGCTGGCTCCAGAGCCTGGGACAGGGGACGCTGGAACCCGCCATGGGCGCCCTGGACTCGGAAGGCGTCGCCACCTGGACCGTCCGCTACCGCCGCCTGGGGCATCCCGGCGGCGGGTGGCCGGGCACCTTCCTGGACGTCGGGGCGGCCACGGACCACCTGCGGGTGCTGGCCCGGGACTACCCCCTCGACCTCGACCGGGTGGTGGCCGTGGGCCACTCGTCCGGGGCGCACCTGGCGGGGTGGCTCGCCCGGCGTCCGGCGCTCCCCGAGGACAGCCCCATCCGGGGTACCGACCCGCTCCCGGTGGGAGCGGCCGTGGTGATCGACGGGCCCCTGGATCTGGCGGCCTTCGGGGCGTCCGGCGCCGATGCGGAGGTCTGCGGCGCCCCGGTGATTGCGGAGCTGCTCGGGGGCTCCCCCGACGAGGTGCCGGACCGGTACCGGCAGGCCTCTCCCGCAGAGATGCCGCCCACCGGGGCGTGGCTATACCTGGCCCCCGCCGTCATGATGCTCACCTTCGAGCCGCCGGACGGCGTCTCTGACGCCACCGAGGGGATGACGCCGTCGCCGACGGTCACCCCGGCGCCGGACTCCGACCACTTCCAGCTGATCGATCCGGGCCAGCCGGCCTGGGCCATCGTCCTGGACGCCATCCGTGCCGCCGTGGAGGCGTCCGGGGGCACGCCTTAGGGGCTCCGCCCCCGGCCCCTCCGATGCGGCGCTGTCTCGTCCTGGGCTCCGGTGGCGCGGGAAAGACCACCTTCGCCCTGGCCTTCGGCGAGGTGACGGGGCTCCCGGTCGTCCATCTCGACCGCCACTACTGGCAACCGGGCTGGCGCGCCCCTCCCACCCCGGAGTGGGAAGCCACCGTACGTGGCCTCCTCGCCCGCCCCTCTCTCGCCGATGGCTGCGGGGAGCGGCTCACCTTCGAGTTCCTCCACTGGATCTGGACCTACCCCGGGCGCCGCCGGCCCGAGATCCTGGCCCGGCTCGAGCGCGTGGGTCCCGGGGTCGCGGTCCACGTCCTGAACGGTCGAGGCGCGCAGCGGTCCTTCCTGGACGAGCTCGCCGGTAAGATCCGGGGCTGATTCCGCGTCCTCCGCGGCGCCGAGGTCACGCGCCGAATCCCCCGTCCCAGCCGGGACGTGCGGGACGTCCGGCTCCCGACACTAGCCCACCGGGATCTGGGCGCCGTAGCGGTCGAGCCAGGCGTCGAAGTCCATCAGCTCCGGGTTGAGCTTTCGCGTCCTCTTCACGCTCCGCACGCTCCGGACGTCGTCCTCGAAGTCGTGATAGAACTGGAACATGTTCCCCAGGTCGTCTGCCCCCGGGAAGCCGAAGGAGCGATAGGTGTCGAACGAGGGGGAGAAATGGGTGACCTTCTCCCCGACCGCCCGGCCGATCCCCGCGGCCATCTCGGCTCCGGTGAGATGCTCACCCGCGATCCCCACCGTCTCGCCGATCAAGTCCTCGCCCGCCTTGAAGATCCCGTAGGCGGACTTGCCGATGTCCTCGGCGGCGATGCCCGGCATGGCCTTCTCCCCCATGGGTAGGGTGAACACCAGGACGCCGTCCTCGCCTCGCTGGGGGCCGGCTCCGAAGTGGATGAGGTTGTCCCAGTAGTACGATGCCACGAGGAAGGTCACCGGGAGGTCCCTGGCGATGAAGAAGCGGTCGGCCTCGCCCTTGGCGTCGAAGTGGGGGACCTTGTAGTGGTCCATCAGGGTCGGCATCCGGTCGTCCTCCAGTGGCACCCATCGACGGGTGTCCTCGAGGGTGGACCAGATGACGTGCGACACCCCCGCACGGCGTGCCGCCTCGGCGAGGTTCTCCGCCTGGTCCAACTCCTTCATCGGGGACATGTGCTCCCAGTAGTTCGTCACGCAGAACGCCCCGTGACAGCCGTCGAAAGCCCGGACCAGGGACTCGAGGTCGTCCAGGTCCGCCTGGACCATCTCCGCGCCCTTGGCCGCCAGGGCCCGCGCCCGGTCCGAGTCGGGGTTGCGGGTGATCCCCCGGGCGCGGAAGCCTCCCTCCGGGTCGGAGAGAATGGCTCGCATCAGTCCCCCGCCCTGAGCTCCGGTGGCACCTGCCACGGCGATCGTTCGTGACGACATCGTCCTTCTCCTCCTTGTCGGGTCCTCAGCCGATTGGAAATCCGCACCAAGATGTCGGACGGGGGCGGATGGCGCCATCGGCCGACGACTCGTCCGCATCCGTTGGCGTCCGCGCGCCCCGTTTCCCGCATCTCCTGAGAGACCCACCCACGCCCTCCACCGTCGAGGACGCAACACCATGGCGCATCGCACCAGTGCCGCCGACCGCCGTTTCGTCCAGGACGTGGAGTCCGGCCGACTGTCGTCGGACGCCTTCGATCACCGGGCCCACCTCCGGCTGGCCTACACCTGCCTGGCCGAGCACCCGGAGGACGAAGCTCTCACGCGCCTCCGGTCGGCGCTCCTCGCCTTTCTCCGGCACCACGGCGTCGACCCCACGAAGTACCACGAGACCCTGACCCGTGCGTGGTTCCTCGCGGTCCGGCACTTCATGGCGGGGTCGCCCGACGCCGAGTCCGCCGACACCTTCATCGACGAGAACCCGGTGCTGATGGACTCCGGCATCATGCGGTCCCACTACTCCGCGGAGCTGCTCTTCTCGGATCGGGCTCGGGGCGAGTTCGTCGCTCCGGACATCGAGCCGATTCCGGAGCACCCCGATCCCCCGAGCCGGGACGTCGGCCTGCGGGAGTGACCCCGAGGCGGGACGAATCCGCGGAGCCGTCGCCTCCAGGGGTCGCCTGCGGCTCAGCGCACCAGGAGGTCGACCACGACGGGCCGGTGATCCGAGATCACGGGCTCGTCCAGGAGCCGCTCCCCGAGGACCTCGAAGCGGTCGTGGGGCCGGTACATGACGAAGTCGATCTCCCGCACCGGATCGAAGGAGGAGAAGGTGAGGGCATCGGCACCCTTGTCCACGACGCTCCATCGGCGGGAAAGCTCCCGGATCACGCGGGAGCCCGGCTCAGAGTTGAAGTCGCCCGCCAGGATCGTGGGAAGCTCGCCGTCGGGGCCGGCGTCGAGGAGCGCCTCGAGCGTGTCCGCCTGGGCCGCCCGTTCGTCCTCGGTGCGGTAGAAGTGGATCCCCACCAGCCGGACCGCCCGTCCGGTGGTGGGTGAGGTGACCACGACGGTGAGGGCGCTCCTGGGCTCCTCGCCGTCGGGAAGGCGGTGGTTCACCACGTCCCGGATCCGCCACCGGGACAGGATTGCCATGCCGTAGGCGCCCCCCTGGTACGCCATGAATCGCCCAAAGACCGGTGTCATGCCGGTGAGACGACCGAGCTCCGCCGCCTGGTTCGTCCGGCCGGTCCGGTCCGCGACGCTGTCCACCTCCTGCACGGTGACCACGTCGGGATCGACGCGGCGGATCAGGTCCGCGATCCGCTGCAGGTCGATCACATCGTCCATCCCCTCCCCGTGATGGATGTTGTAGGCCAGCACGCGAAGGGTGTCGGGGGGGACGGGGGACGGGCCCGGCTCGGGATCGCCGCCGGGGAGGGAGCATGCGGCGACCCAGAGGCCCACCAGTAGCGTCGACGCGCGGACGCCGCGTCGGAAAGAAGGGCTCCCGGCGTTCATCCCTTGCATCGGCGCTCTCTCCCCCGAGTCTGGCTCGTGATCCCCCTCGAATATCCGGATCGGCCGCGGTGCGGGCAACGCGTCCCGGTGCCGCGCGGGATGGCCGAGGGTGCCCTCGGCACCGACGCCGTCTCCGTGCCCCGCGGGAGCTCACTGGGGAGGGCCCGCCGTAGGAGGGAGCGCACTCGCCGCGCATTCGCGGCGAGGCGCGGGCGGTGCCAGCTTGGAGGGACCGGCCCGTCGCCCCGTCGAACGCCTCCCGGAGAGATCATGAACGAGGAGCCGAGGATGCCCCGACCCGCCACGCTGCGCGTCGACGTCACCACGCTGAGCGATCTCGAGGTGCTGGTGGGCCGCGGTGGCGACGGCCTGCTGCACCTGGTGGATCGGACCCAGACACGTGTGGGCCGGAAGGCCCTGCGACGGCGGCTGGAGGCGCCCCTGAGCCGGGTCGCCGACATCCGCCGCGTCCAGGACGCCCTGGCCGCTCTCGCCGGCCGCACCGAGCCCTTCCTCTTCGACGACGGGGCCCTCGGCGAGGCCGAGGGGTACGCCCGCTCCTCCATCGTACTGGGGAGCGCCTCCCCGCGGTGGTCACGGATTCAGGAGACCTGGCTACGGCTGAGATACCCGGACATCCACCGGGAGATGGCATCGGGGGTCGCCGCCATCCGGAGCCTGCGGGGCCGGATCCAGGCGTTGGCCGGCGCCCTGGGTCCCAGGACCGGAGCCCCTCTGTTGAAGGACCTGTCCGATCGCCTGCTCGACCTCGGCATGCGGATGGACGGGGCCCTGGCGGCCGGCGGCCTGGTCGCCGTGGATCGAGGTCTACGGGGTGCTCTGCGGGACGACCTGCTCGCCGCGGTCGAGCTCGTGGGCGAGATCGACGCCCTCCAGGCCATGGCCCTGGCGGGTGATCGGGCCGGGTGGTGCCGTCCCGAGCTGGTGGAGGGGGAGGAGTTCCTCCTCGAGGCGGAGGAGGCGGTGCATCCGTTCCTCCCCGACGCGACACCCAACCCCGTGCACCTCACGGGCGGGGAGCCTCTGGTCTTCCTCACGGGCCCGAACATGGCCGGCAAGACCACCTACCTGCGGACGGTGGGCCTCCTCGTCCTCCTGGCCCAGACGGGGATGCGGGTGCCGGCCCGCCGCATGCGGCTGTCCCCGGTGGAGGCCGTGCTCACCAGCCTCAACCCCGTCGACAACCTCCGGCAGGGCGTGAGCTTCTTCTATGCCGAGGTGCTGCGCGTCCAGGAAGCGGCTCGGCTTCTCGCGGAGGGACGGCCCTCGTTGATACTGTTCGACGAGGCCTTCAAGGGGACGAACGTCCGGGACGCACTCGACGCGTCGACGGAGGTCATCCGGGGGTTCGCACGGAGCCGGCGCAGCGGCTCGATCTTCTCGTCCCACCTCTCGGAGCTCGCCCAACGCCTGGGCGATGACGCACCGGTGCGTTTCTGCCGGTTCGAAGGGACGGTCCACGAGGGCGTGCCGAGCTTCACCTTCCGTCTGGAAGAGGGCGTCTCCGACACTCGCTTCGGTATGCTCCTGCTGGAGCAGGCGCGCATCCCGGAGCTCATCCGGCGGATCGGCGCAGGATGAAGCCCGACGGTCCCCTGAAGCGCGCCGACCGCAGGCCGGGCGAGGGCCGCGAACGACGCCCTCTGGTGTCTTCCCTTCGACTTGGACACCCCCGGCGCCGGCGGATGAGCACCGCGGAGCGGCTGAACGAGCTCGGACCCGGGCGACTGGCCGACGGGTGACTGGACGATCAGCGGGTTGCGTGATGGAACAGATATTCTAGTTCTGTTTCAAGGCTTCAACGGCGTGCTCTCCCTGGTCCTGGAGCGAACGGACCGGGGTTGGCGTGTCGTGGGCGGACACAGCTCCTGACGCCGGGGACGAACCCGATCCCGGCTCCCCGACCCCGCAACCCGGGCCGGGGAATGTTATGTTACCCAGCCGACACCTCACTGCCCCCGCCCAAATGGCCGACTCTCCATCCCCATCCGCGAAGTCACCCGGTTGGTCCCGTGGGGACACCCTCAAGGTGATCTTCGTGGTGTCTCTGGGGGTGTTTCTCCTCGTCGCGGACCCTCCGGCGGACCATCCGGGCAGGGCGGCCAACGCAGAGATGAGGGACGTGCCCGCGGGCGAGCCGGTGGGCACGTCCCCAGTCGATCGTTGCGACGACGGCCCCTGGCCCGATTCCACCCGCCCGGGATCGGTCAGCCGGTTCCTGGCCCTCGCCCCTCCGCCCCGCCAGGTCACCGGGGACGTGTCGACGGCGCAACGCCAGGCGCCACCGTGTGCCCGGCCTTCCGGCGGCCTCTCGGGAGGGGGCGGTTGAGGGGGGACAAGCCCGTCCTCCGCAAATCCGAGGACCGCGCCCTCGCGGGGGTGTGGATCGCCATCCCCCCCGCAGGTTGGGGACCCCGCGCCGCGGCCTGAGCTCGCGCGCACGCCGATCCTGCGGCATCGCCGCGGGTTGCGGATCCCCCGCACTCGTTCCCATGCATGGATCCGGTCCGGGCGGATCGACCGACCTGACCACGCCCCTCCAGGAGGTGCCCCATGTCCGTGCGCTGCGCACTCGCGCGTCTCGTTCTCCTCGCCGGTACCGGCTGCCGTGGTGACGACCGGGCCTCCGACGGGGGCGAAAATGGCATGCTGCGGACCTTCGAGGCCGTGGGCGGCTGACCCCCGACGCACGTCATGGGACCCTCCCCTGAACCCGGCGATGTCGTCCACTTCGCGTCGGCCGGGGCGTTCCGGGCCTGGTTGGAGGCACATCACGACCGGAGGGACGTGGTCTGGGTGGGATACTGGAAGAAGGCCACCGGCCGGCCGAGCCTCACCTGGGAGGAGTCCGTCGACGAGGCGCTGTGCTTCGGCTGGATCGACGGCATCCGCAGACGCATCGACGAGGATGCCTACACCATCCGGTTCACCCGCCGCCGGACGGGGAGCACCTGGAGCCGCAGGAACGTCGAACGGTTCGAGGCTCTCCGGGCCGAGGGGCTGATCCGGCCCTCGGGGGAGCAGGCCTGGTCCGCCCGGACGGATGCGAACACCGGGATCTACTCCTTCGAGCAGCAGGACCCGGTCTCCTTGCCCGACGATTTCCTGGCCCGCCTCGAGGCCGATCCCGCTGCGTGGGCCGACTGGGAGGCGCGCCCTCCCGGATATCGGCGTCAGGTCGCCCACTGGGTGACGAGCGCCAAGCGTCAGTCCACCCGGGAGCGCCGGTTCCAGGCGCTGCTGGAGGACTCGGCGGCCGGGAGGAAGGTCAAGCCCCTTCGTCTCGGCGGCGACGAGTGATCCCGACCGGACCGGACCCCGGGTCCAGGATCGAGGTGATCCCCGGTCCGGCGCTCCGTCCGGGCTCCCGTGCCGCGATCCTCGGCCTCTGCCGTCGCGCCTACGAGGAGGAGGTCGATGCGCTCTACCACGCCATGGACCCGGTGGCCCACGTCCTGGCGTGGGAGGGTGCGCGACTGGCGGCCCACGCCATGTGGGTGGACCGGCGGCTGTGCGTCGGCGCGGACGAGCCGCTCCGCACCGCCTACGTGGAGTTCGTGGCCACGGAGCCGGAGCTACAGGGGAGGGGGCTGGGCACCGCGGTCATGCGGCGCCTCGCCGACGAGATCCGGGGAGACTACCGGCTGGCCGCGCTGTGTACGGGGAGCCCGGGCTTCTACGCCCGACTCGGGTGGCTCCTGTGGACGGGGCCTCTCGTGGTCCGGACCGGGTCGGGCACGCTCGTGGCGACACCGGACGAGACGGTGATGGTCCTGGACGTCGAGGGCGGCTTCGGGCCGCGAAGGGCGGAGCCCCTCTCCGTGGAGTGGAGGGAAGGAGAGCTTTGGTGAGCCGCCCGTCGGAGGAGTTCCCATCCGTGGAGATCCCGGATGCGTTCGTGACCTCCACCGTGGCTCGGGAGGGCCTGGCCGGCGAAGCCTGGACCGCGGCGCTCCCCGGCCGGGTCCGCGAGCCGTGTCGCCGGTGGGACCTGGTGGTGGAAGGACCGACGCTGCTCTCATACGTGGCGGTGGACCCCGAGCGACCCGGTCTGGCTGATGGACGTGCCATCCGGAAACGATGCGGGCCGGGGTCCGTAGGGAGTCGCGACGAGCCGCCGGCCGGGGCCGACGGGGAGGCAGCCAGACCGTGGAGGGGACGATGAGAACGTGGATGATGCTGGCCGTCGGGGGGTGGATCGCGTGCGCGTGCGGCGGTGCCGAGCCGGTGGACGACACCGCGGACGTCGAGGAGGCCGACGTGCACGAGACCGCGGCCGAGGAAGAACCTTCCGGCGACGTGCACGAGGTGACCGTGCCGATGGAGGGCCTGCCCGAGGGTGCCAACCTCACCTTTCCAACGCTGGACCCCCGGACGGGCGACCTCTGGTTCTCGGTCTTCACCGGCTCCTTCGACGGTCAGACCATCTGGGTCTCCCGGCATTCGGACGCGGGGTTCACCCCTCCCGA
>DATHRY010000104.1:0-51065 GCA_035464715.1 Longimicrobiales bacterium
ATCCCCCAGTCCCCCGTACCGTCCGCGGATGTCCCTCGCTGCGCGTCCATGTGTGCCTCCACGTCTCCGTGGCCCGGTGCTCCGCCGCGGGGATCGTCCCCCCGACGCCTGCCTTCAGAATGCCGGTGTCGGCCACCAGACGCACGCGGGGCTCGCCGGCGGTCTCGATCACCCCAAGCACCGCGCCACCGTGTACGTCACCCTCCAGCGTCTGGAGGAGAAGGGCCTGGTGGCGACCTGGCTGGGCGACCCCCTTCCCGAGCGGGGCGGCAAGGCCCGACGCTACGTCCGGGTGGAGCCCGACGGCCTGGCCGCGGTCCGGGAGACGAGAGATGCCCTCCGGAGCATGTGGGGCGGCCTCGAGCCCATGCTGGAGTCGGGCTGATGCTGCCCTGGCCGGCCCGCCTCCTCATGCGCCTGCTCCCCGACGCCCGGCGCGGCGCTCCTGGCCTGTCTCGTGCCGGCGCTGCGTGCAACGCGGGTGAGCCCCATGCGGGCGATGGGGGACGGCTGAGGAGGGGGGACGGCGACGGGGCGAGCGATCTCACCCGTCGACCTTGGGCCAGAGACGAACGCGCGCGAGCAGAGGGCCGTAGCGCGGATCGCTGCGGGCCCGGTCGAAGCCCGGCCATACGGGGAGAAGCGCCATCGTAGTGTCTCGTACCCCCACCGCCTGCTCGAATGCGGCGAAGGCGGCGTCCCGATCCCCGAGGGAGAGCCGAACCCTTCCCAGGATGGACGGCAGTACGAAGCGGGTGACCCTGAGCGATTCGAGCTCCGCGAGGACGTCCCGGGCCGCGTCCACGTTCCCCTGCTCGGCCAGGCCGCACGCGAGCCGTCCGAGAAGGAGAGGCTCCGGCCCGGCGAGGGAGATGGCGCGCCGGTAGAGCTCGACGGACGCGGCGGGCCGACCGGAGAAGCGATGGCAATCTCCCAGGAAGGTGAAAGGAATGAAGAACCGGTCCTCGAGCTCGACCGCCCGGGACAGGTGGGCCCCGGCCTCCTCGTACCGACGCGCCGCGAGCATCCAGAGGCCCAGGGCCGTGGGGGGCATGATCCACCCTGGGTCCAGGGCTTCGGCCTCACGGGTCACCGCGAGGGCCTCGTCGAAGCGGCCACGGAGGGCGAGATGGCCCGCGTAGTTGCCCAGAGCATCCTGGTTCTCCGGGTCGAGGGCGAGGGCGCGGGAGAAGGCAGCCTCGGCTCCCGGGCCATCCCACTCGAACGCCTGCCTCGTGATGGCCACGGCCAGATGAGCTTCGGCAAGCCGGTCATCGAGGGCCAGGGCACGATCCGCTGCCGCCTGGGCGATCGCATAGGCCTCACGAGGAGGGAACACGTCGAACAACCACCACCCCGCAAGCGCGTACGTGAAGGCGAGCGCTGCATGACCGGCGGCATGCTCCGGGTGCTCCGCTACACACTGCTCGAAACAGGAGCACGCCTCGGCGAGGGTCGGGCGAGTGCGCTTGCGACGGTGGTAGAGGCCGCGAAGGTAGAGATCGTGCGCCCGAGCCTTCCGGGGCCCCGACTCGGGTCTCGACGTCGCCAGTCGATCTTCCAGTCGGGAAGCGACCGCTTCAGCGATCTCTTCCTGAAGCCCCACCGCGTCGCCCCATGGCCGGTCGTACGTGGCGGACCAGAGGGCGTGGCCGTTCGAGGTGCTCACCAGCCGGGCGGTGACCCGAAGGTCCGACCCGGAGCGACGCACGCTCCCCTCGACGATGGCATCGACGTCGAGCCACGCTCCCAGCGAACGGATATCCCGGTCGGCCACCCCGGCGGCGAACACGGTCGTGCGGGCCACCACCCGCACCCTCGAGGTACGTGCGAGCGTGGCGATGGTCTCCTCAGCCAGGCCGTGGCCGAAGTAGTCGAGCTCCCCGTCCGGACCCAGGTCCGCGAACGGAAGGACGGCCACGGTCGGCGGGCGCAGCGACGCTCGTTCGCGCCCCGCCTTCACCCGGGCCGCCAGGTCAACGGACTCTGGCTGAGGCTCGATGCCGGCCTCCGCATGGAGATCCCGAACGAGTCGCTCGTACACGCGAAGGGCGCCGGCTCGGTCGCCGGCTCGATCCAGGGTCCGCATGAGTCTACGGACTACACCCTCGTCGCCGCTCGAAAGCTCGGCCAGCCGCCTCAGCCCCGCCACGGTGGCGGGCACGTTGCCTCGCCGCTCACTGCGTTCGATCAGAACCTCGACGGCCTCCACCACATGCCGGTACAATCGATCCCGGCTCCGCCCGACCCACTCCTCGAACCCCGCCGCGCCCCGCACGTGCAGGCCGTCCACCAGCGGACCCCGATACAGATCCACGACCTCCTGGAAGCGGCCGTCCCCCAGTGCCTGCTCGAGCGCCACGGCGTCGCACCAGATTTCGTCGCCGTCTACCTGGAGCTCTTCCGCGCCTACCCCCCGTACCGTTGCCGCACCCAGCGACCCACGCAGGCCGTGGAGGGCCTGGCTGAGTGCGTTCCGGGCATGCCGCTCGTCGGACTCCGGCCAGAACAGGGTCAGGAGCGTGTCCCGTCGGCAGGGGCGTCGCGTTGCCTCGACCGCCATGTAGGCCAGGATCGCCAGCCGCTTCGGCTGCAGCCGCAAGGTGGCTGAGCCGTTGCGTACCCGAACGTGGGGACTCCCCAGGACTCGAAGCTCGATCATGGCCGGCGGGGGGATGGGGCAGCACGACGGCGACCCTTACCCGCATCATAAGAGCGCGATAAGAGATGGGACACCGGTCACGCGCATCTTGAGCGGCATCTCCCGATTCCAGGAGGCCGCACATGGATCTCATCACACGCCCTGGCCAGGCCGCGGTGACGGCACCGATCCTGATCCTGGCACTGGCGGCTTGTGCGATGACCCGTACCGGAGGGACCACGATGGATCGAACGGCTGAAAACAAGGAGTTGGTCCGGCGGGTGGTGACGGAAGGGGTGAATCGGGCGGACCTGGCGCTCCTGCGGGAGACGCTGAGCCCGGACTATGCACGACACAGTCAGGCGACGACGGCCACACCGGAGATTCGCGGACGCGATCAGATGATGGGGTTCCTCCACGCTACGTTCGAAGCGTTCCCAGACTGGCACGAGTCCATCGAGCTGATGTTGGCCGAAGGCGACCTGGTGGCCTACATCACCACGGGGACCGGGACCCACACGGGAGCGTTCGGCGATGTGCCGGCCACCGGCAAGCGGGTGGAGATCACGAATTACATCGTCCAGCGGATCGCCGACGGCCAGATCGCCGAGACCTGGATCGGGTGGGACAACCTGGCCTTCCTTCAGCAGATCGGATTGTTCCCTCCGCCGGAGGGTGGGCCCAGGTGATCACCACGGGCCGGTCGCGGATCGGTTCGTTCTGGAGACCCTCCCAATGCGCCTGGGCGGGCCCGGTGGCGGCGGCGGCGCTTCTGGCCGGGGCCGGTCCACCGGCGCTCGTCTCCGGTCAATCGGTCGAGCCGGAGCCGATCTGGTTCGAGAGCCACGGGGACACGGTTCGGGGCGTTTTCTATCGGTCGCCCGATGCGGGCCTCCAGCCGCTTCTCCTCCACTTCCATGGCTTCCCCGGAGGGACCGGCGACGCCCTCGGAATCGGCGCCGCCGCGAACGCCGCGGGGTGGAACGTGATGATGTTCTCGCCACGGGGAATGCACCACAGCGGAGGCACGTTCTCGTTCACCAACACCCTCGAGGACGTCGACGCGTCCCTCGTCTTCCTCCGACGGGAGCGGGAGCGGTTGGGAATCACCGACGGCGCGGTGGCCGTCACCGGGTGGAGCTTCGGAGGGTGGGTTGCCCTCATGGCCGGGATGCACCGGTCGGAGGTCGGATGCGTGGGCGCGATCGCGCCGGCAAACATGGGCTACGTCGGGCGCCGCGCTCGGATCGACGTCACGTTCCTGTCCGGGGGGCGCTACCTGGTCGAGCCGGCGATGCGCGCGGGCACCGTACGTTCCGACTGGGATGCGTACATCACCGAGCTCCTGGCCAACAGCGACGAGTTCGACACGATTCGACGGGCCGGTGAACTTCGCGACAAGCCCGTCCTGGTCGTGGGCGGATGGCGTGACTCGGGGCCCGTGCTGGAGGACTGGATCGCGCCGTTGGTTCGAGCGCTCAGGGGCGCCGGCAACGAGCGCGTGACGCCCGTCGTGCTGGACGATGACCACGGTTTCGGAGAGTCTCGCGATCGACTGCACGCCACGGTGGTGAGCTGGCTAGAGCAGGAATGTGTCCGGGCGCCGCGGGGCGGGTGAGCGGCTGCCGGACGCGGCACACGACTTCCGCGGTGCACGGCGGCCTTCTCGCTCGCTGCGCCGACATCCCTCGTGCGACGAGCGTCGTCTCTCGCAGGGAGGCCATCATGCCACTCTTCCCATGTGTCCACAGGGGATCCGTGCTCGGCGTATCCATGATCCTGGCGGTCCTCGGAACGTTTCCGTCGGCGGTTCCCGCCCCGGCCCAGGAGCCTGCCGAAGTGCTCTGGCACGAGGCGCCCGCGCTGTTCCCCATCCGCGTCCACCTGCCCCCGGAGTACGACTCCACCCGGATCTACCCGGCCATCGTGGTGATGCACGGATTCGGCGAGTCCAGCCGGGGAATGGAGCGGATCGGACGTGCCTTCGCCGAGGCCGGCCTGATCGCGGTCCTCCCGGACGCGCCCTATCCGGTCCCCTATGTCTTCCCGGACTCGGGGCGTCACGGGAGTTGGGAGTTGAGCACCTGGACCCGTGAGCTGGACCTGGGCCCGCCCCTCTCCGGCGACTTGGCCACGGAAAGCCGCTCCCGCGACCTGACCGTCTTCCACTTCGTGCCCGACCTCCTCGACCGGGTCCACGCCCGCTACGCGATCGGTCCCGTGTACTCCTTCGGGTTCTCCCTCGGGGGGGTCTATGCCCTCGGCGGGGCTTTCTACCACCGGGAACGGTTCGACGGGACGGTGGTGTTCGGCGTGGGCGGAATGGTGGAGGAGTGGTTCGAGCTCCGGGGCGAATCCATGGAGTCGGGCGCCGACCTGCCCATCCGCTTCGTCGTCGGTGACGCAGATCGGTTCGTACCGATCGCCGAGGCCGAGCGGGAACGAGACCTGCTCGAGAGCGCGGGATACGATGTGGTGTTCGACCTCTTCGAGGGGGGGCACACCGTCCCGGACGACGCGCTGACCCGCGCCGTCGAGTGGGTACGGGGGCTGGCCGACGCTGCGCTCGGAGGGGCGTGAGGCCTCGGCGGGTCGATCTGGTGCCGCGCTTCGCCCCCGTCAGAGCAACACCCGGGTCGTATCCCCGGGGGAGGCCGCCGGCTACACGTGCCGTTATCACCCGACGATGTCCGGACGGCTGCGCATCGGGTGACCGGGCCTCGCCTGGGAGGGTCGATCCGAGGCGTTGCGAGACCAACCCCCGCTCCGGGTCAAGACCTACACCGAGGCACCGTCCAGCGCGACCGCCGTTCCGGTGACCGTGATCCCGCCGGTGGCCGGCACGCGGACCTCGATCCGACTGGGTCGGCCCATGGCCTCTCCCTGTCGGATCAGGAAGCGGGCGGGCGCCTCCATCAGGCCCGCATCCCGGAGGTAGCCGCCCAGGGCTGCCGCCGCGGCGCCCGTGGCCGGATCCTCGACGACACCGCCCACCGGAAAGGGATTCCGCGAGTGGAAGACCCCGTCCTCTTCACGCCAGACGAGCTGCACGGTGGTGAGCCCGGCCACCTCCATGGCCGCCCGCAGACGCGCGAAGTCGTAGGCCATGGCGTTCAGCGTCTCGAGCTCCCGGAGCGCGAGCACCGCGTGCCACACCCCGGCGTACGCCAGCGCCGGGGGGAGCGACGGGTCCAACGACGTCCGGTCCCATCCCAGGGAGCCCAGGACCTCGTCCAGGAGACCGGGATCGATGGGGCGGTGCCTAGGCGTCACCGAGGTCAGGGACGCCGCCATGGCGCCGTCGCAGTCGGCGACCACCACGGGGATCTCCCCCGGGCGGGTGGAGAGGAGGAAGGTCCCGGGCCCCTGCCGTTCTCCCAAGGCGACGCCCGAAGCGATGGTGGCGTGCCCGCAGAAGGAGACCTCGGCCTCGGGGCTGAAGTAGCGGGTCTCGTAGCGGCCTCCGTCCAGGTGGGCCAGGAAGGCGGTCTCCGAGAAACCGACATCCCGGGCGATCCGTTGCATGGCGTCGGGCGAGGGCAGCGCGTCGCCGATCCAGACGCCGGCGGGATTCCCGCCGGTGGGGTCGTCGGTGAAGGCGGTCAGCCGCCTAAGTGCCGTCCCTGCGGTGTGGGTCATCGTCCTCGTCTCCTTGGTCCGGCAGTGCTCGTGGCGCGCCTACCGCTCCTCGAAGCTCACGAACAGCCGTGCGATGCCTCCCGGATCCTCCCGGTAGGGTACGTGGTCGCCGACGTACTCGACCACCGGCCACCCAAGGGCCTCGGCCCGGTCCGCAGGCACGTTGAACCCGTCGGGTCCGCCGGGGGTCTCCCGGGTGATGATGTAGGCGGCGGCGAGGCCCCCGCCCGGGTCCCCAGCAAGCTGGATCCGCTCCACGAGCGTCCCCACCGGGTGCGGCATGTCCCGGGGAATCGGCGCGTCCTCCGCGACCCACCCGGCGGGGATGGCCCCGTCCACCACGGGGTTGCCCATCACCCGATCCGCCGCCTCTCGACGGCATAGCGCCTCCGGGCCGTCGTCGCGACCAATGCTCAGGACGCACTCGCCGTCCCGGGGAAGGAAGGCGTCGAAGTATACCAGGCGGCGGATCCGGTCCGGCACGACCTCCGCCACTCCGGTGATCACCATCCCGCCGTAGCTGTGGCCAACCAGGATCACGTCCTCCAGCTCCTCCCACCGGAGCACGTTCGCCACGTCGGTGACGTGGGTCGTCAGATCCACCTGCGGGGAGAGGAGGTGGCTTCGCTCCCCCAGGCCGGTGAGGGTGACGCGGCGGGTGTCGTACCCCAGCGTCTCCAGGGAGTCGGCCGTCTCCCGCCAGTCCCACGCTCCCCCCCAGGCCCCGTGGACGATGACGACGGTGCCCCGGGACGTGCCCTCGGGCCCGGGATCCCCCGGCGAGGTCTCGGCGCAGGCAGCCAGGAGGAGGGTCGAGGCGAGAACGGCGAAGACCCGGGTCGATGCCATGTTGGACTCCCGTCAGGTGTGGATCGGCGCCGCGCCGGGGCGGGCGGGACCCGGCAGCGAGGATGTGGCTTCGGAGGGTGGGCTACAAGGCCGGCGACTCCGCTCATTCCCCTGCTCCCCTTCGGACCGCGTCGAGGTCCGAGCGCACCCGCGCCGGCTCCTCGTCCAGCGGCAAGTTTTCCGCGTCCCGGACCGCGTCGACGGCACCCGGCGGATCGTCGTCCAGCTCCGCGAACAGCGGATCCAGGTCGTCCTGCGCCGGCCCGCGCTCCGCGACGAGCTCGAAGGTCTTCCGCTCGGCGGCGGAGGAGGTGAGGCTGCGCAGCAGGACCTGGGCGATCTGGCGTCGCGCGACGACCCCGTCACTCGGATCGCCGGCGTGGCGCGTGTCGCCCTGGAGGAAGACGAGCCGGTGCTGGTCGGCGTCGTTGTGGTCGAACCACCCGGGGCGGACGATGGTGTAAGGAAGGCCGCTGGCCCGGAGGAGCCGCTCGCCCCGCCGCTTCCATGCGGCGTCCGCGGCGTAGGAGATGGACCGGCTCGTCACGCCGATGGTCGTCATGAGGGCGATGCGGACTCTGCGTCCGCCCAGCACCCTCAGAACGTTGCGGACACCGCCGTAGTCCACGTCCTCCGACCCGGCCTCGACGCCGTCGTAGGACCCGTGGGTGAACACGATGGCGTCCACGCCGTCCACGGCGGCCTTCAGCGTCTCGGGACGCGTGAGGTCACCGACCACGCGTTCGGCGTCGTCGGGCAGGTCGCCCGCCCGCCGGACGTCGCGCACGAGGGCCCGCACCGGGTACCCGTCGCCGACGGCCTCCTCCACCACGAGCCGGCCGATGCTACCGGTGGCGCCGACGACCAGGACCGTGGGCCGCTCGCTCATGACGGCTGGTCCGTGCCTTCGGTGAGCAGGGCATAGGGAGGCATGACACCGAGGGGCTGGAGGGAGAAGATGGACAGGGTACCCGGCGGGTGTGATTCCGGGCAACCGCACCAGGGAGCGTGAGGGCGGTCCCTACAGGCTCACCCACACCCCCGCGTTGAAGGCCCGGCCCTCGAGGGGCGCCCACACGTCGGTGGTCCAGCGGCCGTCCGGGGCGCGGTCGGGCCGGACCAGCGACTCCCAGCGCGTCTGGCGCGTGTCCAGGATGTTCTCGGCGTTCAGGAAGACCCGGAAGCGGCCGAGCTTCCGGTCCACGAGGAAGCCCAGGATGAAGTGGCGCCGCGACTCATCCCGATAGGGGTCGTCGTCCAGCTGCTGCAGGCCCGTGTAATAGGCCTCGATCCCGATCCGGCCCCAGTCCTCCCGCTCGTAGGCTCCGATGAGCCCCGTGGAGTGCCGGGGCGTGAGGGGCACCTCCCGGCGGACGCCGTCCTGGGGGTCCGGCTCGGTGGAGCGGAGGTAGGCGTGGGAGCCGATCAGGCGCCACGGGCCCGTCCGCAGGGCGGCGAAGATCTCCGTCCCCCACGTCCGCACCTCGCCCGTGGCGTTGCGGACCGTCAGGGTGCCGTCGGCGTTCCGGACCGTCTGCAGGGCGTCGTCGATGACCGAGCCGAAGGCGCTCACGTTGAGCTCCACGGGACCGATCTCGCGGCCCACGTCGATCATGGCGCTCCGGGCCTCCTCCCGGGTCCAGTCCCCCGGCGGGCGCACATGGCTCAGGCCCACGGCCTCGGTCTCCTCGGTGAAGGGGGTGGGCGCAAAGAACCCGGTGCCTCCAGAGAGGCGGGTCGTCCAGGCGCCGGTCCGGGCCAGGAAGGAGAGGCGCGGGCTCAGGACGCCGCCGAAGCGGTTGTGCTCGTCCCAGCGGAGGCTCCCCGCCACGGTGCGCCAGTCCGACAGCGTCACCTCGTCCTGGGCGAAGACGGCGGGGACGGTGTAGTCGAAGTCGAAGACCGGGAGGCCTTCGTTGCGATAGACGTCGTGCTGCAGGGCCAGCCCCACGACCCAGAGGTGGGCGCCGTCCTGGCCCGAGATGGCCACCTCGGCGAACCCGGTGCGGTGCTCGTCGTCCTCCACCGTGGCGTCGAAGGCGTGGTCGTGCCGCTGGAGGGAGCCCGAGGCCCGGACGGTCAGCACGCGCCCGCCCCACAGGAACCGCCGCAGGCTCAGCCCGCCGTCGACCCGGCGGGTGTCCAGGGACTCCAGGTAGGAGGTGCCCGCCGGGGTCTGGCCGCCCGGCACGGTACCCCCTTCCCGGTCCTCCATCATGCCCCCCACGGTGACCATGACCGAGTTGCCCCGTTCGTCGTCCCAGAAGAGCCGCGGCCGGATCGAGAGCCGCCGGAACTCGGGGATGTCTGCCCAGCCGTCGTCGTCCACGTCGGCGAAGGCCTGCCGGTGGGCGCTGGCCAGCACGGTGTAGCCCCAGCGCTCCCCGATCCCGTCGGCGAGCCAGCCCACCAGGTCCGTCCCGTCCAGCGTGCTCTGGTTGAGGATCACCTCCCGGGCGGGGTCCGGGCGCCGGGAGATGAGGTTCACCACCCCGCCCAGGGCCGTGGGCCCGTAGAGGGCCGAGGCGGCGCCCTTGATGACCTCCACCTGGGCCAGGTCCATGGGCGGCACCTGGAGGGGTCCCAGGGCGCCGGCCTGCCCGCCGTACAGGGGGAGGCCGTCGGAGAGGATCTGGGTGTAGCGTCCCTTCAGGCCCTGGATGCGCACGCTGGCGCCTCCCAGGGAGGGCGCCGTGGGTTGGACCCGGAGCCCCGCCGTCTCGTTCAGGAGCATGGAGATGTCGCCCGGGGTCATGAGGAGCTTCTCCTCCACCTCCTCCCGGGACACGACCTCGACCCGGAGCGGCTCCTCCTCGATGCGCCGGTTGCTCCGGGTGGAGCGGACCACGATGGCCTCGCCCTCCAGCGCCTCCTCCTCCATGCGGATCACCACCGTGGTGTCCCCGGGCTGGAGGAGCCGCAGCTCCACCGCCGCGGGGGCGTAGCCGATGCGGTCGGCGGAGATCGTGTGGACGCCCATCGCGAGGGCCAGGCGGGCCACGCCGTCGGCGTCGGTCAGGGCGCCCTGCCCGGAGGCCTCGACCCGCGCTCCCTCGACGGGCCCCGCCGGACCCACCGCGCGCACCGTCACGGTGGCGGTCTGGGCGATGATCGGGGCGGGCGCCAGGGGGAAGAGGAGCCCCAGGGCGAGGAGGACGGGGCCGAAGGACCGCGCCGTCATACGCCGCACCCACACCGGGGGCACTCCAGGATGCTGGAGGCGGAGCCCGACACGATCCGATCCGCCACGGCCAGGAGGGTGGTGACGTCCTCGTCGGCGTGCCGGTAGTAGGTGAACCTCCCGTCCCGCGTCCGGCTCACCAGACCGCACCCCAACAGGCAGGCCAGGTGGTTGGAGGTGTTGGGCTGGGACAACCCCGTGCGCTCCACGAGCTCCGTGACGTTGAGGGGCCCCTCAGCCAGCGCGTGGAGGATCCTCAGGCGGGAGGGTTCGGCGAGCCCGTGGAAGAGCTTGGTCCTGCGCTGGTCCAGGGACGTGTCGGTGGCGGTGGCGGGCATGACGGGCGGTCCGGGAAATATCATTGGAGGCTGATATCTTAGCCGTCTGGACCGCCGGGCTCCAGCCCGCCTCTTCGACGGCCGCCGTCCTGCGTCAGCCCGCCCCTCCCCTCCCCTCCCCCGCCAGACGCGCCCGCTCCTCCGGGTGCCGCTCCCAGGACACCCCCTCCCGGATCCAGGCCGGGGCCTCCTCGCCCTTCAGGTAGTGGCCGAACCACTCCAGGATCCGACGGTGGTAGTCGATCTGGTTGGCCTCCTGCGTGAAGCCGTGGTCCTCCCCTTCGTAGACCAGGAGCACCATGGGCTTCTCGGCCCGGCGGGCGAAGTTGTAGAACTCCGTGGCCTGCCAGAACTCGACCACGCCGTCCTCGCTCCCGTGGGCCATCAGGATGGGCGTGCTCATCTCGTGGACGCCGTGGATGGGCGAGTTGCGCTCGTGGGCATCGGGATCCTCCCAGTACGGCACCTCCATGCGTGCCTGGCCTGTCTCCCAGTGGCTCAGCTCGGCGACGCCGGGATTCCAGTGGATCTGACCCATGAAGCTCAGGAAGTCCGTGAGGGGCGCGCCGGCCACGGTCGTGGCGAAGAGGTCCGTGCGGGCGGCCAGGTAGGTGGCTTCGTAGCCCCCCCACGAGTGGCCGATGAAGCCGACCCGGTCCCGGTCGATGAGCCCCTGTGCGTTCACCGCCTCGATGGCCGCCCCCACCGCCTCCGCCGTGGACACGCCCGGGTCGCGGGCCCGGAAGACGATGTCCGGGAGGAGCACGAAGTAGCCCTCCTGCGTCCACGCCGTGAAGCTGTAGTAATCCCGCTCGGACGGTGCCTCCCAGACGTGCCGCTGGGGCGAGAGGATCTCGTAGGCGTACACGATCATCGGGTAGCGCCGGGAGGCGTCGTGGTTGGCGGGGTAGAGGAGCACCCCGTGCTGCCGGCGGTCCTCGCCGTCCACGTACTCCACCATCTCCGAGCGCGTCCAGGCGTACTCCGACTGGAACGGGTTCGACTCGGCGACCAGGCGCCGATCCCCGAAGCGGCCGTCCGTCATGACCAGGTCCGGGGCCTCCTCCCTGGACTCCACCCGGAAGACGAAGAGGTCCGCCGAGTCCGCCCGCTGCAGCGACCAGTGACTGCGGTCCTCGAGCAGCAGCGGCTCGTACCCCTCTCCGGCGCTCCAGCGGGCCCACCCCCGGGCCTCGGTCCACTCGTCCCGGACCTGGAACAGGAGCGGCTCGCCGGCGGGGTGGGTGTCCCGGTCCGGATCGACGTCCTGGATGCGGTGAACCACCTCGCCCTCGGCCCCCTCGGTGAGCCGCATCGCCTCGGACCCGTCCAGCGGCACCCGCCAGACGTCGAAACGGTCGTACAGGTAGACCGCCCCGCCGCCCTCGTCCCACCCGCCCATGCCGTGGGGAGGCAGGACGCCGTCGGTGGGGGTGTCCCACCCGGTGTTCGCGAAGGTGGCGTCGAGGGATCCCGTCAGGTTGCGGGGATCGGCGCCGCCGAGGCCCCCCGCGTGGTAGTCCGTGCCGTCGAACCAGACCAGGCGGTCTCCATCCGGGCTGGTCCACTCGTACCGGACGCGCTCCGCGGCCAGCCGCCGTGTCCCGTCGTCGAGGTCGACGGACCACACGTCGTGGTAGGGGCGTCCGAACATCGCCCCCCACCCGTAGGGGGCGTCCGTCCGCTCGACGGCCCACCGTCCGTCGGCGACCACGTCGGTGGTGGCGAGCAGGTCCGTCCCCACGACCACGACACGGTCCTCGCCGGGCTCCCAGATCGCCAGCAGGGTGCGGCGGGCGTCGGCGTCGGCCCGGACCCGCTGTGCCGGCACGAGCCGGACGTCGGAGGTGTGCCAGATCTGGACGGTGGTCGTGTCCTCCGGCGGAGCGGCCGCGGCGGAATCGGGCTCGGCGTCCCCGGTGGTCTCCTCGGCGGGCCTGGGCCGGAGCCCGATCCCGATCCGGTCCCCGTCGGCCAGCCACTCCGGCGTCCGGTGGGGTGCGATCCAGAGGGAATCGGGGATCTGCGGCGCGTCCGAGGCGAGCTCGAGCCGGTCGGCGGGCCGGGCGGGGTCCCGCCAGGCCAGAAGGGTGTAGCCGCCGGCGTCGGCGCTGCTCGCGACGGAGTCCGACCGCAGGACGGCCAGCCCCGGCCCGTCCTCCCGCCAGGAGAGCTCGGCGTACCTGGAGCCCGACCCGTCCAGCCCCCGCAGCGAGCCGCTGCCCGCATCGAAGACCTGCACACCGTTCCCCTGGTCCGTGCCGGTGGCCAGGATCATGGCGAGCACGGCGGCCTCCGGGGCCCACTCCGCCTCCTCGACCGCCGAGACGGTGACCTCCGTCCCGGCGGGGAGGTCCAGCACCCTCAGGTCCCCGCCCCGGCCTTCCGGCTCCTCGGGCGGGTAGCCGGACAGGGCGAGGAATCGCCCGGTGACGTCGAAGGTCGCGGATCGGGCGGGTCCCAGCTCCCGGCGCAGGCCGGTTCGCAGATCCATCACCTCCACGGTCAGCCGGGCCGGTCCGTCCGGGTCCTCCCGCTCCTCCGGGGACGTTCCGACCTGCCACACCGCCCAGCGTCCGTCGGCGGAGAAGGCCGGCGACTCGCCCCAGGGGACGACGATGGTGGTGTCCGGGTCCATCCGCCGCAGCCGCAGCTCCTCGGTCTCGTCGTTCCGGGTCAGCCGATGGGCCACCCAGTCTCCGAAGGGCGAGACCTGCGGCGACAGGAGATACTCCCACCGGCCGTAGTCCTCCGGCTCGAGCGTCGGGAGCTCCTGGGCCAGGGCCGGTGTCGCCGCCGTTGCCGTCACGAGGGCGGCGAGGAGGGCGTCCCGCACGCGGCACGCGGCACGGCACCGGGGCCGGGAGGGCGAAGGGGTCCGTCGGTTCATCTGGAGTCGTCCGGTTCGTGATCGCGTCGGCGTGATGGTGTGAGGCGGGGCGCAGCCGTCTACGGGGCCGGATAGCCGTACGATGCCTGCAGTCCGAGGGGGATCCCGAACATCCAGTAGAGGAGCAGGAAGCCCGACCAGGCTACCAGGAACGCCACAGAGTAGGGGAGCATCATGGACGTGAGCGTCCCGATCCCCGTCTTCTTCACGTAGCGCTGGCAATAGACCACCACCAGCGGGAAGTACGGCATCAGCGGGGTGATGATGTTCGACGAGGAGTCCCCGACGCGGTAGGCGGCCTGGGTCAGGTCCGGCGAGATCCCGACCTGCATGAGCACGGGGACGAAGATCGGCGCCAGAAGTGCCCACTTCGCGCTGGCGGAGCCCACGAAGAGGTTCACGAAGGCCGTCAGGAAGATGATTCCGACGATGGTGACGCCGCCGGGGAGGGCCAGCGCCTGCAGCCCCGCAGCGCCCTTCACCGCCAGGAGCGCCCCGATGTTGGAGGCGCCGAACGCGTGGACGAAGAGGGCGCAGAAGAAGGCCATGACGATGTAGTACGACATCCCCTCCATGGCCTTGGTCATGGCGTCGACCATGTCCTTCGAGCTCTTGAACTTCCCCGACACGTAGCCGTAGACGACACCGGGGATGAGGAAGAGCAGGAAGATGAGCGGCACGATGGACTGCATGATCGGCGCGGAGAACGAGTTCAACGAGCCGGTGTTGGGATCCCGGAACGCGGAGTCCTCGGGGATCAGGGTCGCGGTCAGGACGACGAGTCCCAGGACCAGCACGCCGCTCGCCCACCAGAAAGCCTTCCGCTCCCGGGGCTCGAATGTGACCATGTCCGGGGCCTCCTCGGCGTCATGGTCCAAGGGCGTGGAGGCGTTCAACCGGGGCTCGATCACCCGGTCGGTGATGAACCACCCCAGGGCGATGATCAGAACGCTGGAGATCGCCGTGAAGAAGTAGTTGTTCAGCGGGTTCACCAGCATGCCGGGGGCCACGAGCTGAGCGGCGGGCTGGGTGAAGCCCTGGAGCAGTGGGTCCAGGGCCGAGGGGACCGGGTTCGCGCTGAACCCGCCGGAGACCCCGGCGAAGGCGGCAGCGATCCCGGCCAGGGGGTGGCGGCCCGCGGCGTAGAAGATGATGCCGCCCAGGGGGATCACCAGGACGTAGCCCGCATCGACCGCGCTGTGGCTGATGAGGCCGACGAAGACCACGGCGGGGGCCAGAAGCCGCTTCGAAGTCTTGCTCAGCAGCAGCTTGATGCTGGTGTTGAAGTACCCGGCCTCGTCCGCCACACCCACGCCGAGCATCGCCACGAGCACCACCCCCAGCGGTGCGAAGCTCGTGAAGATCGTCACCATGTTCGACAGGAAGGCGGCCAGGGCCGGTCCGGTCAGGAGGTTGATGACCCGGATGGGCTCTCCCGAGCGCGGGTCGATGTCGGTGAACTGGACCGGCGCCAGCAGGGCGGAAAGCGCCCAGACCACGAAGAGCGAGAGCAGGAACAGCATCGCCGGATCCGGCAGCTTGTTGCCGACCCGCTCGATGTGGCCGAGGAGGCGGTTGATCAGGCCGGGTCGGTCGTTGGTGCGTACGGGGTCCATGGGCGTCGGGGCAGGGGCTCGCAGGCGGATGCGGACGATCCGCCGAAGGTAGGCCCCCGAAGCCCATGGACGACAGGCGCTGTCCAACCCGACCGCCCGCGGCGCTCCTCCAGCCCCGCCTCATCCGCCCGCCCCGGGCCTCCGATTGGAAGCGTTGCCCTCCAGGACCCACCGCCCGTCCACCTTACGGTAGAGCTCCACCCAGGCCCAGACGTCGTGGAAGGGCTCGGGGTCACCGGAGGTGGACGTCGTCGTCCCCCGGACTTCCACCTCGGCGATCAACCACCCCAGGGACCCGTCTTCCGAGATGCGGACGAGAGGCTCCTGCAGGTCGCGATAGACCTCGAAAGTGGTCGCCGCGAGGTAGGCTGCGCGTCCGGCCCTGCGTGCACCGGCCTCCGGGTGGGTGACCCGCCCTCCATTGGCCGAGACGTAGTCGGCGGCCTCGATCCGCATCCACCGATCCACGTCGGCAGTGCGGTGTGCCACCAGGAGCTCCTCGTGGAGCCGCAGGAGCTCCCTCGCGTCGGCCGAAGCCTCCTGGGCCGACAGAGGCCCGGCGCAGAGGAGGCCGGCCAGGGCGATGATCCGGCGCATGTGTTCTCCTTTCGGGGATTCACCGAAGGTACGCGCCGGGCGCCCTGCTCGTGACCGCGTAGCACGACGTGGAGGGCGGGACGCACCCGCCATCCACGTCTCCACGCCGCCGCCGTCCAGCGTGGCGTCAGGCCTCCGCGCGCTGACGCTGGGCCACGAGGGCATCCACGGAGAAGGCGCCCGGACCCGCGAGCACGAGGGCCACCAGGGCACCGAGTAGCGAGAGGGGGAACTCGACGCCGCCCGGATTGAAGAAGCCCTGCGGCAGATGCACCATCAGGATGGCCCCGAGCATGGTGACGGCCAGGCCCACCGACACCAGGCGCGTGAACAGCCCGGCCAGCAGCGCGAGCCCGCCGAAGAACTCGAGAAGCGCTACGGCGGGGCCGGCGATTCCCGCCAGGGGAACGCCCATCCCCTCGAAGGCGCCGATCACGCCGCCGAAGCCGAAGACGAAGAGCTTCTGGGCGCCGTGGGCCACGAAGACGGTGCCGACGACGGCACGGAGGACCGTCAGGGCGGTGTCCACCCGGGCGGCGTTCGCGCCCGCCTTCGCCGGTGCGGCGCTGCGGGACTCCGCCCGGGTCCGGGTCGCGAAGGTGGAGGCGGAAGGGCGGGTCTGCGTTGCGGTCGTCATGGTCGATCTCCTGTCGTGATGGCGCGGTCGCCCGCGCGGTCGGTGGGCGGCGTCCCGGTGGGGGGTTCGCCGGCTTCCCATGTTGATGTTTGTGCGATCATCAAATGTGATAACACATATACGAGCTAAAAGGTTTCACCCGGACTTCCGGACGAGCCCGAGGAGGTCGATGAGGGACCGGATCCCGCTCTCGTCCAGGGAGGTGAACTGCCGCTGGTGAAGCTCCACGATCTCATCGTCCAGGTCCGCCAACACCCGGAGCCCCTCCTCGGAGGCCCGGGTCGTGACGAAACGGCGGTCCTCGCTGCTCCGCTCCCGCGTGATGAGGCCCGCGGCCTCCATGCGGTCGAGGAGCCGGGTGGCGTCCGGCACGCGAGAGATCATGCGGTCCATCACTTCGCTCCGGCAGAGTCCGGTGTCCCCCGCGCCCCGGAGGATCCGGAGCACGTTGTACTGGGTCGGCGTGATCCCGTGCGGCTTCAGGGCCTCCGAGACCGCGTGCTCCAGCACCGCCCACGTCCGTCCCAGGCTGAGATAGGCTTCCTGCTCAGGGCCGGCGAAGGGGCGCGTCTGCTTGATCTCGTCGCGGAGTCCGTTGCTCATGGAGGAGAACATGTGTGTTACAACATGTATTGTCAACGCCCGGACTCCCCATGTGGTCCGGGGCCGCGTCGGTTCGTCTGGACCCGCCCGGCAGTCTGTCGGCCCGGGACGTGGGCGGGACCGACGAGGACGAGGACGGCGAGGATGGCGAAATGCACATGCGCGTCCCCAACATGAGTAACGTGGCCGCCAGTGGGAGCGGCCAGCGGACCTCGTGCCGCAACCGTGTCCGGTGAGCCCCGTCGAGGGTCCCGCCGGTGACACGGGGCCATCCGGGGGCCCGACCGGTCCTCGGATCCTGCGACCTGATCAGCGGAATCCCATGACGCCCACGAGCCCGTCCCGATGCGCGTCCGTCGCGCTCACATGCCTTCTGCTCGGCCTCGTGCCCTCGCCTTCCCAGGCGGCCCAGGGCCGCACCGCCGGCGGCCCCCCGCTGGACGTCGACGGACTCGAGGTGGCGTCGTTCGAGGATTTCCGATCCTCGGCCGGCCGGATGCAGGACGGCGTGTGGACCGTGGAGCTGGAGGCCCGCCCTGCGGCGTGGTACCCCTGGGGCCCCGACAACCAGGGCCTCCGCGCTCACGTGCTCGTCGAGGCCGGGGAGCCGGCCCGTGTTCCGGGCCCCCTGATCCGCGTCTCCGCCGGGACCCCCGTGCGGGTGACCCTCCGGAACACCTTCCCCGACACGCTGGTGGTTCGCGGGCTCTGGGACCGCAGCGGTGAAATGGGAGGGGGACCGGGCGGCGCCCTGCGCGGACGGCCGGCGGTGGTGGCCCCCGGGGCGACGGCGGAGGTGCGGTTCACCCCCACGACGCCGGGAACGTTCTTCTGGATGGGGCGGGTCATGGAAGACGGCTGGAGCGACGGACCGCCCCCCGGGCTCCCGCGCCGTGGCAACGACCGGGCGATGGTCGGCGCCCTGGTGGTGGACCCGGCCGGCGTCGCTCCGGACCCCGCGGAGCGGATCTTCCTGATCTCGCACTGGGCCGATCCGGCCGCCGACGGATCCTTCGTGCCGGCGTCCCGCTTCATGATCAATGGGCGGTCCTGGCCTGCCACCGAGCGCCTCCGGTACACCCAGGGGGACTCCGTCCGCTGGCGGGTGCTGAACGTCACGGGGCGCGTCCACCCGATGCACCTCCACGGCTTCTACTTCTCGGTGGACGCCCGGGGGGACCAGGGCGGGGAGGTGGTGTACGGTGACGCGGAACGCCAGCTGGCGGTGACGGAGACGCTGGAGTCCGGGGAGGCGGCGCAGCTCACCTGGGTGCCCACCGAGCCCGGGAACTGGATCTTCCACTGTCACCTGATGCGCCACATGTCCTGGCTGCAGACGGCCGACGTGGGCCACCCGCCGGGCGACCACCCGCCGGACGGGGCCTCGGGCGAGGACCTCATGGGGGGGCTGGTGATGGGGATCCGGATCGATGCCCGCCCCGGGTTCGTGTCGGACACCGCGAGCCCCCGTCGGCGCCTGGACCTCCACATCACCCGGCGGCCCGGGGTTTTCGGCGACGCGGCGGGATACGGCTTCGTCCTCGAAGACGGCGCACCCCCGGCGGCGGACTCCGTGCACTTCCCCGGCAGCCCGATCGTGCTCACCCGGGGCGAGCCCGCGGAGATCGCGGTCCACAACCGGGCCGACGTTCCGCTCGGCGTGCACTGGCACGGCCTCGAGCTGGAGAGCTGGGCGGACGGGGTCCCGGGGTGGAGCGGCTACCCCGATGCCATCCGGTCCGCGGTGGCCCCCGGGGACACCTTCGTGGTCCGCATGACGCCCCCTCGCGCCGGGACCTTCATGTACCACGCCCACAGCGAGCCGGGACACCAGCTGGCCCAGGGCCTCTACGGGCCGTTCCTGGTCCTGGAGCCTGGCGAGACCTGGGACGCCTTGCTGGATCGCCTCTTCCTCCTCGGGTCGCTCGGCTCCGGCCAGGATCCGCCTCCGGCGGTCAACGGGCGGCGAGATCCCGGCCCCATCGACCTGGAGGCGGGTCGGACGTATCGGCTTCGCTTCATGCACATCAGCCCGGACGACGAGAAGCGCGTCGCTCTGCTGGACGGGGAGGCTCCGGTCACCTGGCAGACTCTGGCCAAGGACGGCGCCGACCTTCCCCCGGGTCTCGTGACGAGCGAGCCGGCGGAGCAGCGGATCGACGTGGGCGAGACGTACGACTTCCAGTGGACGCCCCGGCCCGGGAACTACACGCTCCGAATCGTCACGACCTTCGACCGGGGGACCCCCGCCTTCCCGCGGGAGGCGCCTGCGCCGGCGACCCAGGACATCCCGGTCCGGGTGCGCTGAGCCCGCGTGGGAGGGCGGCGTGGGGTCGTCCGCGGGCCGCTCCCAGGCCTGGGCCGCCGGCGGGTCGGCCTCGACGTGTCCGGGAGCCGGGCTTGACGTATCAACGCACGTTGATGTAACATGGGCCCATGTCAGATCAGACGCTCCACACCGACGCCCTGCTCGACCGCTTCCAGGCGGTCGCCGAGGAGACCCGCTTCGAGATCGTGCGGCGGCTCGCGGCCGGAGAGCGGTGCGTCTGTGAGCTCCAGGCCGACATGGACGCCGCGCAGTCGCGGCTCTCCTTCCACCTGAAGCGGCTCAAGGACGCCGGGGTGGTGTCCGATCGGCGGGACGGGCGGTGGGTCTACTACTCGCTGGTCCCGGAAGCTCTCGAGGAGATGCGGGCCTTCCTCGGCGAGGTGAAGCCGGACCCGGCATGGCGGCCGGCGCCGGCGCGGAACGGGGACTGCTGCGGCTGACGATGCACGGCCCACGGTTTTTTTTGCGCAAATACATCAACCATCATTGATACGGAGGGCGACATGAGCACGGATCTGAAGGCAGCGGTACGGGAGAAGTACGGAGAGGCGGCCGTCCGGGCGGCGTCGGGATCCAGGGGCACCTGCTGCGGTCCGTCCTGTGGCTGCGGCGACGCCACGGACCCCATCACCCGGGACCTGTACGACGCCGTGACCACCTCGGATCTGCCCGAGAAGGCGGTCCTGGCCTCGCTCGGGTGCGGGAACCCCACGGCCCTCGCCGAGCTCGAGGCGGGGCAGGTCGTGCTGGACCTGGGGAGCGGCGGTGGGATCGACGTGCTCCTGAGCGCGCGCCGAGTGGGGCCCACCGGGAAGGCCTATGGTCTGGACATGACGGACGAGATGCTGGCGCTGGCCCGGCAGAACGCGGAGGAGGCAGGGGCGGAGAACGTCGAGTTCCTCAAGGGGGACATCGAGAACATCCCCCTGCCGGACGCGAGCGTCGACGTGATCATCAGCAACTGCGTGATCAACCTGGCGGCGGACAAGGGCCAGGTGCTGCGGGAGGCGTTCCGGGTCCTGAAGCCCGGCGGGCGCTTCGCGGTCTCCGACGTGGTGGTCCGGGGCGAGATCCCGCCGGAGGTGCGCCGGAGCCTGGAACTCTGGGTGGGCTGCGTGGCGGGCGCCCTCGGGGAGACGGAGTTCGAGGGGCTGCTGCGGGCGGCGGGTTTCGAGGACCCCAGCCTGGAGCCGACGCGGATCTACGAGCCCCAGGACGCGAGGTCCATTCTCGAGGACGCCGGGATCGACGTCGACGCGTTCGCGGAAGCCGTGGACGGTCGCCTCATGTCGGCCTTCGTGAGGGCCCGGAAGCCGGCGGCCGCGTCGACGGACGAGAGCGGATCCTGCTGCGGCCCGGATTGCTGCGGGGCGTGAAGCAGCGACATTCGCTCGTGCCCCAGTCCTTCGAGGAGACGGAACGGACATGAAGTACGCGCTCATCAGCGACATCCACGGCAACCTGCCTGCCCTGGAGGCGGTCCTCGCTGCGGTGGACGCCAGGCAAGACGTGGACGCGATCTACCACCTGGGCGATCTGGTGGGGTACGCGCCCTGGCCGAACGAGGTGGTGGAGCTGCTGCGCAGCCGGGCGATCCCCGGGGTGGCGGGCAACTACGACTCCACCACCGCCACCGGCTACGAGCACTGCGGCTGCAAGTACGAGGACCCGCGCCAGGAGGCCCTGAGCCACCTGAGCTACGCCTGGACCCGCGCCCACGTGTCCGAGGCCACGAAGCGGTGGCTGGGCTCCCTTCCGTTCCGGATCGAGGTCCGTCCGCTGGGGGGCCACACCGGTGGGCCGCGAATGCACCTGGTGCACGGCAATCCGGTCCTCAACACCGTCTACTGGACGGAAGACCGGTCCGATGCCTTCTGCACGAAGATGGCCGGCCACCTGGGGGCGCGGGCCGGCGACGTCGTGGCCTTCGGCCATACCCACAGGCCCTGGCACCGGACGGTGGAGGGCGTGCACTTCGTGAACACCGGCTCCGTCGGCCGACCCAAGGACGGGGACTGGCGGGCCGGCTTCGTCCTGATCGAGATGGACGAGGCGTCCGTGGAGGTGGAGTTCGTGCGGGTGGAGTACGATCTGGAGCGGGCCACCGCGGCGATCCGGGAGAGCGAGCTTCCGGACGAGTTCGCGGAGCAGCTGGAGACGGGCGGACAGGCGAGGAGCCACGCCGTATGACGCGGCAGAGGAGAGGAGCCGGAATGACGGAGCAGCGGAGCGTGGGCCGACGGATGACGTTCCTGGACCGGTACCTGACGCTGTGGATCTTCGCGGCCATGGCCGTGGGCGTAGGGCTGGGCTACCTGTGGCCCGGCGCCGTCACGGCGATCAACGAGGCCACCCACGTCGGCACCACGTCCATCCCCATCGCCATCGGGCTCATCCTCATGATGTACCCGCCCCTGGCGAAGGTGCGCTACGCGGAGCTCGGCGACGTCTTCCGGGACTGGAAGGTCCTGGCACTGTCCCTGGTGCAGAACTGGGTCATCGGGCCGCTCCTGATGTTCGGGCTGGCGGTCCTCTTCCTCCGGAACCATCCCGAGCTCATGGTGGGGCTCATCCTGATCGGCCTGGCGCGCTGCATCGCCATGGTCATCGTGTGGAACGACCTGGCGGACGGGGACAGCGAGTACGCCGCGGGGCTGGTGGCCTTCAACTCGATCTTCCAGGTCCTCTTCTACTCGGTCTACGCCTGGGTCTTCATCACGGTCGTCCCCGGGTGGCTGGGTCTCGAGGGCGCCGTCGTGGCCATCACCATGGGCCAGATCGCCGAGAGCGTCTTCATCTACCTGGGGATCCCCTTCCTGGCCGGCATGCTCACGCGGCTCGTCCTGGTGAAGGCCCGGGGCAAGACGTGGTACCACGAGCGCTTCATTCCGCGGATCAGTCCCCTCACCCTCGTGGCGCTCCTCTTCACGATCGTGGTGATGTTCTCGATCCAGGGCGAGGCGATCGTCCGGCAGCCGTCGCAGGTGGTCCTCGTGGCGATCCCGCTGCTGATCTACTTCCTGCTCATGTTCGCCATCACCTTCTTCATGAGCCGCTGGGCCGGCGCGGACTATCCCCGGACGGCCACCCTCTCGTTCACCGCGGCCTCCAACAACTTCGAGCTGGCCATCGCCGTGGCGGTGGGCACCTTCGGCATCGCCCACGGGGCGGCCTTCGCGGCGGTGATCGGCCCCCTGGTGGAGGTTCCGGTCCTGATCGCCCTGGTGAACGTGGCGCTGTGGTGGAGGCGGAAGTACTTCCCGGAGAGCGAGGCCGAGATCGAGGAGGTGTCGAACTGCGCGGTGCCTTCGGGGGTGGGGCCTTCGACCTAGTCGGCGTCCTTGCCCGCCAGCAGGCCGTGTTCGTAGGCGAAGGCGGTGGCCGCGGAGCGGGACGAGATCCCCAGCTTGGCGAAGATGTTGCTCAGGTGCCGGGCGACGGTCTTCTCGCTGATGAAGAGCTCCCTGCCGATGGCGCGGTTGGTCTTCCCGGTGGCGACCAGACCGATCACCTCCATCTCCCGCGGGGTCAGCCCGTGGGGCCTCGGGGGAGACGTCCGCCGCCGGAGAAGCGCATCCACCCGCTCCACGTCCGGCCCGGCGCCGAGCCGGGAAAATTCGCGGCGGGCATCCTCCAACTCCAGCCGTGCCCCGTCTTCGTCCCCCAGGTGCCGACAGGCGAGTCCGATCCGGACCCGGGTACGCGCCGCTTCCCAGGGTGCGTCCAGGGCGTGCCAGCCCCGCCACGCCTCCCGCAGCTCGGGCAGCGCGGACTCCGCTTCGCCAGCGGCGAGTCCCACCGCGCCGCGGGCGGCACCCGCCATGGCCCCCAGAACGGGAGACGGGTAGGCGGCGGCGATGGACGCCAGCTCTTCGCACGCCGCTCGAGCCGTGTCCTGGTCGCCCGTGGCGAGGGACACCTCGACCTGCGCGGGGAGGAGTCGGAGCCGTCCGAGGGGGCTCGGCGTCTCCGCCAGGGAACGCCGCAACATGGCCATCGCCACATCCCCCTGGCCCTGAGCGAGTCGGAGAAGGGCCAGCCCCGGTTGCGGTACCCGCCCGGCCCGGCTGGCGTCCGCGAAGGCGGCTTCCGCCTGGTCCAGGTCGCCCCGGAGCCGGTGGAGCTCCCCCTGCTGGTAGCACGCGAGACCCGCGACGGTCGCGCCGTCGCCCCCCGTCACACGTGCGGCGCGCCGAGCCTCCTCCAGAGCCTCGCCCCACGCACCGTGCATCTGGAGAAGCTCGGACCGGTAGACCCGGCACTCTCCGATGTAGGCGACCATGTCGGGCTGGCCCGCGCACCAGTCGCGTAGCGCCGCGGTCCACTCCTGTGCCCGACCGAGGGCGTAGACCTTCCGGCAGGCGCCGATCACGGCGCAGTAGACGAGCCCCGTGACGGTGGGACTCAGCTCGTCGGTCGCCACGGCGACCATGGCTTCGTCCAGCAGCCGCAGCCCCTCCTCGACCCGCCCCTGCTCGATCCGGCCCCGCCCCTGGAGCAGGACGCCCAGGGCGAAGAGATCCCGCTCTCCGGCTCGCTCGCCCACGGCCGCCGCCTCGCGGCCGAGCTCGCAGGATCCTTCGTGATCGCCGGCCCCGAACCGCTGGAGCGCCTGCGGGAGGAGCAGGTAGGCCCGCTCCACGCTCATCTCCTCGTGGCCCTCGACGATGCGGCCCGCGCGGCCGAACCACCCGCCCGCCTGAGCACCCATCCCCCGATCCCCGAGGTGCATGCCGATCCAGAACGCGCTGCGAAACGCCGCCGCTTCGTCCCCCGTCTCCCGCGCCAGCCGGTGGGCCCGCTCAAGCGCGTCCACGAACGCGTCTTCGTCACCCACCAGGTAGGAAGCGACCGACAGCCGCCACAGGTCCTCCGCGGCCAGCGTGGATTCGGCGTCCGCTCCGGCCAGCGCATCCCGGGCCCGCGACCATTCGCGGCGCCCGTACGCGAGCCGTCCCTCCTCTACCTGCATTCGGACGGGATGGGATGGGTGTGGGACCACGGTAGGGAGGGCCGGCGGTGCGGCCGGTGACGGGATCAGGGTGCCCGGAATGATGGGATGGCGGGCCGGACCGTCGCAACGCCGCTGCCTCGGCGTCCCCGACCCTTCGTGGGCGGTCGCGCCCGCGGGAGCGAGAACCCGGGATCGACCCAGCGGTCCCCCGCCCGCCGGCTCGTTCCTACATGAAATCACCCATGCCACGCCCCGACCCATTGGTCCGTTCTGCCGATTGTGGGCACCCCGGGCTGCGGTCGACCTTGAGACGTTCCGAGGAGCCGTACGCTGCACGGAACGCCCGTGCAGCGGCGATCGACCTGGCCGGGGAGGTGGACCATGTTCGTGATCCGCGAGGTGCTGAACTGCAAGCCGGGGATGGTCCGGCCGCTGCTGGAGAGGTTCCGGGCGCTCTCCGAAGCGGTCGAAGCCCGCGGCGCCCCGCCCCTTCGGCTGCTCACGGACGTCGCCGGCGAACCGTTCTGGACCTTGGTGGCCGAGGCGACCGCCGAGCGGGTGGAGGACTTCTTCGCCCTCGAAGAGGAGCTCATGGCCGACGCGGAGGTCCGGGAGGCGATGGCCGGCTACCACGAGCTGGTGGTGCGCGGCCGGAGGGAGATCTATCGGGTGGAGGGTTGACCCGTGGTCTCGGCGCCCGGGGTGGCTCGCGGCGGGAGGGACCCGGCGAGTGAGCGGGATGACGGCACGGTGGTGATCGGCGGCGGGCAGGCTGGCCTGGCGGTCGGCTACCACCTGAAGCAGCGGGACCTGCCGTTCGTCATCCTGGACGCGGCCGCCCGCATCGGGGACGCATGGCGCACCCGCTGGGATTCATTGCGGGTGTTCACGCCCGCACGGTACGACGGGCTGCCCGGCATGCGCTTCCCCGCACCCCCCGCCTCGTATCCGGGGAAGGATCAGGTGGCCGACTTCCTGGAGAGCTACGCCCGCCGGTTCCAGCTCCCGGTCCGCTCCGGGACACCGGTCGATGCGGTCCGGCGCGAAGGGGACCGCTTCCGGGTCGTCTCGGGATCCGAGTCGTGGAGCGCGGCGACCGTGGTCGTGGCGACCGGTGCCTACCACACGCCGAACGTCCCCTCCTTCGCGTCCGAGCTGGACGAGGACATCGTGCAGCTCCACTCGACGCAGTACCGCCGCCCCGACCAGCTCCAGGCCGGGGACGTGCTGGTCGTGGGGGCCGGGAACTCGGGCGCCGAGATCGCCATGGAGGCGTCGCGGGATCATGGAACCCGGCTCTCGGGCCGGGACACGGGCCAGGAGCCGGTGAGCGCCTCGGGGAGCCTGAAGGACCGGATCATCACACCGCTGATCTGGATCGCGGCGTACCACGTGCTCCGCGCCTCCAACCCCCTGGGCCGGAAGGTCCGCGATCACTTCCTCAACCCCCCGCGGGGCATCCCCCTGGCCCGGGTCCAGAGGCAGGAGATCCTGGATGCCGGCATCGAGCGGGTGCCGCGGACGGTCGCGGTCGAGGGGGGCAGACCGGTCCTGGACGACGGCCGCGTCCTGGACGTCCGGAACGTCGTCTGGTGCACCGGATTCCGACCGGACTTCGGGTGGGTGGACCTTCCGGTGTTCGGGGCCGACGGCTTGCCGAAGCACGAGCGCGGAGTCGTCCCCACCCAGCCGGGCCTCTACTTCGTCGGGCTCCCCTTCCAGTCGGCGCTGGCCTCTTCGCTGATCGGAGGCGTGGGGCGGGACGCCCGCTACGTGGCGAAACGCATCGCCGCGCGGACGACGGCAGGCTGACGGGGCCGGAGCCCCCGGTCCGGGCCCTCCGGCCTCAATCCCGGAGGTAGTACTCGATCGTGGAGACGACCCGTACCGTCTTCGACACCTGGCTGCTCTCCACGACCCCCGGGGCCTGATCCCGCGGGAGGATCTGGAAGAGCCCCTGGTTGGCCCGGCGGATGCCGGCGAGCCGGCTGTCGGAATCCTGGGCGAACTGGTCGGCCGCCTCCCGGGCGTTGGCCGTGGCGTCGGCGATCATGGCGGGCTTGAGATCGTTGAGCCCCTTGAACAAAAAGGTCGGAGCCGCCGGCCCCCACCCCTGCCCGGAGCGGAGGGCGACGCCCGCCTCCACCAACTCGCCCACCCGCTGGCTGGCCGCGTGCACCGCAGCCACGTCCTCGGAGCGGACCATCATCAGCTGCTGGACGGTGAATCGAGGGCCGGTCCGCTCCGGACCCCCGTAGGCCTCGGCCACGCGGTCGGTGACCTCCACGCCCTGGAGCTCGGCCAGGGTGGTGTCTATGCCGTGCCGGACCAGGAAGTCGAAGACCTCAACGGTGCTCCGCTGGATCGCCGCCTGGGCCGTGGCCAGGTCGTCGCCCGCCGCCGTGATGCGGAAGGGCCAGAGGGCGAGGTCGGCCTCCACGTCGCGCTCGGCGAGACCCTTCACCGTGACGAACCGTTCGCGGCGGCCGTCCCGGAAGCCGTCGCCCACGAACCAGCCTGCTGCGCCGAGCCCAAGCGCCAGGATGACGACGGCGCCGATCCACCCAGTCCTGTCCATCTCACCGTCCCGAAGCTTGCGGTCCACGCCCGACTCGACCCTCGAGAATACACGCCGTTTCCGGGGGGCGTTCCTGGGCCGTGCCCCCTCGCCGGACCGCCCCGGCCGGGCTTCAGCCCCCGGGCGCCCGCAGGTGGAGCTTCAGGCCGTCGTGGGACGCCTCGAAGCCCAGGCTCCGGTAGAACTTCAGGGCCTCCGGACGGCGTCGATCCGTGGTGAGCTGGACCAGGTGGCATCCCCTGGCCCGTGCCCGGTCCACGGCCGCCTCGATCATGCGGCGGCCGATCCCGAGCGAGCGGTGCTCCCGGGCGACCCGGACCCCTTCGATCTGGGCCCGCCACCCGCCCTGGTAGGTCAGGTGCGGGAGGAAGGAGAGCTGGAGGAGCCCCACCACCGCCTCGTCGACGTCGGCCACGAGGAGCACGTGGTTGGGGTCCGCGTCGATGGCCCTGAAGGCCTCGAGGTACGCCTCGGAAACCCCGCCGCCCTGCCGCTCCCGGCGGGCGCCCAGGGGATCGTCCGCCAGGAGCGCGACCAGGGCGGGGAGGTCGGCCTCCGTGGCGGGGCGCAGCTCGAAGACGGGGGCGGTCATACGGTTCTGGCGACGGTCCGTGACGGCGATGGGTCCACCGGGCGGCGGAGGCGCGGGTTCAGGTGGTGGGCGGGGGCCTGCCCGCGCAAGAGGGGCCCCGCGTGCGAGGATCCTTGGTGAACGTCGTTCCCGGTATTAGTGTGACAACGACACACTAATGGAGACCCGCATGGGATACCCCGGAGAGTTCGAGCTCCTCACCCTCCTGGCCGTAGCCCGCCTCGGCGACGACGCGTACGGCGTGACGGTGCGCGACACCATGGAAGCCCGCACCTCCCGCAGCGTCACCCTCGGGGCGATCTACAAGACCCTCGGGCGGCTCGAATCGAAGGGGCTCGTCCAGGTCACCGTCGCCCCGCCGACCAGCGAGAGGGGGGGGCGCCGCAAGAAGATGTACACCCTCACGACGGATGGGCGCGAAGCGGTTCGGAGCTCCCTGTCGGACCTGAGGCACCTGGCCCAGGGGCTGGCGCCCGAGCTGAAGGCCCCGTGAGCCCCCGACGTGGCCTGGGCGCGCCTTCCGGTCCCGATCCGGATTCCGACCGGCCCGCCCGTCCGCCGTGGCTCGTCCTCGCCCTCGTTCGGCTCCTGGTGCCCCGCGAGGACCGGGAGTTCTACCTGGGGGACCTGGCCGAGGACGGTCGTGGGTCCTGGCCCCGGGAGATCGCCGCCGCCGCCGCCCTGCGCTTCTCCGGACGCCGCCGGCCGAGCGCCGACCTCCAGGCGGGCGCCCTGGGTGCGGCGCCCGCCTGGAGCTTCAGGGGACTGGCGAGCCAGCTCCCGGGCGACCTGAAGCTCGGCGTCCGGCAGCTCCTTCGCACACCGGGGGCCACCCTGACGGCCCTCCTGGCGTTGTCCGTCGGCATCGGCCTGTCCGGGATGATGTTCAGCCTGATGCGGGGCGGGCTGGTTCCCACGCTTCCGTTCCCGGACGGGGAGCGCATGGTCCGGGTGAACCACGAGGATCATTCGCCGATCCCCCCGGAGACCTACACCTACTGGACGGAGCGGCAGCGGTCGTTCGAGGGGCTCGGCGTCTCCATCGTCCAGCCGGTCTCCCTGATCCTGGACGGCGTGGCGGGCGAGCCGCTGTCCAGCGCCGCCATCGACGTGGGGACGCTACCCCTCCTGTCCACGGAACCGGCGATCGGCCGGGAGTTCACGCCGGCCGACGCCATCCCCGGCGCGCCGAGGGTGGTTCTGATCGGATGGGACGTGTGGCGGTTGCGGATGGAGGGCGATCCGGGCGTCCTGGGGCGCACGGTGCGGATGAACGGCGAGCCCGCGACCATCATCGGGGTGATGCCGGAGGGGTTCGGCTTCCCCTTCACCGAGCAGCTCTGGACACCGCTCCCGGTGGAGGCCGGTCGACCGGTGACCGGCGCCGGGGCCCTCCAGGTCTTCGGACTGCTCCGTGCGGACGTCTCCGCCGCCGCGGCCGCCGCCGAGCTGAACGAGCTCGCGCGACAGCGGCCCCGGGGGGCCTCCACCGCGGAGCCGGATCCCGTGATCGTCAGGGCCTACACGAACGTCATCAATCCCGGCCGGATGACCTACGTGCTGGCGGGGCTGATGGTGGGCGTGGCGGTCCTGGTGCTCCTGGTGGCGTGCGCCAACGTGACCAACGTCCTCCTCGCCCGGGCCGCGGTCCGAGCCCGGGAGGTGGCCGTCCGGGGCGCCCTGGGGGCCTCCCGGATGCGGATCGCGATGCAGTTCTGGATCGAGGCGTCGGTCCTCGCCGTGGCGGGGGCCGTGGGCGGGGCGCTGCTGGCGGTGGTGGGGGTCGCCCGGGTGCGGGGCGCCGCGGACATCCCCGGGATGCCGTTCTGGTTCGACTTGCGGGTGGACGCCCCCGTGCTGCTCTTCATCGCGGCGTCCGCCGTCGTGGCGGCGATGGCGGCGGGGGTCCTTCCCGCCGTGCACGCGGCCCGCGCCCGGGGACACGACCTGCTCAAGGACGCCGGCCGCGGCACCTCGAGCCGACGGCTCGGGCGGTTGATGGGACGCCTCGTGGGTGCCGAGCTCACCGTGTCGTTCGTGCTCCTGGTGGCGTCGGGGCTGTTCATCCGCAGCGCGGTCAACCTCGAGCGGTACGATTTCGGCTTCGCCCCGGAGGCCGTCTACACCGCCCACGTGCGACTGCCCGATGCCGGGTACGAGCGCGTCGAGGATCGGATCGCCTTCGTCGAGGAGCTCGAGGAGGAGATCGCCGCACTGCCCGGAACCGCGTCCGTCACCCTGGCCACGGTCTTCCCGGGCATCGGGCACCGGTCGGCGGAGTTCACCATCGACGGGACGCACGCCCCCGACGCGGCCGATCTCCCCCGGGCGGGGTGGGCGAGGGTGAGCCCGGCGTTCTTCGAGACCTTCCAGGCCCCTCTCCTGACCGGACGGGGCTTCGACCGCGGCGACCGCGCCGGTGCGCTTCCGGTCGCCATCGTGAATGCGGCCTTCGAGCGGGCCCACTTCCCGGACGGAGCCGTCGGTCGACGGGTGGCCCTGCCCCGCGACGGGACGGGGGAGTGGCACACCATCGTGGGCGTGGCGCCAGACCTCCTCGCCCCCGCCATCGACCCGGAGCACCCCCTGGCGGTGGTCTACCTCCCGCTGGCCCAGGCGCCGCCCCTGGCCATGAACCTGTCGGTGCGGGCCGCCGGGGACCCGTCGAGCCTTGCGGCGCCGGTCCGCGAGACGACGGCGGGCGTGGATCCGGACGTGGCGCTCTACTTCGAGCGATCGCTCCACGAGGCCATCCTGGCGGCGAACGCCGCCTTCGCGTGGATGAGCGCCCTCTTCGTGGTCGCCGGGGGCCTCGCGCTCTTCCTGGCCGGCATCGGGCTCTTCGGCGTCATGGCGTTCTGGGTGTCCCAGCGCCGGCGGGAGATCGGGGTGCGGATGGCGGTGGGTGGGGGCGGCGGGCGGATCGTGGGCTTCGTCCTGCGCCAGGGCCTCGCCAGGATCGCCCTCGGGCTCCTGGCGGGCCTCCTCCTGTCCGTGCCCGTGGCCTGGGCGCTCCGGGGGGCCCTGCTGGACGTCTCCCCCTTCGACCCGCTCGTGTTCGGTTCGGTGGTGGGGGTGTTGCTCGCCGCGGGTGTCCTGGGCTGCGCGCTTCCGGCCATCCGCGCCACCCGGGTGGATCCCAACACCGTCCTGTCGGCGGACTGACGGGAGGCCCGGGCGCGGGGCGACGCCCGCACCGGCGAGGTCGCGCCGGAGCTGTCGAGGGCGAGCGGGCGTGGACCTTCGCGGTCCGCAGCGCTCACCGCGGCGGTGGCGTACTCCCTGGTCCGGTACCGACCTCCTTCACGAAGCCGGTCAGGGTCCGGACGAAGCGCGGCATGCAGCGCTCGAGATGGGCGGCGTGGTCACAGCCGGGGAGCACGACCCAGCTGCGGTGGCCCGTTCCCAGGCCCGTGAACAGGCCCTCCTGCGTCTCCGTGGGAGCGATGGGGTCGAACTCCCCCTGGAGGATGAGGGTGGGCACCGTGAGGGAGTCGGGGGAGAGGGCGTTGAACTCCCAGTTCCGCCGGATGTCGACCCGAACGGGATCCGCCTCCAGCGCCGCCGCCACGAAGGCGTCCACAGCCCGCCGGGAGATCGAGCCCTCCACGATGAAGTCGGACGCGGCGGCCTCGGCCGTCGTGGGGCTGCGGGCCGGCTCCGGGGGGTTATCCCCCGCCGGGATCTCCATGGCCGGGTCCTTCCAGTAGCCGTAGAGCGCGATCCCGGAGGTCGCCTCCGGCCAGCGCTGGGCGAAGAGGTGGGCGGTGGTCGACCCGAACGACCATCCCATGACGGTGGGCGCGGCATGATCCGGGTGCCGGTCCGCGAGCCAGCGGACCACGTTTCGGACGTCTTCCGCCATGCGGTCCGGGTTCAGCCATCCGTCGTCGTTGCGCGGTGTCTCCCCGTACCCCCGGGCATCGAGGGCGTAGGCCGCGATCCCCTCCGCCGCCAGCGCCGACATCAGGGAAAGCTCCTCGCCCTCGACCTGCAGATCGAAGTCCGGCAGGGAGCTCCAGGTGCGCCCGTGGAGGAGAAGGACCACCGCGTCGGGGGCCTCGGGCACGCGGGCCCACACCGCCATGGGATGGCCGTCGCTGTCCACGGTGAAGCGCTCCAGGGACGGCGTGGCGGTGCGGGCTCGCGAGTCGACGGGGTTCCCCGACGCCACGCCGGCCTCCCCCGGCGTGGCTCGGTCGTCCCCCCCGCAGGCGGAAAGGGCGACCAGGACGAGGGCGGTGAGGAGCGGGCGCGTGGGGGCGACGGTCCTCCGCGCCCTCCGCTCGAGAGCGACCTCGCGGTCGACGGACGTCGGCGAGCACGTCGTCGTCGATCGACGGGGTTCCCGGCTCACGGGACGATCGGCCGCGGCCGCAGCACGAAGAGCCCCTCGTTGATGCTGGACACCACCACCATCCCCGATTCGAAGAAGGGAAAGGCCGTCCACGCTCCGCCGCCGAAGCCGGGCGGGTTGGCGCCGTAGGGCGTGGTGTCGAACCACCCGATCTCCACCGGCGCCTCGGGGTCCGAGATGTCCAGGACGTGGAGGCCGGCCTGGTAGTTGGCCAGGTAGGCCCGGGTGCCCTGGATGTAGAGGTTGTGATCGGTGGCCTGGTCGGGGCCCAGGTGCTCGGCCACCAGGACCGGATCCTCCAGCTCGGTGACGTCCCAGATCAGGGTGCGGGTCCGGTCCGTGGTGCCCACGATCTCGTCGAGCTCGTCGTTGACGTAGAGGTAGCGGTGATCCTCGGTGAGCCAGCCCTGATGGACGTAGGCGGTCCCCGGGTGGCTCATGGCGCTGATGGCGACGGGATTCGCCTTGTCGGTCACGTCCACGATGCGCAGGAGCGTCTCGTTGGACGCGAAGCAGAGCTGGCGGCCCTGGTACGCCTCGTCGGGCCCCCGGTAGACGGTGCACTGGGCGTCGTGGGTGCGCCCACTCCAGATCAGCCCGGCCGAATCGGTGAAGCACCCCGCGAAGGTGGGGCTCAGGGGCTCCCGGATGTCGATCATGTGGAGCCCGCCCCCGCACGACTCGCCCCCGGTGTTCGTGCCCACCGTGTAGGCGAAGCCGCTCTCGGGGTCGATGATCAGGTTGTGGGCGCTGGCCACCAGGTCGTAGCGGGCGTCCGGCTCGAAGATGGCGGGCATCTCGCCCGAGGCGACGTCCCGCAGGCGGGTCAGGTCGAAGACCAGGAGCCCGTGGTCCCCGGCGCCGTCGCCGGTGAGGAACGCGTGGTCCCGGTAGACCTTGATGTCCCGGGCGCCGCTGGGATTGCCCGGCATCAGGCCCACGAAGACCGGGTTGGAGGCGTCGGTGATGTCCATCACGGCCATCCCCGCCGTGCGGCCGGCCAGGACGTACTCCCGCCGGGTCTCGGGGTCCGTCCACCCCCAGATGTCGCTCACCCGCTCCCCGGGCTCGGCGCCCATGGCCGAGAGAGGCGTGAAGGAGACCAGGTCCACCGCGTCGCAGTCGAAGCCCTCGGCGGTGCCCTCCGCGCAGCGGACGGTCTCCCCCGCCACCCGTTCCAGGGGCTCCCCGGCGTCGAGCCAGGTCGGGCCGGCCTCCAGGTCCGCCAGATCGTAGACGGCGGCCCGGCCCTGACCTCCGTGGGCCCCGGGGGCCCCCACGACGATGCGCCCGTGGGCGATGGCCACCGCGGCTCCGAAGGCGTCGCCGGGCCGGACGTCGTCCGGGGCCAGTCGCGCCAGAGGGGTCCAGGCGTCGTCGCCGCCTCTCCGGTAGACCCGGACCTCGCCGCGGACCTCGCCGGCCAGGGGGGCGCCCACCACCAAGTGGGTGGGGGTGGCGGCCAGGGCGGCGCCGAAGGCGGCCATGCGGCCTCCGGCGGCGCCTCCGGTCCCGTCGGTCGCCGGCCCCAGGACACCGTCGGCGTACCAGTTCCCCTGCGCGTTCGGGCGGTACCGCCGCACCTCGTCGCGCCCCGGGTCCCCCACCAGGGCCTCGTCGCCCGCAAGGACCACCGCGGTGCCCAGGCGTACGGCGGCCCGCCCGGGCTCCGCCCCCGTGGCCGGAGCGGGAGGGAACCGGGCCGCCGCCCTCCAGGCGCCCGTCCCGGGGTCGAACTCCCAGAGAAGCGCACCGCCCCCGCGCCCCATCTCCGGGGCGCCGGCGAGCACGCGGTACCCGTCGAAGGCGAGCGGACCCGACAGCCCCCGCACCTCCACGTCGGCAGGGGCGGAGAGCTCCGCCTCCACGACCCAGCCGCGGGGGATGCGAAGCAGGACCCGCACCCGGCCCGGCCCCACCGTCCCGCCGGCGGCCGCCATCCGATCGCCCTCGGGGCTCAGCACTGCGGCCCGGGCCGGCGGGCCCATGAGCGCCATGAGCGTCCCCATGTCCAGGCCCCCCGCCGGGAGCCCCGCCGGGAGTCCGGCGACCGGGTCCAGGGGGATGCGCCCGACGCCACGCCACGCCGTCCCGTCCCGCACGTAGAGGTGACCGGCCAGCGCTCCGCCCGGGTCCCCGGCGCCCAGGAGCAGGACGCTGCCCGAGGCGTCGACCGACACGGCCGGGGACAGGGTTTCTCCGGGGAACCCGCCCTCCAGGCCGCCCAGCGCCTCGGCAGCGATCCAGGCGCCGTCCACGTATCGGAAGACCTCGGCCCGGGACGGTCCCCGGGCGGCCCCCGGCTTGAGGACCACCACCTCGTCGGGCCGGGGAACCGCCACGGCCGAGCCGAAGGCATCCTGCCCCAGGACCGCCGTGGGCATCAGGAGGGTGGCGGCGAGGGTGAGGGGGCGCAGGATCCGGCGGGTCGTCACGGGAAGGCTCCGGGGGTGGGGATCGTCGGCCCGCCAACATGCCATGGCCCCGCCGGGGCGCGCCACCGTTCCCCGTCGCCTGCGGGCCCGTGGCCCGTACCGCGTCCCGGCGTCGTGGGCGTCGGGCTCGATCCGGTCCAGCCGCGCCATCGGGCCGGTCGGCGGTCCCTCAGTCCTCCCGCAGCGTCCGGGCCGGGTCCACCCCCAGGGCCCGGCCCGTGGGAACGATCGCGGCCACCACCCCCAGGGCCACCAGGAAGAGAGCGCTGGCCGCGAAGCTCACTGGGTCGTCCGGGCCGATGCCGTAGAGGAGGGAGCGGACGAGGCGGCCCAGCCCCCAGGCGGCCGCGATCCCCAGGAGCCCACCGATCAGGACGGGCCGGAGCGCCGTGCGTACCACGGACCGGACCAGATGCCGGCGCTCGGCCCCCAGCGCCATGCGGATCCCGATCTCCCGCAGCCGGCTCACCACGGAGCGTCCGACCAGGCCGTAGGCACCGAGCCCGCACAGGACCAGCGCCATCGCCGCGAACGACACCAGGAGCATCATGTTGAAGCGGGGCCGCGCCATCCGGTCCGCCAGGATATCGTCCAGGCGACGTGCGCTCTGGAGGGCGGCCCCGGGCGCCACCTCGGCCAGCGCGCGCCGCACTCCGGCCACCACGTCGACGCCCGCCTGTTCGGGACGGACCAGGAGGTTGGAGCCGCCCACCGGAAACTGAGCCAGGGGAAGGTAGAAGGCGGGCTCCGAGGGCCGGTCGGGCCCGAGGAAGCGGACGTCCTCGACCACGGCGGCCACCGTGAAGCGCGCGGCCTCCTCCCCGAACATCCGCCCCGCCGAGGGCACCTGGATGACCGCACCGACGGCGTCACCATCCGGGAACCAGCGGTCCCGGAGCGCCTCGTTCACCACGGCCAGCCCGGCGCCGCCCAGGAGGTCGGCCTCGGCCGGCACCCTTCCTTCGACTACGGCGATGCCCGCCACGTCGAAGTAGCCGTCCCCCACGGCCCGCAGGCTCCCGGAGGGCGAGGCCTCGTCCTCGGCCGGGACGCGTCCCTCGATGAGGAAGGCGTCGCCCCAGTTCCGTTCCAGCGGATGGTCGTAGGCCATGGCGGCCCCGGCGACGCCGGGCAGGTCCCGGACGGCCCGGACGAGCTCGGGCATGGACTCGCCCGCCCCGCTCACGGGGATCACCCAGGTCTCCCCCGCCGAGAAGCCCGGGTCCACCGCCCGGAGCGCGGCGAAGCTGCGGGTGAGGAGGAGGGCGCCGACCAGGACGATCACCGCCAGCCCCGCCTGGACGCCGACCACGGAGCCGTGGAGGCGCCGCTGGCTCCGGGTCGCGGTGCGGGTACGGTCGCGTCCGGCTCCGTCCCGCCGGAACATGCGCCACGCCGGGGCGAGGCCGAAGACGAACGCCAGGACGGTGCCCACGATCAGCGTCGTGGCCAGCGCCGGCGCATCGATGCGGACCTGGTCGAGCCGGGGGATCTGGTAGGGCACCAGGCGCTGCATGAGCCCGATCCCGAGCCGGGCGAAGGCCACCGCGCCCAGGGACGCCGGGAGGGCCACGAGCGAGCTCTCGATGAGGAGCTGCCGCGTGAGGCGGCCCGAGGAGGCGCCCAGGGCGAGACGGATGTCGATCTCCGAGGACCGGTCGTCGCCCCGGAGCACGAAGAGCGCGCCCACGTTCACCACCGCGATGAGGAGGACCAGGCCCATGGTGCCGAGGAGGGTCCAGAGGGCGAAGCGCACGTCGCCCACCACCTCGTCGACAAAGGGGGTGGACACGAGGGTCTCGGACCGGTTGAAGGGCTGGTCGGTCCGCAGACGCGCCGACAGCGTCGCCAGGGCGGCGTCGGCACTCCCGGCCTCCACGTCGCTCCGCAGTCGGACCACAGCCCCCAGGATGTGGGGCCGGCGCAGGTCCCAGACCTCGGCGGAGAAGACCAGGGGCACGAAATAGTCCTGGTTGGCGGCGGTGAAGGGGAGCTCGGCGCTCACCGTGACCGTGGTCGGGTACACGCCGTCCGGCGCCACCCCGATCACCCGGTGGACCTCCCCGCTCAGCTCCACCGTCGTTCCCACGACCCCCGGGTCGCCTCCGAAGGCCCGCTGCCACAGCCCGTGCCCGAGGACCACGACCGGGGCCGCACCGGGGAGCGCCTCGTCCTCCCGGAACCCGCGTCCCACCACCGGCTCCACCCCCAGGGTGGCCAGGTAGCCGGGGGTCACGGCGCCGCCTCGCACGAACGTGGAGGCATCGCCTACGGTGAGGGCGGCGGAGGTGCCCTGGAATCCCGCCACGCTCCGGTAGACTTCGTCGAGGGTCCGGAGATCGCTCAGGTTTCCGGGCGTCATGCGGTGCCGGGTCCCGTCGTCCGTCTGGATCCAGACGACCCGCAGCTCGTCGGGCCGATCCAGGGGAAGGGGATCCAGGAGGACCCCGTTCACGACACTGAAGATGGCCGTGGCGGCGCCCATGCTGCCGGCCAGGATCCCGATCGACAGGGCCGTGAAGCCCGCGCTGCGACGGAGCGAGCGCCCCGCCTGCCGAACGTCCTTCCAGAACCCCTCCATCCCCCCTCCCCCACGCTCCCGCGCGAACAGGCCCTCCCGCAGGCGCTCGGCGCCGATCCGCACCAGGTAGCCCGCGACGGCCGTCCAGAAGTACAGCCGGGCGCCGACGTGCCCCCGGCCGGTGGCGAGCTCCTCGAGGTCGAGGACCACGGCCTCCGCCTCCCGGCGACCCAGGAGCGGCGCCAGGAGCCCCCGGGCCAGGGCCGAGCCCCTCACGGCTCCAGGGCCTCCACCCCGTCCCAGAGCCGGGCGAACTCGGCCCGGGCCGAACGCAGCACCTCCACCGCGGCGGGGGTGATGTGGAAGACCCGACGCTCCCGCCCGCCCTCCCCCTCGGCCGGCGGTTCCATCTCGGACGTCACCAGGCCGCGCTTCTCGAGCCGTCGCAGCGTCAGGTAGACGGCCGAGGGCGCCACGGTCCGGTCCTGGAGACGCTCCAGCTCCTGCACCACGGGCACGGAGTAGCTCCGCTCTCCCAGGCGCATCAGCGCCAGCAGCACACGATGTTCGAACCCTCCCAGGACCTCTCCCATGCCACCCATCTCCTCGCAGGCGTGACCGCGGCGTTCCATAAGACGTAGGTATTGACACTGTATGGAACGCATGGGTTGCAGCCGGCTCGGGGCGGGCGGTCACGGAACTGGTCGGCCGCCTGGACAGCGCCGCCCTCATGGGCGTGCTCCAGCGCCTCCACACGTACAGGGTCCCCCTGGTCTCCTTGGAGAGCCTGGTCGAGGGCGGTTGAAGAGCCGTTGCCAAGGCTCGGCAGGGGAATCGACCAACGTCCGGGCCCGCTCCGTCAGGATCGTGGCGATCTCCATGGAGGCGCCGAGCGATCTCGCACTCCCTGCGCGGCAGGGGCGCGGCTAATCGGCGGCCATGAGGGTGACCCGGAACTCAGTCCTTCCCGGCCTCGTCGCGACATCGAGCTCGCCGCCGCTCTGGACGACGATGCGGCGGGCGATGTCCAGGCCGAGGCCGGTCCCGCCGCCTGGGCCCTTGGTCGTGAAGAAGGGATCGAAGATGCGGTCGATCACCTCGTCGGGGATTCCGGGACCGTCGTCCACGATGCGCACGACCACCCGACCTGCGTCGAGGCGAGCCGTGATCTCCACGGTGCCCGACTCGCCGATGGCGTCCAGGGCGTTGTCGATCAGGTTCATCCACACCTGGTTGACTTCGCTGCCCGAGGCCCGGACCGGCGGCAGGTCGGCGTCCAGATTCATGCGGACGGCCGCCCCCTTGCCCCTCGCCTTGGCGCCGAGGACGGTCACCGTGTCGCGGAGCCCCTCCTCGACCGAAGCGGTCTCGGCCGAGGTGAGGTTGTCCATGTAGGTGAACCGCTTCACGGCGGCCACCAACTCGTGGATGCGCCGGGCCGCGCTCTCGACGTCGGCGGCGATGGACGATGTCGTGCAGCTCGCGGCCAGCCAACGGAGTGCCGCGTCCAGGGGGGGACCGGAGAGCGCCTCCGCGATCCGGTCCAGCGTCTCGAGGGTCACTGGGGTCTCCGCCACCGGGCCGGCATGGGCCGGATCGCACCCGTGGTCCTCGAGCCAGTCCTCGACATCCGCCTCCCGGTCCGCCTGCTCGAGCGCCGACAGGACCCCCGCCGGCCCATCGACACAGACCGTCCGGGCCTCCTCGAGGAGAGCGAGGGTCTCGGGAGGGAGGTCGGAGGCGAACAGCTCCCGGGCGGAACGCTCGGTCTCGGCCAGGCCCTGTCGCAGGAGGGCGGCGCCCCGGACCGTGGCCGAGGCCGGGTTGTTCAGCTCGTGAGCGAGCCCGGCGGACAGACGACCCAGAGACACCAGTTTCTCGGCCTGCAGCTCCGTGGCTTTGAACTGGCGGGCCCGGTCCAGCATCAGGTGCACCGTGTGCTCCATGAAGGCGGGACACCGGGCGGCGAGCTCGGGGAAGTGTGCCTCGTGCAGCATGAAGACCTCCATGGGCTCCTCGAGGCGGATGTCGACGGTGGACCCCTTCATCCGGGAGTAGGGAAGACGGCCCGTCACGTCCCCCGGGGCCCAGGACATCACCCTCCTCCGCCCCGCCGCCGTGTTCCGGTGGACGGAGACGTTGCCCGAAAGGACGATCCAGAGGTGCTCGATCGCCCCTCCCTTCCGGACGACGAAGGCGCCGGCGTCGTAGCGGGTGCATTCCCCGTGGCGGGCGAGCCATTCGAGCTCGTCCCGGGGGATCGTCGAGAAGGTCTTGAGCGCGGCGAGGCGCGCGGCGAGGTCGGAGGGGTCCATGCCGGGGAGAATGGCGCTTCGCCGGCCGGACCGCGAGGCTGGGCTCAGCGGAGCGCCCGCCCGGGAAGGGACTGGCCGACCACAGGGCCCGTCCGGGGACGGCGACCCACCTCCCTTCCGGGTGGGGAGACGGCGTCCATCACCTCACTCCGGGATGGGACGGACTCGCCGGATGGCGTCCGTAACGAGTCTGCAACGGGATCCTTGACCTGGATTCGCCGCCGTTGCAATCAAGGAGGCGCCGTTCTCACCCCATCCCATCCGGAGGTCGTCATGCGCACGTCTCCTCTCCCGTTGGTCGTCATCCTCACCGTCCTGGGAGGTGGGCCCCTGGTGGGCCAGAGTCCACCCGGCGAACCGTCCCTCGAAGAACTTCGTTCCGTCACGGAGAAGTACCAGGACATCGACGTGGCGCTCGCCGAGGGGTACGTCCGCGATCCGATGGACCTGTGCGTCACGTCCGAGTTGGAGGGTCTGGATCCCGCCCTCGGTGCCATGGGCGTCCACTACATCCGGATGGACCTGCTCGGGGTCGCCGGCCCGCCCAACCCCCGGGTGGACGGAACGGGAACCCACACCGACTTCCGGGAGCCCGCCGTCCTGCTGTACGAGCCACAGGCGGATGGTTCGTTGGAGCTCGTGGCCGTCGAGAACCTGGTCTTCATCGAGGCGTGGGAAGCCGGGGGCAACTCCGCTCCGCCGACCTTCCACGGCCTGGCCTGGGACCGGATGGCCGACGATCCGGCCACCGAGGTCGACGAGGCCCACATGTTCGAGCCTCACTACGACCGCCACGTCTGGCTCTACCGGGACAACCCGAACGGGGTCTTCACGCCGTTCAACCCGGCGGTCTCCTGCCAGCACCACGCCGCGGCCGGGAGCCACGGCTCGTAGGGCCCACGTCGGCCGACCTCCGTCCAGGGACGGGTCCGGAAGCGTCCGGGCCCGTCCGTAGACGGCTCCCGCCCAGGGGCCCCGCTCCCGCATACGGAGGGAGCATCCGCCCCACCCGTACGTAGCGCTACGCACCCCCGGGTCGTCGTTCCGGACGCATCCTTCCGGGCATCAACCCGGAGGGATTCATGCGGTCTGCCGAACTCATCAGCGTTCTCTTCTTCGCCACCGTGTCGATCGGGGCAGTGGTCCTGCGCCTCGCACGGCCGAGGCTGGGGAGGGCCCTCGGCCTCGGAGCGGCGGGCATCCTCCTCGCCGCCCTCCTCCCCCTTCTCTCGCGGCTGCCGGGAGGCGAGGTCGTCCGGGACTTCGTGCCGTCGTTCCTCCTCCTGATCGGCTACTGGCAGACCGGTCAGTTCCTGGTACGGCGGAACGACCGTTTCCAGGCGCTGCTGGAGCGGGTTGATCGGCGCTGGCTGCCCAGGCCCCGGGGGTTGGAGGTCGGTCACGGGGACCGCTCGCCGTTGGGCCTCTACCTGGAGACCGCCTATCTGGCCTGCTATCCGGTGGTGCCCCTGGGCGTCGGTGCGCTGTACCTCGGGGGTCGCAGCGACCTGGTCGATCCCTTCTGGACGGTCGTGCTCACGGCGACCTTCGCCACCCACGTCCTCACCACCCGGTTCCAGAGCTGGCCCCCGTGGATGATGGACTCGGCGGGACGGCCAGATGTGCGCTCCTCGGTCGTCGGGTCGGTCAACCAGTGGCTCACGAACCACGCGAGCATCCGGCTCAACTCGTTTCCCAGCGGTCATGTCGCCAGCTCCGCCGCGGTGGGACTGGTCGTGCTGGCGGGCCTCCCGGCGGTGGGCTTCGTCTTCCTCTGGATCGCGGGGAGCATCGCCGTGGCGAGCGTGGTGCTCAGGTACCACTACGGCCTGGACGTCGTGCTGGGGCTCGCCCTGGCCGGCGTGTCCTTCGCCCTTCTGGGGCCGGGGATCCGATGATCGCCCGGGCCGGCGGGACCGCTCCGTCGATCCTGGAACGGGTGCTCCACCACGCGGAGACGCATCCGGGCAGGACGCTCTACAGCTTCGTCGACGCCGAGGGCCGCCCCCGGGCATCGGTCACGTACGAGAGCTTCGCTCAGAAGACGAACGACGTCGCCGTGCATCTCCATCGTGACCGCGTGTGCGGTCCCGGCGATCGGGTGATCCTGGTCTATCCGCCGGGCATCGACATGCTCGTCGCCTTCTTCGCCTGCGTCCGGCTGGGCGCGATCCCGGTGCCGGTCTGTCCTCCCTCGAGCCACGGGGCCCGGGCGAGCCGGGACCGGCTCCGGTACGTCGCCCGCGACTGCGGGGCGACCGCCGTGCTGAGCGACCGGTCCTGCACCTGGTCCGCCCGCCTGGACCGGGCCCGGTGCCGCGTCGGGAGCCTCTTCGGGTCCCGGGACCGGTCGGAGCGGCTGCCCTGGGTGATCACCACCGACGGAGTGGACGGCGGAGGGGAGGAGATCCGGCGGTCCCCCTCGGAGATCCTCTTCCTCCAGTACACCTCCGGGTCGACCCGGGAGCCCCGGGGGGTCGTGGTGAGCCACGAGAACGTCCTCAGCAACGGCGCGTCGGTCTTCGACCGCCCGCCCATCGGCGTGTCGTGGCTTCCCCAGTACCACGACATGGGGCTCATCGGATCGTGTCTGTTCGTGGCCCTGGCCGGGGGCACCACCCACCTCCTCTCCCCCCTGGACTTCCTGCGTCGTCCCGGCGGATGGCTCCGGGCCATGACGCAGCACCGGGCCACCGTGTCGGCCGCCCCCAATTTCGCCTACGCCTTCTGCCTCCGCAGGGACCGGCTTCCGGACGACGAGCTGGACGGGATCGACCTGGGCTCGCTGGAGATCCTCATGAACGGGGCGGAGCCGGTCCGGGCCGACGTCTTCCGGGCCTTCGAGGCGCGATTCCGGCCCTTCGGGCTTCGCACGGGCGTCCTGGGCGCCGCGTACGGCCTGGCCGAGTACACCCTCGCCGTCTCGAACCGGGGATGCCGCGTCGGCGGGTTCGACACCGCCAGGCTCGCGGAGAACGAGGCGGTGCCGGTGTCGGGATCCGGGACCCCGGGGACGACGACGCAGGTGGTGAGCTGCGGGCGGCCCCTGTCGGGCACCGAGGTCCGGATCGTGGGCGTCGACGGCCCGCCAGCTGAGCTCCCCCCGGGCCGGGTCGGCGAGATCTGGGTCGATGGGCCCGGGAAGTGCTTGGGATACTGGAACCGCCCCGAGCTGACGCGACGGACCTTCCAGGCCCGGCTCGGCGCCTCCGGGGCGGGCGGGCGGACCTGGCTCCGTACCGGGGACCTCGGATTCGTGCACGAGGGGGAGCTCTTCGTGTGCGGCCGACGGAAGGACCTGATCATCATCCGGGGGCTCAACTACCATCCCCAGGACATCGAGGCGGTGGTGGAGGAGAGCGGCTCGGTCCGGAACGGGTGCGTGGCGGCTTTCGCCGTGGACACGGACGGCGGCGAGGCCCTGGCGGTGGTGGCGGAGCTCCGGGGGCGCAACGTCCCCGACGGCGTCGCCGACATCAACCGGAGGCTCCGACGTCGGCTGGGGCTCGTGGCGAGCAGCTTCACCTGGATCCGGAAGCGCACGATTCCGAAGACGAGCTCCGGGAAGATCATGCGGAACGAGACCCGGAGACGCCTGCTGCAGGGCGAGCTCCGGGTCCTGGCCCACGTGGAGTGCGCGGCCGAGGCCGCTCCTCGGGCAGGGGAGCGCGGAGGGCTGGACGGAGGACGTTCCGCGGAGGTCGGGCCGTGGGGGTCGCCCGAGGGACTCGAGAACACCTTCCATCGCCGCGGACTGACCGGCGAGGAGGAGGGGACCCTCACGGACGTGGGCCTCGATTCGCTGGCCCTGGCGGATCTCGCCGTCGAGGTGGAGCGGCATCTGGAGGCCGCGGACGTGGAGGCCCTCGACGGGATCGTCGATCTCCGCTGGCTCCAGCGGATTCCGATCCGGGAGCTGGTGGCGCTGCTTCACCAGGTCGTCGTGTCGGCCCCCGGCGCCCGTCTTCGGCTCCGCAAGGCCTTCGCCGCCCTGAGGGAGGAGCAGGAGGACCTCGAGCGGCGCAGGATGGTCCGGGACGCGCGGCTCCCGGTGCCGGGACTCGAATCCGGGACCAAGCTCCGGAACGCCCCGGGCCGGCGGCGAGGCATCCTCCTGACGGGGGGGACCGGGTTCTTCGGACCCTTCCTCCTCCGGAGCCTCCTCGAGCAGACCGACGACCCGGTGTACGTGCTCGTCCGGGGCGGCGACCCGGCGCAGGCCCGCGCCCGACTGGCGGGCGCCCTGGACGCCCTGGGCCCGGAGCTCTCCACAGGGCGCCCGGACGGATGGGAGGCGAGGGTCATCCCCGTCCTGGGCGACCTCGAGCAGCCCGGGTTGGGCCTGTCCTCCGCCGACTGGCGGCGGCTGGCCGAGGAGACCCACGTGGTCTATCACAACGCCGCGGGGGTGAACTACCTCAAGGAGTACGCCGCCCTGAGGGCCGCCAACGTCGTGGGGACCCGGGAGGTGCTGCGGCTGGCCGCCTCCGGCCGGGCCAAGACGGTGAACCACGTCTCCACCACCTTCGTCTTCGGCTGGTCGACGACCGAGACCCTCCTCGAGACGGACACCTGCCGGGACCTGAGCCTCCTGGACTTCGGCTACAGTCAGAGCAAGTGGGTCTCGGAGCGGATCGTGCTCGGTGCCATGGGTCGAGGGCTCCCCGGACGGGTGTTCCGGCCGGCCCTGATCGCCCCTTCCCTGGGCGGGGGCGGCGGCAGCTTCGACATCGCCATCCGCCTCCTGACCTTCATGCTGAAGCACGGCATCGGCACCACGGCCGGGAACCAGGTGAGCTTCTCCCCGGCGGACCTCGTGGCCGACAACGTCGTGGCCATCTCGAACCTGGACGACACCGTCGGGCGGACGTTCCACGTGACCCGGGACCGCCGGTCCACCATGCAGGACATCACGGATCTCCTGGGCGCACGCGTCGGGCGGGAGTTCACCCTACATCCCCTGGACGAGTTCGTGCCGGAGGTCGTCGCCCGCTGCACCCGGGAGGACCCGCTCTTCCCGCTCCTGAACTTCCTCGTCCGCTCGGTGGACCGCATCGCGTCCATGGAGTTCAAGGCGTACGACAACCGGAACTATCGCGAGGCCCGGGCGCGTGCGCCCCACGCCCGGGAGGATCCGCCCCTGGAGGACGTCGTCACGGGGATCCTCCGGTTCATGGATCGGCACGGCCTGATCGACGTGCCGAGCCCCGACCCGATCGACATCCCGGCCCCCGGGCTGGCCGCAACCGGCGTCTGAGGAGGAGGCGAACATGACACGTGGAGCCATCACCGCCGCCCCGCACGTGCCGCGGCACCGGGCCTTCCTCGACGCCCGGGCGATGGTGCGGAACCCCGTCCGGGTCTTCGAGCGCTACCGGAGCGAGCTCGGGCCGACCTTCACCGTCCACATGGGAGGAGGCCGGCCGGCCCTGGTCTCCGCGGATCCGGACGTCGCGCAGCACGTGCTCCAGAGGAATGCGGGCAACTACCGCATGTCGGACATCCGGGTGAAGCGCATGGGCGAGTTCCAGGGGCAGGGGCTCCTCAACAGCCACGGGGAGGCGTGGCTGAAGAAGCGGCGCTTCCTCGGCCAGGGCTTCACACCGGCCCGGCTCGCCGAGCTGATCCCCATGCAGCAGCGCGTGCTGGACGAGTCGCTGGACCGCCTCGACCGGGAGGCGGAACGCGGCCCGTTGGACATCGCCCGGGCGGTGCTCTGGATCAACTTCCGCATGGTCGGACGGGCGGTGTTCGGCAGTCGCATGACGGACGACGAGATCGAGCACATCGCGTCCACGATCCGCACGGTGCAGGGGTTCATCCTCCGGCAGATCGTGCGGCCGTACCTGATCCCCTGGTACCGGCTGTCCGGTCAGTCCCGCCGGTATCAGCAAATGCGGATCGACGCCGACCGGGTCGCCCGCCGCTACGTGGCCGGCAGGCGCGGCGAGTCGTCCGGGGAGGGCGGCGATCTCCTCGACATGATGCTCCACACGCCCTGGCCGGACGAGGGACGTCGCATGGACGAGGAGCAGGTGCTGATCGAGGCGCTTCAACTCTTCGTCGCCGGCAACGAGACCTCGCCCACCGCCCTGTCCTGGGCCCTCTATCTCCTGGGGCGCCATCCCCATCTCTTCGATGCGATCCGCCAGGAGGTGGACGACGTCTTCGGATCGGGTCCGTTCACCGCCGACGGGCTCCGTCGCCTGGATCTCACCGGTCGCGTGCTGGCGGAGACCCTGCGGCTCTACCCGTCGTTCTGGTTGATCGACCGGGTGGCGGTGGACCCCGACCGGATCGGCGACATCCGGGTTCCGGCCGGGCTCATGGTCCTCACCTACCTCTACGGGCTGCACCGGAATCCGGACGTGTGGAGCGACCCCGAGGCCTTTGATCCGGATCGCTTCCTCCGGGAGGAGGCCAAGGGCCGGAGTCCCTTCGCCTACCTTCCGTTCGGGGGTGGGCGGCGGAAGTGCATCGGGTCCAACATGGCGATGGTCCAGATGCTTCTCGTCCTGGCGGGCCTGGTCCGGCGCTACCGGATCGAACGGGTCGGAACCGAGCCCGTGGACATCCGGCCGGCGATGATCCTCCACCCCCGGGGCGCGATCCCCATGCGGCTCACGCGGATCGACTGAACGGCCCGCCGCTTCGGCCCTCAAAGGCTGACCCCTGGTGATACATTGCAGTTCAATGTATACTAGCTCTATGTATCATCACCGGCACCCCGCTTCGACGTCACCCGCCGCCTCGTACCAGGGGCGGAGGAGGGCGACGTGAACATCGGCAAGGACCTGGTGGCGGCGTCCTCCACCGCCCTGGTCCTGGCCATCCTGGTGGAGGGGGACAGCTACGGTTACGCCATCCTGCAGCGGGTCCGCGAGCTGTCGGGCGGCGCCCTCGAATGGACCGACGGGATGCTCTATCCGGTCCTCCACCGCCTGGAGCGCTCGGGCTTCATCGAGTCCAGGTGGGAGAAGGCGGAGACGGGGCGGCGCCGGAAGTACTACAGCGTCACCGAGGCCGGCCGGGAGCAGCTGGCCGACGAGCAGCGGCAGTGGCGGACCGTGGACGAGACGCTCCGGAAGATCTGGTCGGCGACGCTCCTCGTCGCCCTCGACACACGCGTTCCCCCCTTCATCATCGGACGGGCCTGATCCATGAATCCCAGCGACGCGGTCGACGCTTCGGCATCCCCTCTGGAGTCGCAGATCGCGACCTGGCGGGGTCACCTCCGCCGGAGCCGGACCATCACCGAGCCCGATGCGGCGGAGCTCGAAGACCACCTGCGGGAGCAGATCGACGCCCTGGTGGGCCGTGGGCTCGCCGAGGACGAGGCCTTCCTGGTGGCGGTCAAGCGCATGGGGGCCATCGACGCCCTGACGCGGGAGTTCGCCCTGGAGCACTCGGAGCGGCTGTGGAAGCAGCTCGTCCTCGCCGGGGGCGGCGGAGCGATGGACGACGCTTCCGCCGGTGGGGCGCGGACCTTGTGGGCGGCCCTGGGGCTGGCGGTTGCGGCGGGCCTGGCCATGAAGCTCCCGGCCCTGTTCGGCATCCCCTTCGATCCGGACGCCAGCCTCTTCTACCCGAAGAACATCTCCATCCTCGTCCTTCCGTTCATCGTCGCCTACTTCGCCTGGGAGCGGCCGGTCCCCTCGACGGTTCGCCTCGGGCTGGCCGGCGTCTTCGTGCTGGCCGCCGTGGCCGTGAACGCCTTCCCCTTCCCCTCGGACGCGGCCGACACCCTGTCCCTCACCCTCATCCACCTGCCCATCGCCCTGTGGCTGGCGGTCGGGGTGGCGTACGTCGGGGGGGCGTGGCGGGGGAACGAGCGCCGGATGGACTTCATCCGCTTCACCGGGGAGTACTTCATCTACTACGTGCTCATCGCGCTGGGCGGCGGGGTGTTGATGGGGCTGACCTTCGCCCTGTTCGAGGCCATCGGGATGGACGTGGAGCCGGTGGTGGTGAACTGGATCGTGCCCACGGGGATCGCCGGCGCCGCCGTGGTGGCGACCTGGCTGGTGGAGGCCAAGCAGGCGGTCATCGAGAACATGGCGCCGGTCCTGGCCCGGATCTTCGTGCCCCTCTTCGCCCTGGTCCTGGTGGCCTTCGTCGTCACGATGGTGGCCACGGGGAGGGGGATCGACGTGGAGCGGGAGATCCTCATCGCCATCGATCTCCTGCTGGTGGTCGTGTTCGGCCTCCTCCTGTACTCGATCTCGGCCCGGGACCCGATGGCGCCTCCGGGCGTCCTGGACTGGATCCAGCTCGTGCTCGTGGGGACGGCGCTCCTGGTGGACGTCCTCGCGCTGTGGGCGATCGGCAGCCGCATCTCGGACTTCGGGTTCACCCCCAACCGGACCGCCGCCCTGGGCATGAACGTGGTCCTGCTCCTGAACCTGGCCGGCTCGGCCGTCCTGTACGTCCGCTTCCTGCGGGGTGGCGGCCGGCTGACCCGGCTGTGGGACTGGCAGATGACCTGGCTCTACGTCATCGCCGCCTGGGCGGCCATGGTGGCCCTGCTCTTCCCGCCGCTCTTCGGCTTCGAGTGACGCGGAGGTTCCGGATCGGGCCCCATGCGGCGGGCGGTCCCGGCGTCGTGGCTCAGAAGTACGCGGCGAGCCCCACCTGCCACCCCGCCCGGATCGCGGTGGGGTTGCCCAGGAAGTCGTCGATCCACTCCCGCCGGTAGTTCATCCGGACCACGACGTCCGGGACGGGCCGGAAGGAGACGCCGGGGACGATCGCCGTGATCTCGTCCCGGACGTCCCGCCCCGTGGACGGGAAGGTGCCGTCGTTCAGGTCGACGTGTTCGAGCCGGAGGTCCAGGGCCAGCTCTCCCGGCGTCTCCTGTCCCCCGATCCGCGGCTTCCAGACGGGAAGGGTCACGTCCAGGTGCCCGCCCCATTGCCGGGTCGCGAAGATCGGCTCCAGGGAGGGCGGCACGTCGATGTCGGCCAGCGCCACCTCCGCCCGGATCTGCGCGGGGCCCAGCGTGGCCTGTCCGTCCACGGCCAACAGCGTGACCCGTCGCTCGTCGTCGACGACGTCCCCTTCGACCTGGAAGGCGTTGTACAGCGCCGTGTAGAAGGACAGTCCCACCTCGGCCCGTCCCGGCCGGGCCAGGGCGAGTCGCCCGCTCACGGCGGGCGACCCGTTGTTGTCCTCGGCCATGAGCTCCTCGCTCCGGCCGCTGGCCAGGTGGGTGCGGCCCTCGGCGTTCCCGACGACACCGTCCTGCAGCCCGTTCGTGACGTACAGGTCGTAGGAGAGGGTCAGGCCTCCGGGGAAGAGCTTGCCCAGCACCCCGAAGCCGATCTCGGACAGGGTCGTGGGGATGATCTCGGTGGTGACCAGGGGGCGCTCCACGAAGTTCCAGCGGGGGCTGTCGTGGTTCTGGTTCAGGTAGCCGATGGGCGGCAGCAGGACGCCCCCCCGGAGGATGAGGGCGGGGCTCACCCGCACGTCCAGGAGGGCGGTCTCCAGCGCGATCTCCTCGGTGCCGTGCTCGAACTCGAGCTCCGACACGAAGCGGATCCGGGAGCCGATGGCGCTGAACAGGAAGATGTTGAAACGCCGCATCTCCATGCTGAAGCCGTCCCCGATGCCGTCCTCCTTGAAGTAGTTCGTGTTGGCCTCGACGTAGCCACCCACCGCGGTCCGCCCCAGCGACGCGATGAACGGCCGGTCGTAGATGCCGTCCTGGGCAGCGGAGGTGTCGGGGCGGGCGGCGGTGGTGTCCCGGACCTGGGCCGTCAGGGCGGCCGGGACGGCGGCGAGCGTCGGCACGAGGGCGAGCACGAGCCGTGCGAGGCGACGGGCGCCCGTGGCCCGGCGGATCATGGCGCCCTCCCGGCGGCGAGATCGACGCGGATCTCGTCGGCGCCCGCAACGACGGGGTAGCGGGGCAGGGGCCGATCCGCGGGCCCCGCCAGCACGGCGCCCTCCCGGAGGTCGAACTCGCTGCCGTGGCACGGGCACGCCAGGCGGTCCGGGGTGGGATCCACCTCGCACCCCCGGTGGGTGCAGCGGGTCGACAGGGCGGTGAAGGTGCCGTCCTCGTGCCGGTGCACGTAGATCGGGAGGGCGTCGGCCGGATGGTCCACCAGGAGGCCCGGGCCCCCCGAGAAGGCCGTGAGGGGAACGCGCGCCACCCCCTCCTCCATCCGCGGGGACACCCGGGGGAAGGACGCGCACCCACCCGTCAGCACCGCGGTGCAGCCGCAGGCCACCGCGGCGGAGAGCCGTCCGGCCCGTTCCACGAACTCACGCCGGGACAGGCCGTTCCGGGCGCCCATCACAGGGACTCCAGGAACGCGAGGAACCGGGCCCGGTCCTCGGGCGAAAGGGCCTGGAAGGCGGCCCGCGAGGCGGCGCCCTCACCGCCGTGGAAGTCGATCGCCTGCTCCAGGGTGCGGGCGCGTCCGTCGTGGAGGAAGAAGGCCTCGCCGCCCTGGAAGTCGGCGGAGAGCCCGAGGCCCCAGAGGGGCGTGGTCCGCCACTCCGAGGTGGTCGCGCGACCTTCCGTGTACCCGTCGTCCAGCTCCGGGCCCATGTCGTGGAGGAGGAGGTCGGTGTAGGGATGGAAGGTCACACGGTCGAGCTGGGCGATCTCCGACCGGCCCGTGGTGAGGGTGGGGAGGTGGCATGCCGCGCAGCCGATCTCCAGGAAGAGCGCCTCCCCGGCCAGGACCTCCGGGGCGTCGGCGTCACGCCGGAGGGGTTCCCGCAGCGTCTTCAGGTAGAAGACCACCGCGTCCAGGACCGAGGACGGGATCTCGGGGTCCGGGACGCCGTCCTCGGCGAAGTTGCCCACCTGGGGTGCATAGAGGTCACGGGGGAAGACCACGCTGGTGAGCCCCATGTCCTCCAGGTAGGCCGTGGCGGTCTGGTGCAGGAGGTTCACCGCGCTCGCCTTGCGTCCGAAGCGGCCGACGTACTTCCCGTCCACCGTCGTGCCCCGGGTGGGCACCGCCGACTGGGCGACCCGCTCCAGGTCCGAGATGCGGGCCACGACCGTCGACGAGTCGACCAGCTGCACGCGTCCCGAGATCCCGTCCCCGTCGAGATCGTCGGGGTCCGCGAGCGACAGGAGGGTCGAGTCGTCCACCGCCTCGAGGAATCCGAGGCCCGTCACCGAAGGGGGCATGAAGGCCGCGACCCCCTCGGCGTCCGCCGGGAGGGACTCGGGGGCGAAGCCGGGCACGGCGCGGTCCTGGAGCTGGGGCCCGCCCGACGAGCGCATGGGGTCGAAGCCGGCGGCGCCGGGCCGGCCGAAGCGGGTGAGGTTGAAGGTCAGGTGTCCCTTGCCCTCGCCCACGTGGCACTGGTCGCACGAGGCCGCGTTGAAGGCGGGGCCCACCCCCTCCTCCACGGAGAACCGCCGTCCGAACTCCTCGTCCCCCTGGAGGTGGACGGACAGCTGGGTCGGGGTCAGGCCGTCCAGCGGGGCGTCGAGAATCTCGTTGTCCGCCGGCGCGTCCGGCAGGAGGATGTCGCACCCCGCGAGCGCGACGCACGGGGCGAGCGCGCACAGCAGGAGGGCCCTGGGGGGAGGGGGTCTCATGGGACGCCGAGCCTGAGTTTAGGTTCGCCTAAATATCAATATTTAGTAAAGCCTAAAAATCTGGCGGCGTCAAGCGGCGCGGGTGTCGCGCGGAGGGACGGGGCCGCGGCGGGCGGTATGGGTGGGCGCCGCGGAGCAGGGCCGGGTGCTGCGGAGCGGGCGGGGCCGGGAGGGGGGGCGGGAACCGCCTCCGGCCGATAGGTTCGGGCCGGGTTCGGCCGACGGTGGCCGCACCGCTCGCCCCTCCGACCCTCTCCGGAGCCCGAGGATGAAGTTCCTGCCCGCCCAGCTCGCCTACATGGTCGAGACGACGTCCATGCGGCGGAACCTGCGCATCCTCATCCGCTACCTCGTCGGGCTGGCGGTGCTGATCGTGGTCTACAGCGTCCTGTTCCACGTGATCATGGAGCTCGAAGGGCAGGAC
>DATHRY010000105.1:0-1976 GCA_035464715.1 Longimicrobiales bacterium
AAATGCTTCCCGTGCCGGATCGGCACGAAGCGGCTCACCGAGCGCCTGGCGGGGTCGAGCGGCCCCGGCGAACTCGAGGCCTGGCTCGACGAGGTGGCGGACCTGAACGAGACCATGATGAAGACCTCGGCCTGTGGCCTCGGTCAGGCGGCGCCCCTCATCACCCGGAGCCTGGTGAAGTACTTCCCGGGGCGAGTGCGGGCGCACGTGGAGGGCTGAACACCATGCGCCCCTCCATCCACCGCAACATGGGCATGGAGCTGGTCCGGGTGACCGAGGCCGCCGCCCTCGCCTGTGCGCCCCACATGGGGCGGGGGGACGGCAAGGCCGCGGACGCGGCGGCCACGGACGCCATGCGGGCGGTCCTGTCCCTGGTGGACATGGACGGCATCGTGGTCATCGGGGAAGGGGAGAAGGACGAGGCGCCCCGGCTCTACAACGGAGAGCGGGTCGGAACCGGGGACGGCCCCGCCCTGGACCTGGCCGTGGATCCCCTGGAGGGCACCCGGCTCCTGGCCGGAGGACGCACCAACGCCGTGGCGGTGATCGCGGCGGCCCCCCGCGGCGCCCTCTGGAACCCCGGTCCCTCCCTCTACATGGAGAAGCTCGTGGTGGGGGCCGAGGCGCGGGACGCCATCGACCTTCGCCGGACCCCGACGCAGAACCTCCAGCGCATCGCCGAGGCCCTGCACCGCCCGGTGGACGCCCTGACGGTCTTCGTGCTGGACAAGCCCCGGCACGAGGGCCTGATCCGGGAGATCCGCCGGGCGGGGGCCCGGGTCTCCCTGCACACCGACGGCGACGTGATGGGCGCCCTGCTGGCCGTCGTGCCGGAGACGGGCGTGGACGTCCTGATGGGCACCGGGGGAACGCCCGAGGGCGTGATCGCCGCGGTGGCCGTGAAGGCCATGGGGGGTGGGATGGAGGGCCGGCGGGACCCTCAGCTGGCGTCGGAGAGGGATGCGCTGGGGGGTGCCGGGGCGAGCGGTACGCACGGCGGGGTCCTGGGGCTCGACGACCTGGTGGCGGGGGAGGATGCGTTCTTCTCCGTGACCGCGGTAACGGACTCCCCGTTTCTGGAGGGGGTCCGCTACGACACCCGGCACAGCGGCGTGACGACCGAGAGCCTCACGATCCGCGCCGGGTCCGGGTCGGTCCGCTACGTCCGGGGCATCCATCAACTCGACCCGGAGCACATCTTCGGGGACCGGGATCCGGGGGACGCGGTGGAGGCGGCCACCTCGGGGTGAGGAGGGCACCGCGGGGGCGGTCAAGAGGGTCCGGCGGGGGGGCCTCGAGCGCTTGCGGGCCGGCCCCGCACCACCGTACCTGTTAGGCGTGACGACCTGAACCCCGCGCGGGCCTCCCAGCCCGGGCGCACGCGTGGATCCGCGAGGTGACTCCGATGGCAGGCGAGACGACACGCCCCACCCTCGTCCTCGATGGCGAGGAGGTGGCCTTCACCCCCGGCGAGACGCTCTTCCAGGTGGCCGAGCGCCACGGAAGGGACATCCCCACCCTCTGCTACGACGACCGGCTGGACGCCTTCGGCGGCTGCCGGCTCTGCGTGGTCCAGCTCGAGGGCGCCCGGAACCCCGTGGCCTCCTGCACCACCCGGGCCGAGGCCGGGATGCGTGTCACCACCCGGAGCGGCGCCCTGGAGATGCATCGCCGGGTTCTCCTGGAGCTGGTGGCCAGCGAGAACCGCACGGTGGACGTGGACCCCCTCTCGGGCTACGCCTCCCAGGAGATGGCGACGCTGGTCGATCGCTACGACGCCCGAACCGGGCGCTTCCAGGGCGCGAAGAGCGGCACTTCCCGCTCCGACGATCCCAACCCCTTCATCCTCCGGGACTACGAGAACTGCATCTCCTGCTACCGCTGCGTGCGGGTGTGCGCGGAGCAGCAGGGCGACTATGCCATCAGCGTGAAGAACCGGGGCTTCGACACGCAGATCACCGTCGAGTTCGACGGCC
>DATHRY010000106.1:0-15813 GCA_035464715.1 Longimicrobiales bacterium
CACGCCTGCCTCACCGCGGGGGAGTTGATCCTCATGGGGAGCGACGCGCCGCCGGACTGGCACTCGACGCCCCAGGGCCTGTCCGTCTCCCTGCACCTGTCGGACGTCGACGAGGCCGAGCGGATCTTCACGGCCCTCGCGGACGGAGGGGCCATCGAGATGCCCCTGGGGAAGACGTTCTGGGCCGAGCGCTTCGGGATGGCCACGGATCGTTACGGCATCCCGTGGATGGTCAACTGCGGGCCGGAGGAGTGAGCCCGCTCCTCTCACTGCGACGATGAGCGAGGACGCCGCCCACGATCCGCGTGCGAAGGTCGAGGAGGTCTACCGGTCCGAGTCCCGACGGATCCTCGCCACTCTCATCCGCGTCCTCGGCGACTTCGACCTCGCCGAGGAGGCGCTGCAGGACGCCTTCGCCGCGGCCATCGAGAAATGGCCCGCGGACGGCGTCCCCGACCGGCCCCGCTCCTGGCTCGTCTCCACCGGGCGATTCAAGGCGATCGACAAGATCAGGCGCCGCTCCGTCCACGACCGCTCCCTGGCCGCCATCGCGGCGGACCTGACGGACGTGGGCCCGTCCGAGCCGGGCCAGGCGTCGGACGACGACGTCGAGGACGACCGGCTCCGCCTCGTCTTCACCTGCTGCCACCCGGCGCTCTCCCCGGAGGCCCAGGTGGCCCTCACCCTCCGGGAGGTCTGCGGCCTGACCACCGAGGAGATCGCCAGCGCCTTCCTGGTCCCCACCCCGACCCTGGCGCAGCGCATCGTGCGGGCGAAGGCCAAGATCCGGGACGCGGGCATCCCCTACGAGGTGCCGGAGCGGCCGGATCTGCCGGAGCGGCTCGACTCGGTCCTGCAGGTGGTGTACCTGGTCTTCAACGAGGGTTACTCGGCGTCGTCGGGCGACACGCTGACCCGGGCGGACCTGTCCGGGGAGGCCATCCGCCTGGGCCGCCTGCTGCTGGACCTCCTGCCGGATCCCGAGGTCATGGGCCTGTTGGCGCTCATGCTGCTGCACGAGGCCCGGCGAGCGGCCCGGACGTCCGCCACCGGCGAGCTGGTGCTGCTGGAGGACCAGGATCGGACCCGCTGGGACCGGACCCTCATCGCCGAGGGCGTCGAGCTGGTGGAGCGGGCCCTGACGACCCGGCGCTTCGGGGCCTACTCGCTGCAGGCGGCCATCGTGGCGGTGCATGCCGAGGCCGAGAGCACCGAGGCCACCGACTGGGATCAGATCGTGGCGCTGTACGACGTCCTGGTCCGGGCCGATCCGTCACCGGTGGTGGAGCTCAACCGGGCGGTGGCGATGGCCATGCGGGACGGACCCGAGGCGGGCCTCGCCCGACTCGACGCCCTGCTGGCCGACGGAGAGCTCGAGCAGTATCAGCCCGCCCACGCCGCCCGCGCCGACGTGTGTCGCCGGCTGGGACGGAACGCCGAGGCGGCGGTCTCATACGAAAAGGCCCTGGCGCTCTCCCGACAGGGCCCCGAGCGCCGGTTCCTGGAGCGGCGGCTGGAAGAGGTGGGGGGGATGTCGAATCCCCGGACGCCCGATCGACCAAGGGGTGAGCGAGGATGAACCGGCGTGCGTGGGCCGCTCCATGGCGCCCCCGCCGACAACCGAAGGAGACGTGAGATGAAGTACCTGTGCCTGGCATGTGGGGACGAATCGGCCTGGGAGGCCCTGACCGCAGAGCAGCAGCGGGAGTACAGGACGGCCTGCCGCGTCCACGACGAGGCCCTGGCGGCGGACCCCCGGGTGGGCCTCTACGCCGGACTGCGAGCCGGCGGCCGGATCGTCCGGAGCCGCGACGGGAAACGCTCCGTCACCGACGGCCCCTTCGTGGAGTCGAAGGAGATCGGCGGCATCTTCATCGTGGAGGCGGACGACCTGGACGAGGCCGTGGAGCTCGCCGCCATGCATCCCGCCGGCCGCATGGGCGAGGAGCTGGGCTGGTACGTGGCGGTGCGCCCCCTGTTGATCCCGGAGGCCTCCTGATGATCGAGACGCCGCAGGTCACCGAGATGCCGAGGGCCACCACGGCCTTCATCCACCTCCGCATCCCCCGGGAGAAGATGCCCGAGCTCTTCGGTCCCACCCTGGAGGAGCTGTTCGGGGCCCTCGTGGCCCAGGACATCGAGCCCGCGGGACCGGTGTTCGCGCACCACCTGCGCATGGACGCGGGGGTCTTCGACTTCGAGCTGGGCGTACCGGTGGACGAGACGCCGCGGGAGGAGGGGCACCTGCAGGTGGGGGAACGCCCCGCCGTCGCCGTCGCCCGAACGGTCTACCGCGGCCCGTACGAGGGACTCCCGGCTGCATGGGGCGAGTTCGACGCCTGGATGGAGGAGGAGGGCTGCGAGCAGGCTCCGGACCTCTGGGAGACGTACCTGGTCGGCCCGGACGCGGCCTCGGACCCGGAGGCGTGGCGGACGGAGTTGGTGCGGCCGCTGCGGTAGTCACCGGACGGGGCTCTGGCCGTCCTATCGACTCTCTATATCTTTGTTTTCGATATATCGATTGTTGAGCCTTCTCCCTCCGGGACCATGACGCGACACGACGGCGGGTTGCCCCGATCCCAGTTCCTGATCCTCCTGGCCCTCGCCGACGCGCCGCGGCACGGTCTGGGGATCGCCGAGGATATCGACCTCCGCACCGGCGGTGCGGCACAGCTCGGCCCTGGCACGCTCTACGGGACGCTGAAGCGACTCTCGGCGGACGGCTGGATCGAGGAATCGCCCTCGGTCCCCGATCCGGACGACCATGACAGTCGCCGGCGATACTGGCGGCTGACCCCGGAGGGAAGGGCGGCACTCGCGGAGGAGGTCGGCCTGCTCAGGGACCTCCTCACCGCCGCCGAGGACAAGGCGGTGCTCGCGGGTGGTTCCGAGGGGTCATGATGCACTCCCTCGGCCGCTGGGCGATCCGGCTGCTTCTCCTGGCCTACCCCCGAGCGTTCCGGCGGGAGTGGGGTCGGGCGTTCGAGGAGGACGCGGTGGCCCTGCTGAGGCGGTGCCGCACGCGGTGGGGCGCCGTTCCGGGGCTGCTGCGAGGCGTGTCCCTGCTCCTGGCGGACACCGTGCGGGGGGCCGCACTGGCCTGGGGCGTGGCGGATCGACCCGGACCCGCGAGCGCCTCGACCAGGCGTGGTGGACGTCTGGGATTGGAGAGGACGATGGGATGGATGGACGACCTCCGGATCGCCCTGCGGTCCGTGTCGAGGCGTCCGGCGCTCGGCGCCACGGTGGCGCTGACGATGGCGCTCGGACTGGCCGCCAACACGACGATCTTCGGGATCCTCGATCGGGTCGTGCTGACGCCGATGCGCTTCGAGGGCGGCGATCGCGTCGTCTTCCTGGCGATCCGGGATGCGGTACGGGGGTGGCAGTTCGCACCCTCCCAGCAGCATCTGGAGCTGTGGCGGGAACGGAGCACGACGCTCGAGGCCGTGGAGGTCTTTCGCCCTGCGCAGTTCCGGGTCGCGCGGGAGGGCCTGGAGGAGATCCGGGTCGATGGTGCCTCCGTCTCGGTCGGCATGCTCGCCATGACCTCCCGGCCCCCGGTGCTGGGTCGGGGTTTCGTCGAAGAGGACGCCGCGCCCGGGGCGCCCCCGGTGGTGATGCTCGACGAGTCCTGGTGGCGCTCGGAGTTCGGCGCCGATCCGGAGGTGGTGGGAACGACCGTCCGGATCCAGGACGAGGTCGCGGTCGTGATCGGCGTCTGGCCCGAGGAGGTGCGTCCGTCACTCCGGCAGGATCCTCGGGTCTGGCCCGTCCTTCCACGAGGGCTCGAGCTGGAACGGACGGTGTGGTCGAACGTGATCGGCATGCGTGCGGCAGGCGTGGATGGCGCCGGCGTGGCGGCCGAGCTCGTGGCGCTCGGAACCCCCGACGATGCCGATGCCCCGGCGGGAGAGCCGGTGGTCGAGCCCATCACCGCGTTTCTCTCCGCCACCTTCGTCGAGTCGATCTGGCTGCTCTTCTGGGGGACCCTCCTGCTGGGGGTCGTCGCGGCTCTGAACGCGGCGAACCTCCTCCTGGAACGCTCGGACGCCCGGGCGGGGGAGCTCGGGGTCCGGGCCGCGCTCGGCGGAAGCCGCGCCCGGCTTCTTCGCGTCTTCGCCGCCGAGGCCATCCTCCTCTCCCTGGGCGGCGTGCTGGTCGGGTCGCTGCTCTCCCTGGTGGCCGCGTCGGTCCTCATCGACCTGATCCCGTCGGACGTACCGATCCTCGACGCGCGCATCCTCCTGACGGGCCGCGTGGCCCTCTGGGGTGGTCTGTTCACCCTCGCACTGGTCGCGGTCTGCACCCTCGTCCCGGCCACCCGGCTCCGACGCTCCGAGATCCACGCGCTCCTGACGGAGGGGGGGGCGAACCGACGCCTCGCCCCTCGGTCCTCGACCCTCCGGTCCACCCTGGTCGCCGCGCAGATCGCCCTCGCGGTTCTTCTGGTGACGGGCGCGAGCCTGACCTTCCGGAGCTGGCGGTCCCTCATCTCCGTCGACCCGGGGTGGCGGATCACCGAGACCGTCATGGTCGGTCTGCGCCTTCCCGAGCAGCGGTATCCCACTCCGGACGACCGGGCGGCCTTCTGGTCGCGACTGGTCGAGCGGCTCGAGGGCCTCCCCGACGTCGAGGGCGTCACCAGCATCGGCAATCCCTTCTTCCAGGCGGGCCTCGCTGGACCCATCCCCGTCCCGTCGGACTGGGAGGGGCCACCCCTGGACGAGTCCGAGTACGCCACCACCGAGTTCGGGCTCGCCAACCACTTCGAGGTGCTCGGCGTACCGGTCCGCGGCGAGGTCCGTCCCGGCGTGGACGGCGAACGCACGATCGTGGTCAACGACGCCTACGTGCGACGCTTCGGTCCGGTCCTCGGTCGCGTGATCGCCCCGCCCGGGGACAGCATCGGGTACGTGGTCACCGGTGTGGCCGGCAACGTCCGGGTCTGGAGCCTGAAGGACGGCGTCGATCGCATCCACCTCTTCTATCCCGAGGATCGGCTCGAGAACGCCTCCCATCGGATCGTCGTCCGGTCCACCCATCCCCACCTCAGCCTCGGAATGATCCAGAGCGCCATCGCCGAACTCGACCCGGCATTGCGACCCGGCGAGCTCGCCGCGGGATCCACCATGCTCGCCGCCCAGTCCTCCCTCGAGCGGTTCTCGGCTCTGCTCCTCGCCGTGCTCGGCGGCTCGACGCTCCTCCTGGCGGGCGCCGGTGTCTACGCGGTCGTCGCCCTCGCGGTGCGCCGAAGGACCCGGGAGATGGGGCTCAGGATGGCCCTTGGCGCGAGCGGAGGGAGCGTCGTCCGATCCGTGATCCGACAGGGCATGGTCCCGGTGATCGTCGGTACGGGCCTGGGGCTGGTCGCCTCCGCCCTCGCCGGGAGCCGCCTCGAGCAGATCCTCTTCGAGGTGTCCGAGCGTGATCCGGTGAGCCTCGGCGTCGGGGTCGTCCTGCTCCTCCTCGTGGGGCTCGCGGCGGCATGGGTTCCCGCCCGCACCGCGACCCGGGTGGATCCCGTGGAGGCTCTGAGAGCGGACTGAACGCGGCGCGCCGGGGAGCGCGCGTCGAGGCGTGCGGACTTGACAGGCGAGGGGGCGGCACGCACGCTTTGTTCGCCACCTGGACAAAGGGGTGCTCGACGCGCCGCCTCGTCCCTTCCCGGCTCCGCACCTCCGCTGCGCCGGGCCTCCACGTGCCGAGGCGCTCCATGCCAGGAACCCGGAAGGTCGATCCAGTCACGGAAGCACGGGGACGTCCCCTCTCCGACTCCGTGCTGGAGCTGCTCTGGCGCGAGGGTCAGGCGTCCCGCGCCGACATCGCCCGCAAGACGGGGCTGTCCCGCTCCACCGTCTCGGACATCGTGTCCGGTCTCCTCGCCAGCGGGCTCGTCGTCGAGGCGGGCGATGGTCCCAGCCGCGGGGGTCGGCGGCCGATCCTTCTCCGGTTCCAGGACCAGGAGCATGTGATCCTCGGGATCGAGATGGGTGCGAGTCACCTGACCGTGGTCCTCACCGATCTCCGCGGCCGTGTTCTCGGTTCGACCGAGGTGGCGCACCCCGTGCGGACCGACCCCGAGGGCACGGCCGAGCGGATGATCGCCTTGGCACGGAGCTGCCTGTCGGAGTGCGACGGATGCGCCAGACGGCTCCTGGGAGTGGGGGTGGCCGCCCCCTGCCCCGTGGACCCGCGGGAGCCGGACCGGCTGTCCGACGTGGTGATGCCCGCCTGGCGCGGGTTCAAGCTGACGGAGTGCCTCGCGAGCGCCTTCGGGGTGCCGATCTTCCTGGACAACGACGCCAACCTCGGCGCCCTGGCCGAGCACTGGTGGGGAGCGGGCCGGGAGTGGGACGACTTCACCTACGTCAAGCTGGGCACGGGGGTCGGCGCCGGGCACCTGATCCGGGGCGAGATCTACCGGGGGTCCTCCGGGGTCACGGGCGAGATCGGGCACCTCAGCCTGGACCCCAACGGCCCCCCCTGCGTCTGCGGCAACCGCGGCTGCCTGGCCACCTTCATCGGTTCCGCCGCGCTGGTCGAGCGGGCCAGGGCCCTCCTCCCCGAGTACCCCCGGAGCCTGCTGGCCGGGGACGAGGTCGACATCGACGCCATCGAGGACGCCGCGCTCGCCGACGACCCCCTGGCCATGCGTGTCGTCCGGGAAGCGGCCGACCACCTGGGATCCGCAATCGCAGGCGTGCTGAACCTCCTCAACCCCTCGGCCGTGATCCTGGGGGGTGGCCTGTCCCGTGTCGGCGACCGGCTGGTCGTCCCGGTCCGGGAAGCCGTGATCTCGCGGACGCTCGTGAGCTCGGTGGCGGCGGCCCAGATCCGGGTCACGGAGCTCGGACCCCGGGCCGTGGCCCTGGGCGCGGCCACCCAGGTCCTGGCCAGGGCCCTCTCGGATCCCAGCCTCTTCCCCGGCATGGCGGGCCGTTGACACCGCGATACCGGACCGCCCCCCGGGACCGGATCCCCTTCCTCCACAAGGTCGTCTATGGCCTCGGAGGGTTCGTCAACAACCTCCTGGCCGCGGCGATCGGCGGGATGACGATCGTCCTCAACCTGGGCCTCGGCATGAATCCGGCCCTGGTGGGACTCCTCGGGGCCATCCCCCGCCTTTCGGACGCGATCACCGATCCGGTGATGGGATACATCTCGGATCACACCCGGAGCCGGTGGGGCCGGCGACGGCCGTACCTCCTCGTCGGAGCGGTGCTGTCCGGCGTGACCTACGCGCTGCTCTGGCAGCTTCCCGTGGGCCGGAGCGAGAGCTTCTACTTCTGGTACTTCCTCTGCGGCTCGCTCCTCTTCTACGTCGCCTACACGATCTTCGCGACGCCCTGGGTGGCGCTGGGCTACGAGCTCACGCCGGACTACCACGAGCGCACGCGCCTGATGGGGGTGCAGAATTTCATCGGGCAGATCGTCTACCTGATCTCGCCCTGGTTCCTCTGGATCATGACCAACGAGGCCTGGTTCGACGACCAGATCGTCGGGGCGTCCGTGCTGGGGGCGGTGATCGGTGCCATCGTGGTGGGCCTGGGCATCCTCCCCGCCGTGTTCCTGCGGGAGCGCCTGGCCGCCGCCGCAGAACCCCGGGAGGCCGGCCCCGGGACCGCCGGGAGCCCGGGAATCGGCCACCGGGTCCGCGACTTCCTGGGAGGCCTCCGGACGACCCTTTCGTCGGGCCCTTTCCTCAAGCTGTGCCTGGCCACCTTCCTGGTCTTCAACGGCTTCATGCTGGTCTCGTCCTTCCAGTTCTACGTCATCATCTACTACGTGCTGGGAGGCGATCAGGCGCTGGGCGCGCGGTACGCGGGATACGCCGGTACGGTGGGCGCCCTCTCCACCTTCGTCGTGATCGCCGTCGTCACCTGGCTGGGCACCCGGATCGGCAAGCGGCACGCGTTCTTCATCGCCATCGGCGTGTCCATGGTCGGGTACGCCCTGAAGTGGTTCTGCTACGACCCGGAGATCCCGCTCCTGGTCGTCCTCCCCGCCCCCCTCATCGCCTTCGGGCTCGGAGGCCTCTTCACCCTGACGGGATCGATGATGGCCGACGTGGTGGACCGGGACGAGCTGGAGACCCGGGAGCGCCGCGAGGGCATGTTCGGCTCGATCTACTGGTGGGTGGTGAAGCTCGGGATGGCCGCGGCCCTCGCCGGCGGGGGCGTGCTCTTGAATCTCACGGGCTTCGACGTGGCCCTGGGCAGCGCCCAGAGCCTCCGGACCGTGACCCTGATGCGGGCGTTCGACGCCTTCATCCCGGTCCTGGCGTCGGCGCTCGCGATCTGGGCGGTGGCCTCCTACCCGATCACCGAGGAGTCCGCCCACGCCGTCCGGCTGCAGCTCGAGCAGCGCCGCGGCGCCGGCCCGGTCCCGACTCAGTCCTGAACCACCTCGAACGATGCCTGGAGGTCGGCGTCCGCGTCCCCGCCGATCCAGGCGTGGAAGCGCCCGGGCTCGGTGACCCGGGCCAGGTCCGCGCGGTGGAAGGCGAGATCGTCGGTGTGGAGATCGAAGGCGACCCGGCGGCACTCGCCCGGAGCCAGGAGCACGCGGTGGAAGCCCTTGAGCTCCCGCACGGGGCGGGTCACGCTGCCCACGAGATCGCGCACGTACAGCTGGACGACCTCCTCGGCCGGCAGGGACCCGGCGTTCCAGACCGTCGCTTCGATGCGCACGCGTCCGCCCAGGGGCACGGTCGGCCGGTCGACCCGGATGTCACGGTACACGAACCGGGTGTAGCTCAGGCCGAAGCCGAAGGGAAAGAGGGGCGTGTATCCGGCGTCGAGGTGCGCGCAGGTGTTCCCGCCCGACGTCTGATGGGCGTGCCTCGGGAAGTCGTCCAGGTGGATGTAGCGGTCGGGTCCGGCGGGGCGTCCGGAGTTCCGGCGCGCGTGGTAGATCGGCACCTGGCCGCTGACCCGGGGCAGGCTCATGGGCAGCTTGCCGCTCGGGACGGCGCGACCGAAGAGGAGATCCGCCAGGGCGGGTCCGGCCATGGAGCCCGGATGCCACGCGTACAGGACCGCATCGGCCAGCTCGGCCGTTCCCTCCAGGGCCAGCGGCCGCCCGGCCATGAGCACGAGGACGACGGGAGTGCCCGTCGCCGCCACACGGCGTACCAGCTCCTCCTGGGCCCCGGGCAGCCGGATGTCGGCCCGGGAGTGGGCCTCTCCCGACAAGATCGCCTCCTCGCCCAGGAACAGGAGGGCGACGTCGGAGGCCGCGGCGGCGCGAACCGCCTCGTCCAGCCCGCTCCGCTCGCGGCTCCGGGTGCTCTCGAGGCCCGGGACCCAGGCCACCTCGGTCCCGGCGGGGGCCAGCGCCTCCCGGATGGCCTGCAGTGGCGTCACGCTCAGGCCCGGGTCGCCGTCGAAGGCCCACGTGCCGAGCTGCTCGATGGGATCGTCGGCCAGAGGACCCAGGACCGCGACCGACCCGAGCGCCTCCGGCGCCAACGGGAGGAGATCCCCCTCGTTGCGCAGCAGAACCGTACAGCGGATCGCGGCCCGGCGAGCGGCGGCGAGGTGCTCGGGCCGTCCCGGCACCGGCAGGAGCCGTGGGTCGGTCTCGGGGCGCTCGAAGAGGCCCAGTCGCTCCTTCATGCGCAGAACGCGGGTCACCATGACGTCGAGCCGCGTCTCCGGGACCTCCCCGGCCCGCACGAGATCGGCCAGGTGGGACGCGTACGCTCCTCCGGCCAGATCCACGTCGATGCCGGCGTCCGCCGCCAGACGGGCGGCATCCCGCTCGTCTTCGGCGATGCCGTGGTCGGTGAGCTCCGGGATCGAGCGCCAGTCGCTCACCACGAGGCCCTCGAAGCCCCACTCGTCCCGGAGGATCCCGGTCATGAGGTGGCGGTTCGCCGACGCCGGGACGCCGTTCAGGTCGCTGAAGGACGCCATGAAGCTCAGGACACCCGCGTCGAGCGCCGCCTTGAACGGAGGGAGGTGGACTTCGCGAAGCTCGATCTCGGGAATGGAGGTGTAGTCGTAGTCACGCCCCGCCTCGCAGGCCCCGTAGCCCGCGAAGTGCTTCACGCAGGTGCCCAGCCGGCCCGGCCCCGAGGGGTCGTCGCCCTGGAACCCCTGCACCATGGCCCGGGCGAGGACGCTGCTGAGATGGGGATCCTCTCCGAGGCACTCGGCCACCCGGCCCCAGCGGGCGTCCCGACCGATGTCGACCATGGGAGCGAAGGTCCAGCGGATGCCTGAGGCTGCGGCCTCCCGGGCGGCCACCTCGGCGCACTCCCGCACCAGCTCGGGGTCGAAGCTCGCGGCCTGGCCCAGAGGAATGGGGAAGATCGTGGCGAACCCATGGATCACGTCCCGGCCGAAGAGCAGCGGGATCCCCAGGCGGCTCTCCTCCAGGGCGATGCGCTGGAGCTCGTTGACGACGTCGACATCGACCTCGTTCAGGATGGAGCCCACATCCCCCCGGGCCACGGCCGCCGCCAGGTCCGCCGGAACACCCCCCGGACCGCTGACCTGGTTCAGCTGCCCGACCTTCTCCTCGAGGGTCATGCGGGCCACGAGCCCCTCGACGTCGACGGGGGTCGGGGGTGCCGGCACCTGGTGCCCCACCGCTGTCGGTGATTTCTGGTTCACTGGGATCCATCCCTCGGACGGGTGGGGAGCCCCCGGTGCCGGGGGCTCCCCGTACTCGAAGGAGCCGCGCTTCGCTGCCTCGGCAGGGTTCAGTAGCCCGGGTTCTGGGTCAACGAGGGATTCTTCTGGATCTCCTCGGCCGGAATCGGCAGCCGCATGTGGATGCCGTCCAGGTTGCCCAGCTGCGCGGCGAGGGGATCCCACGTCTCGAACTGGTCGACGAAGTACGTCTCGCCCCGCTGGACCAGGTCGAACCAGCGCTTGAGCTCGAAGGAGAGCTCCCAGGAGCGCTCCTGGTAGATGGCGTCCCGCATCTCGGCCTGTCCGAGGGCGGGCAGGTCCGCCGGCTCCGACCGGGACTCGGACCCGGTCCCCTGACGCGCGCGGGCCCGCACCACGTTGACCGCCTGGGCCGCAGCTCCGGGGTTCCCGAGCTCGTTCTCGGCCTCGGCCAGGATCAGGTAGGCCTCCGCGAAGCGGTAGAGCGGGATGTTCACGTCCCCGCCGCCCCAGAAGTCCAGCCCACGGTCGGTGGGCTCGAACTTGCGGACGTGGGGATAGCCGTCCGGGAACTCGGCTCCCGCGCCGGCCGGGCTGAAGGGTACCGGCGCGGCACACTCCACCGGCTGGTCCGCCGGGCACCCCGAGTTCCAGAAGGTGACGTCCTTCCGGTAGTCACCCGTGATGTACGAGTCGTAGTACTGCGGAGTCGGTACCACGACGGCCCATCCGCCTCCCGCCCCCAGGTTGCGGGGCCAGTAGACCGAACCGTACAGGCTCGACTGGAACCACCCGCCCCCGCCGATGGACTGGACCGCGAAGATCTCCTCCGACCGGAACTGGGCGCCCGGGTCGTGGATGGTCCCGTAGTCGGCCTCGAGGGCGTAGATCCCCGAGTTCACCACGTCCAGGGCCGCATCCCGGGCCGCCTGCCAGTCACTCGCGGAACCCGTCACCACGTTGGCCTTCCAACGGTGGGCATCCGCCAGGAGCATGAGGGCCGCGCCCCGGGTAGCCCGCCCCAGCTCGGCCCCGCTCCGGGTTTCCGGAAGGGCCGACGCGGCCTGGCCGGCGTCCGCGATGATCTGGTTCAGGACCTCCTCCTCCGAGGCCCGGGCGGCGTCCACAGCCAGCTGTTCCTCTTCGGACAGGTACAGGGGGACGCCCCCGTAGGCACGGACCAGCCAGAAGTAGTGGAACGCCCGCATGAACCGGGCTTCCCCCTCGAGCTGGGCCTTCCAGCCCGCGTTCTCGAACTCGACGAGCTCCAGGTTGTCCAGGACCTGGTGCGCCCGGAGGATGTTCCAGTAGAGCGTCTTCCAGGGCTGGATCGCGTCCCGGCTGGTGGACGTCCAGTTCAGGTATTCGGGCGCCTGCGTCTCGACGTTCGGCTCGTCCGGGTGGAAACGGCCCTGGTCGGCCGCCAGCTCGAAGGTCCAGTGGTACTGCACTTTGAACATGTTCCAGTCGTGGAACAGGCTGTACATCGCGACCGCGGCCGCGTCGAGCTCGGCCGGCGTCTGGTAGTAGGTGTCGGAGGTGATGAACGACTCCGGCTCCTCGGTGAGGATGTCCTCGCACGCGGTGGTCACCACCGTGAGCGCCAGGAGCACTGGAATGGATCTGATCTTCATGCTCTCTACCCCGTGTGGGTGTGCGTTCGCAGGCGTCAGAAGGTGATGCTCACGCCGAGGTTCCAGATGCGGGAGCGTGGGTAGGCACCCACGTCGAGCCCCCTCGCCGACGGAGAGCCCCCGAGACTGTTCACCTCGGGATCGAAGCCCGAGTAGTCGGTGATGGTGAAGAGGTTCTGGCCGGTCACGTAGACGCGTCCGCTCCGGATTCCCGGGAGGAGGCGCTGTGGGAGCTGATAGCCCAGGGTCAGGGCCTGCAGCCGCAGATAGCTGCCGTCCTCCACCAGCGTCGAGTACAGCAGCGTGCGCCGGTTCGCATTGGCCCGAGGGATGTCGGTGTCCGTGTTCTCGGGCGTCCAGCGGTCCATCACCTCGGCCCGCTCGTTGAGCTGTCCGGTGGCGTTCATCAGGAAGGCGTTCGACGCGTTCACGACGTCGTTCCCCACCGAGAAGGTCAGGAAGGCGTCCAGGGTGAAGGGCCCGAAGGTGAAGTTGTTGTCGAAGCCCCCGTAGAAGTCCGGATCCGCGTATCCGATGATCGTCCGGTCGTCCGGGGTGATCTGGCCGTCGCCATTCACGTCCTCGACGTGCAGCTCGCCGGGCACGCAGTCGAGGGTGGGCCGGGGCTGCTCCAGGTCGCAGGCGTCTCCCTCCTGCCACAGCCCCATGACCCGGTACCCGTAGATCGAACCGAGGGGCTCGCCCGGCTTGATGAGATGGCTGTTCCCACCGACGGCCCACCCCCACCGGTCGCCGCCGGTCTCGATGTAGTCCCGCTCGTCGATGGCCACCACCTCGTTGCGGTTGGCCGCGACGTTCAGGGTCGAGCTCCAGGAGAACCCTCCCGACTGCACGTTCAGCGAGGTCAGCGACAACTCGACACCCCGGTTCTTCACGGAGCCCACGTTCCGGAGCTGGTCCGCGAATCCGGAGGTCCAGGGCATGTTCACGATCAGGAGGAGGTCTTCGGTCCGCGCGGTGTAGGCATCGGCGGACAGGGAGAGCCGGTTGTCGAGGAACGCCATGTCCACGCCCACGTTGAACTGGCGGGTGGTCTCCCACTTCAGGTCGGGATTCGGCGACCGGGAGCCCGGCGCGAAGGCGATGGTGTTCACGCTCCCGATGGCGCTCTCCGTGACCTCCATGCCCGCGAGGGAGTTGTAGGGGCCCACGGCCTGGTTCCCCGTGAGACCGAAGCTGACCCGCAGCTTGAGATCGTCGAAGAAGCCCTGGTCGGCCATGAAGCCCTCGTCGATCAGCCGCCACGCGACGGCCGCCGAGGGGAAGAAGGCCCACTTGTTGTTCTCGCCGAACCGGCTCGATCCGTCGTACCGCCCCGTGACGGTGAACAGGTAGCGGTCGAGGAGGTTGTAGTTCACCCGGGTCAGGTAGGAGAGCAGGGTCCAGTCGGTGGTTCCGCTCGCCACCGTCGGCCGCTGGGCGCCTCCCTGCACCGAGTTCCACATGGGCTCTTCGACCAGGAAGTCGGCGGCCTCCATGTTGGTGTAGTCGAAGGTGCTGCTCTGGTAGGTGAACCCACCCAGGACCGCGAGGTCACCCGGCCCGAAGGCGTCCTTCTCGAAGTTGAGGAGCGTCTCGTTCAGGAGCTCGGTGGACCGGCCCTGCCAGATGCTCGCCGCCCCGTTCGTCGTGAAGCCCTGCTGGATGTCGCTGGGGGCGAAGTAGGGGTTGTACGCATCCCAGCTGTTGACCCCGAACCGGTTCGACAGCCGCAGATCCTGCGTGATGCTCAGCTCACCGAACAGACTGCCGACCAGTCGGGTCTCGTTGCGCTGCTCCACCAGCTCGTTCGCCGTGGCCACGGGGTTGTTGATGAACTCGCCCAGCACGGCCTGGCGGATGTACTCCCCGTCCTCGTCGTAGACCGGGAGGGCCGGGTCGTACACCATGGCGGCCAGAATGCCGCGGGAGTTCCCGGCCAGCTGCCCGTTCTCCACCTGGGAGACGTCGTGTTTCGTCCGGGTCATGCTGAGGTTGGTGCCCGCACGGAACCGGTCGGAGAAGGTGCGATCGAGGTTGACCCGCGCGGAGTATCGCCGGAAGTCGGTCCCCCGGATGATACCGCCCTGATCCAGCAGGTTGGCGGAGATCAGGTACTGGGTCCCGCCCTCGGTCCCTGAGAAGCTCAGGGTGTGGCTCTGCTGGGGCGCGTCCTGGAGGATCAGGTCCGGGTAGTCCGTCGTGGTGGCGCCGGAGACCTCGTCGGGGGTGTACTGGGGCGTCAGCCCCACGTTGGTCATGGCCTCGTTCCGCAGCTCCCGGTACTGCCGGGCGCTCAGCACGTCGATCGTCTTCGACAGCTGCTGGACGCCCACGTTGGACTCCAGCGTGATCGCGTTCCCCCGCTCGCCCCCGCTGCGCGTCGTGATCAGGATCACGCCGTTCGCGCCCCGTGAGCCATAGATGGCCGTCGCGGAGGCGTCCTTGAGGACCTGGATCGACTCGATGTCGTTCGTGTTGACCGTGACCAGGGGATTCTGGGTCGGGTCCGAGGAGTCGGTCCCCTGGGTCACCGGCACCCCGTCGATGACGTAGAGGGGCTCGCTGTTGGCCGTGATGGAGTTCGCGCCGCGGACCCGGACGCTCGTCCCCACCCCTGGCATGCCGGAGGCGGTGAGCACCTGGACACCGGCCGCTCGGCCCTGCAGCGCGCCCGAGATGGTGACGTTCGGAGCCGCCTTGAGCAGCACGTCGTCCCCGGATATGGAGGACACCGCGCCGGTCAGCTCCCGTCGGCTCGAGGTGCCGTAGCCGGTCGCGACCAGCTCCTCCAGGTCGATGGCCTGGAGGGTGAGCTCCAGGGTGACCTCGACCGTCCCGGACGCGGTGACCCGAACGGTCTCCTCACCTGTGCTGTAGCCGATCCGGGAGGCGCGAACGACGTACTCTCCCGCGGCCACGCCGGCCAGGAGGAACCGCCCGTCGTCCCGGCTCATGGCGTTCAGGCGCGTTCCTTCGACCCAGACTTCGGCCCCGCCGATCACCGCGCCCGTGACGGCATCCCGGACGGTCCCGACGACGCTTCCGGTGGGTTCCTGGGCCATGACGGCCAGTGGGCAGCTGATGAGTGCCAGAACGGCAAGCAACCTTCTCATTGGACATGCTCCATCAGGGTGGTCTCCCGGTCCCTCGACCCGGCGGCTCGGCCGCCATGCTTTGTTCTTGATTCAAACAAACTTCCCGACAGTACGGGGATCTCCGGCTGGCGTCAAGGATCCTGTTCGTTTCGCGCCCATTCACGATACAGTTCGTACGTTTCCTTTGATTGCGGGACGTTTGCGACTGCGGGCACCTGTCGATTGCGGCAGGGAGGGAGCCCCGATAGTTTGTTTGTTCGACAAACGAACGAAACACCCGAAGCTCGTACGCGACTCCCGCGTGGGGAGTACGAGACAAGCCAGTCCGGGTCCGGACGCTCGGACCCGCTCATCATCCGGATTGGAGGACATCCCATCGTGACCGCTCGACTCGAGGTACCGGACGCCGGTGTCCGGGTGGCCGCCGACATCGGAGGCACCCACGCACGCTTCGCGACG
>DATHRY010000107.1:0-5376 GCA_035464715.1 Longimicrobiales bacterium
CATCAGCTCACTCATGGCGTCCAGATCGTACCAGAACTCCATCAGCGGCTCGAAGGGCGTGGGGCCCGAGCGGAAGTCCTGCTGCTCCTGCCAGGTCCGGGGGAGCTCCTGGGACGAGACGGGTCGCGGCAGGACGGGCGCCGTGAACACGACGGCGGCGACGGCGAGAGCCGGAAGGCGGGGGGCCGGGTGAGGCGTCATTGGAGTCCGGGTTGGGTGGGGGAGAGAGGAGCACTCTCGGACGCCCGGGGCCCGGACGCAACCAGCGACCCGGCCCGCCGGGGGGCGCATCGGGAACAAGCAGCCCCCCAACGGGTCCCCGGGAACAGGGCCGAGACTGCCTTGTCTCTCCCCACTCTCCGACCGGAACCATCCCATGGTCCGTCGTCCCGTCGTTCTCGGTACCCTCCTGACCGCCCTTCTCTCTCTCGCCTGCAGCACCGGACCCGACGCCTCCGACCTTCCGAGCCCGGCCGCCGGAATCGGCGACCTCACGGACCGGATGGCCACCCGGTTCGAACTCCCCACGCCCGTCGCGAGCCAGGCCGTTGGGGGCCTGCTGGGGGTGGCGAACAGCCGGCTGCCCACCAACACCTGGACCACCCTGGCCGGCGGCATCCCCGGCGCCGCCGATCTCCTCAGGGAGACCCGGGGGAGCCTGCCGGAAGGTGCGTCGCTCCGGACCCTCGAGGACGTGGACGAGATGCTGGGCTCGGAGGCCAACGTGAACAGCGCCCAGCTGTCCGAGATGGGGTCCCTGATGGAGAGCTATCTCGGCCAGGCCGCCGACAGCGAAGCCATGCGGACCCAGATCCGGAACATCTTCCCCTGACCCTGTGGGGTCCCGGGGCGGTTGCCGCCCCGGCGCCCTTCAGCTCCCTCCCCCCACCGGCCGGGCGTCGTTCCTGAGCCCGCCCTCGTCGAGCCAGGTGTAGGCACCGAAGGGCCGTTGCCGGGGCCAGACCTCGTCCAGGGTATCGGCGTCGTAGACCACGCCGCCCTTGATCACGTAGCGCATCGCGGCCGTGTTCCGGATGTCGTCCAGCGGATTGGCGTCCAGCACGAGCAGGTCGGCCAGCTTGCCCTCCCGGATCGATCCCAGGTCCTCGTCCGCTCCGAGGAACCAGGCCCCGTGGAGGCTGGCCACCCGCAGGGCCTCCAGCGGCCCCAGCGCCGCCGCGGCCATCCACACCTCCCAGTGGGCGTCGGGGCCGTGGTGCTCCCCGTGGGACCCGATGGCGCCGCGCCCGCCTTCGGCGATGATGTCCGCCAGGCCCTGTGAGATGAGCGGGAAGGAATAGTCGGTGTCGGGCCGGAGCGTGCGGCGCCGGAGGTGGCCGGCGTTCATGCGCCAGGGCATCCAGCGCCACTGCTTCTCCTCCCTCCACACGTCCGACTCGGCGAACCAGTAGTCGATGTTCGCCGGACCGGGGCCCGCCACCACCCAGGTGGGGCTGTAGACGATGCCGGCGTTGCCGAAGAAGCGGGCCACGTCGGAGAAGATCGGGATGTAGCTCAGGGGGTGCTCCCAGGCGGTCTGCCCGTCGATGATCATCCCCAGGTTGAAGAACAGGTCGCCGCCCTCGGCCGTCACCATGAGCCCCTCGTCCCGGGCCACCTCGGAGACCCACTGGCGCTGCTCACGCCGGGGCTGCTGGTACTGCTTGATGGACACGGCGCCCCAGGACTTGAGCCGGCGGACGTTCCGGGCCGCCTCCTCGTAGCTGCTCAGGTCGTTCTGGCGGGCGGCGTCGCCCCGGTAGAGGGGATCCCCGGTGCTGAAGGTCCGGGGCCCGATCATCCGTCCGGCCTCCACCATCTCGGCGGTGGGGAAGATGTTCTGGGACCACATGCTGTTGTCGAGGCTGGTGGTGACCCCGTACGCCAGGTAGATGGCCAGCTCGTAGTCCCGGAGCGGACGGTAGCCTCGGTGCTCCCGGTAGTGGTGGGAGTGCATGTCCACGAAGCCCGGGATGATGGTGGTCCCCGAGGCGTCCACCACCTCGTCCACCCCCGCGGTGTCGCAGGAGCCCACGCACGCGATCCGGGCGCCCTCCACGACCACGGTGCCCGACTCGATGACCTCGTCGCCCTCCAGCGTCACGATGCGGGCGCCGGTGAACGCCAGGCTTCCCTCCGGGAGGTCCCGCTCGACGGTCAGGGCGAGCTGGACGGTGTCGGCGGCCTCGGTGACCGGGTCGTAGGTCACGTACAGGTCGCCGGACCCGAACTCCACCCGGCCGTCGGGACGCCAGCGGGGGAAGAGGCCGCCCTCCAGGCTGAGCCGGCGCACGGGCAGACCGCCGTTCCGCTTGTCCAGCGTCACCGCCTCCCCGCCGGTCCCGGCGAAGGGGAAGGCGGTGAGGTAGACGTTGTCCCCCTCCTGGAAGGCCACCCAGCGGCCATCCGGCGACGGCGTCATCTCGTCGGCGTTCTCGATGACCATGTGGTGCCGCTCGTCCAGGCCGTCGGGGCGCACCGAGGCCAGGACCATGTCCCCGTCCACCGGCATGGGATAGAAGATGCGGCCGCCGGGGCCGAAGGACGGCGCCAGGATCCCACGCCGGGCCCAGGAGCTGGGGTTCTGCCCCGCCGGGATGGAGACCTGGCTCACCCGGGTGACCTCGCCGCCGTCCGCCGGGAGCGTGACCACGTCCCACCAGGGGTTGTGGGTCACGGTCCGGCCCCGGCGGGTGGCGCCGGCCCCGCGGGCCGCCACCAGCGTGCGGCCGTCGGGGCTCCACGACGGGTGGACGTACTCGCCGGGCGACCGGGTGAGCCGCACCGGGGCGCCTCCCGCCGCCGGGACCTTCCACACCTGCCCGCCCTCGGTGTCGTGCCAGGTCGTGAAGGCGATCCAGGCGCCGTCCGGCGACCAGGCCGGACCGAACTCCTGGACGTCACCGAAGCCGTCGCCCGTGAGGCGCCGCGCCGCGCCGCCGTCCCGGTCCTGGAGCCAGATGCGCCCGATGGCCTGGAAGGCGACCGCGCCCCCGTCGGGGGAGGCGGTCTGCCAGCGTAGGAAGCGCGCCTGGAAGGGATCGTCGTCGATGCGGAAGGGCGTGTGGGCCAGCCCCGAGAGGGTCCGCTGCACCCGGGCCTCGAAGGGAAGGGTGGCGACCTGGCCCGAGGTCACGTCCACCCGGCGCACCTTCCCGCCTTCCCAGATCACGATGGAGCTGCCGTCCCCGTCCCAGGCATAGCCCGGGAGGATGCGGAGGCTCTTCGACCCGCTTTCGATGGCCACGCCCACGGGGTCCATGACGATCCGCTCGGCCCCGGTCTCCAGATCCCGGACCCACAGGGCCGTCCGGGGGCCGAACTCGTGTCCCTTCCAGGTCACCGTCCCGTCGGGGATCTGGCGGCCGAAGGCGAGCCAGCGGCCGTCGGGAGAGACCTCCGGGGCGAACCCGCCGCCGGAGGAGGCGCGGCTGGCCGCGGGCCCGTCGGCGTTGCCGGCCGTGACGTCCACCACCACCCCCGTCTCCCGGTCGAAGCGTCGCACCTGGTAGTGCCCCGCCAGGGCGTCGGCGGAGCCCTCCCGGTGCTGGAAGTACACGTGGCGCCCGTCCGGAGAGGCCGACGGCCAGGTGGCGCCCCCGTCCTCCACCAGCGCCACGCCGCTGCCGCCGTCCCGGTGGACCATCCAGATCCCGTTCGCCCCGCCGCCACCGCTCCCCACGAAGGAGCGCTCGAAGAGGACGTACTCGCCGTCGGGGGTCCACGCCGGTACGGATGCCCGGTTGTTCCGGTCCTCGAGGACGGGTCGGGGATCTCCGCCATCCGCCCCCATCAGCCACAGGTTGTCCTGTCCGCCCCGGTCGGACACGAAGACGATGGAGCCCCCGTCGGGAGAGATCCGGGGGTGGTAGTTCAGAGCGGCCCCGCTCGCCTGGGTCAGGGAGATGGCCGGGGCGCTTCCGTCCGTCGGCGCCCGGTACACGTGCCCCAGGAGGTCGAAGACCATCCAGCTGCCGTCGGGGGAGACGTCCACCGACAGCCAGGTCCCCTCGTCGGTGGTGAAGTCGATCTCCCGGGTGTCCCCCCGGGTCAGGGTGACGTCCCATTCCTCCCGGTCCTGGGCCTGGAGGGGCCCGGTCACGAGGAGCGCGAGGAGTGCGAGGCCGGGCAGTCGCCGATGGACGTTGGGCATGGGGATGCGGTGTTCCGGGGTCCCGGACGAGACCAGGTGGGGCCGGGCCGGGGCCGAGACGCCCCAGGGCGCGACGAACGACTCACACTCGGGCTCCGGCACCAAAGTCGCAAATCCACGTAGAGCCACTTCCTCGACCGACCGGTGAGGCGCGATATTGGTGCTCATGCTTCTCGTCCCCACGTACGTCGCCGCCAGTGCGACGCATGGCTTCGGCCTCCACGCGGGTGTGGCCATCCCCGCAGGGACGCGCATCTGGGAGTTCACCCCCGGCGTGGACCTCCGCTTTCCCCCCCGGACCCTCGATCTCATCGACGGGGAGCTGGGCGACAAGCTCCGCATGTACTGCTACGAGGAGCCCGACGGCACCCTCGTCCTGTGCGGGGACAACGCCCGGTTCATGAACCACTCGTTCGAGCCGAACTGCGACGACGTCGACGGGCCCTACACCGTCACGAAGCGGGACATCGCGGCCGGGGAGGAGCTCACCTGCGACTACCGGCTCTTCGATCGGGAGTCGGAGCTGGACGGACTGGACGGCTGGCGGTAGGGGTGGACCCGCCGCCGGGATGCCCTCCCGGCGGCGGGCCGTTCGCCCCTCGATCCGATTCGCCAAGGTTCTTCGGACTCAGGGAAGCGGGCACCCGAAGTCGTTGTACCCGTCCAGGAGCTCGGCAAGATCGAGAATGGTTCCACGTCTGCCGCTGAGTAGCGCGGCGTTGACCTGATCGACGACGTCGGCCACGTCGAGGGGGTACTCCACCCCCGGATGCGCCGCATTGAGGACCGCGGCGACTGCCGCGCGCAGGAGGATGTCCTTCGCTCCCTGGGGACCGTTGCCCCCCATCAGCTCCAGGGCCCCGAGAAGGGTCAGACTTCCTCGCCCGCTGTTCGCGAACACCGAGCCGACCGTCTGCCCCGGCGCGTAGCCGGTCGGCCCCCATTCCGACGGCCAATTCTTCCAGAAGCCCGGCCCGCAGCCTTCGCCGACGAGGAGCGTCTCGACGGTCGCGCTGTTGTTGGCCGGGACGGGATCGTTCGTGGCCGATGCGGCCGTCGCCGTGTTCGTGATCAGGCCCGGTGCCGTGCCCTTCACCGTCAGCGTCAGGACGAACTGGTCACCCGGCTGCATCGTCGTAGCCGTGCAGTTCACGGCGGGCGGCGAGATGGTGCACACGGCCACCACGCCGGGCGAGGCGGTGAGGGTTCCGGTGACGAAGGCG
>DATHRY010000108.1:0-5069 GCA_035464715.1 Longimicrobiales bacterium
TCGCCGAGTCGGCGGCCCAGAGCCCTGCGTGAGCGCTGCTCGTCCATAGGTCGCCCCGTGCCGAAGGACTCGCTCAACTCCCGGTCACTTCCCCCTGCCTGCAAGCGGATCGGATCCATCAGCCCCCATGGATCCCGCCTCGTGCCACCTTTCAACGCTTTCCCGGGGCAGGCAAGCCCCCCGGGACGCAACGGAGCCGGTACGCGTTCCCGACCGGCCCACCGACCCCACCCCCTCCCCGCCGGGCTCGCGGAGCCGGGCGGACGCGACGTCCACCCCGCTCAGCCGCCGACCCGCCCCATCCAGACCGGCCGCCAGCCCCCGCCCTCGGGGGTCTCGTGGACCCAAAGGACCGTTCCGTCGTCACCGTGCTCGATCCGCATCCGGTCCGCGGACGCTCCGTCCCCTACCTGCTCGTAGAAGGTCAGCGACGTGTCGTCCGCGCTGTAGAAGACCCGGACCGGCGCGCCCGCTTGCGACGTGAGCGTGGTGAGCTCGTAGCGCTGCGCGTAGGTGTTGAAGGTCACCAGGGAGAACCCCCAGGCTCGTTCCGGATCGCTGCCGGGGCCCGCGAAGGTCATCACCGCGCAGCCGTCGAGGATCCGGTAGCCGGTGATCGTCACCGGGCCGGAGCCGCCGGCCTCCACGACCCCGTCCCGCCGGCCCGACAGGAACTCGTAGCGCCGGAAGCGCTCTTCGTCGCACCGGTCGCCGGAGTGGAAGGTGTGGGCGGGACCGCCCTCGGGGTCGAGGACGGGCTTCGGGCCGGTGCGGGTGAACTCCATGATCCACCGGTGGGACCAGGTCTCCCCGCCGTCGCTGGAATACGAGTCGTCCCAACGCAGGGAGGTCGGCGTGACGTCCGAGAAGGTGTAGCGGCTGATCGTCTCCGTTCCGTCGGGCTGGGTCCGCACCGCGGAGAACTCGCCGCGACCGTGACGGAACGTGCCGGAGAGGCTGGAGGAGCCCGACCGGTTCGGCCCGGGCCAGTTGAGCCACAACACCCACTCGTCCCGGGCCGTGTCGAAGTAGCGCAGGGAGTAGCCCTTGATGCCGTCCTCGCGCGCGTCGCTCCAGAGCTCGAGGATCGCCTTGCCGCCGAGGATCGGATGGATCCGTGCCCGCGACGACACCGCATCGGGCCAGCTGCCGTCGTCCTGACGGATCCGCAGGTTCACGTCCCACTCCCCGACCCAGAAGTCGAACTGCCGCGCCTCCGCAGGGAGGCTCGACGCGACCGGGAAATCCTGGGCCGCGACCGGCCCCCCGGACAGAAACAGGGCGCCCCCCAGCACGACCAGCGCGAACGAGACGGACTCCCGACGATCCGACATCCTCACCCCTCCCATCGTGACGACCCGACGGCGTTGCCGCCCAACCTACGTTCGGGCTGCGGCGAGGTGACCCATCACGGCCGCCGGTCCCTACCGATCGCCGTGGCCCACGCGCCCGTCCCGCCGAGGTCAGTCCAGGTCGGGCAGGGCGAACGCCGTCTCTCGGCGACGCCTCCCCCCAGGTCCACGACCTCGTCGAGAATCCTCAGCCTTCATCGTCTTCCTCCTTCCCCAGGGGATAGATCGCCACGAGACCCGCATAGTCCCGGCCGACGTCGATCCCCTCTTCCGAGGCGACGGATTCGAGCCATTCGTTCAGCGATTCGACCAGCTCGGCAGCGCGCTCCTCGGTCGCGCTGAACCGGACCCGCATGAGGAGGGTGGGCCAGCTCGCAGTCCCCCCTGCGGCGGAGAGGGCGCGGACGAGCTCGGCCTCGGTGCCCCGGATCAGTCCGTGTGCCACCGTGTCGCCGGGTGCCGCTGCCTCGTCCCCCTGCCCGGTGTCGGCTCCGCCCGCTCCGCTCCCGAACAGTCGATGATCGACCTCGAACCGTCGTGCGACCGCTCGGAACGTGCGCTCGACCGTCCCGCGCTTCGGCGCTTCGGCGACGACCTCCAGCAGCCCCGCCTCGAGGAGAGCGTCGATGTGCCTGTACAGGCGGGTCACCTTCTCCCCCAGACGTTCGGCCACCTCTCGGGCCGTCGCGGGCCCGGCGGCGAAGACCTTCAGGAGCTCGAGCTTGAAGGGATCCGTCAGCAGGCGCACCACCTCCAGGTCGCGGACATGCAGGACGTCCCGGGTCACCGTACGCCTTCCTCGATCGAGAGTCTTGATTATTCACGTTCACGTGAACATAAATATTCACGCGCCCGCTTCTCGCTCTCAGGATACGGTGCATGATGGCCCTCGTCGACCACCTCTTCATCCTCGCCCTCTTCGTGGTCCAACCCGTCGTGGGCGCCCTCGAGCATCGACGCTTCCGTCGACGCATCGACGCAGGTGAGCCGCCGGACCGGCTGCGCGTCTACCGCCGGGTCGTCCTCCTGGAGTGGGCCACCTTCGCGGTGTTGCTGGGGGCCTGGGGATGGCTGGACCGGCCGGCCGCGCTGCTGGGCTTCTCCGCCCCCGTGGGCACGGGCTTCGCCGTCGCGGCCGGCATCACCCTCCTCGTCTCGATCCTCCTCGCGGTGCAGTGGCGGGCCGCCATCCGGATGACGGAGCCTGCGCGCGTGAAGCTGCGTGCGGCGTTCGGATTCGTCGCGCACTTCCTGCCGCAGACGGACCGGGAGCTTCGGGGCATGCTCCGGGCCTCGGTGACCGCCGGGATCGTCGAAGAGACGCTCTACCGCGGCTTCGCCATCTGGTACGTCGGGACCTGGATCGGCGTCCCGGCGGCGGTCGTGCTCACATCGGTGGCGTTCGGCCTCGGCCATCTGTACCAGGGAGGGACGGGCGCGCTCCGGGCCGGATTGGTGGGGCTCGCTCTGGCGGGGCTCTTCGTCCTGTCCGGTTCCCTCTGGGTACCGATCGCCGCCCACATGCTCCTCGACGTCCTTCAGGGACTCATGATCCGGGAGGTGTACCGGCCCGGGGCCGAACCTCCCGTCGCCGCCTCGGTGGGGTGAGGCTCCACGGGCCAGGGCGTCGGGCCTGCGAGGCAGCGACTCCGGGTCTGCGGACCGGAGCCCCAGACACACATCACGCGCCCGGCCACCAACTCGGATAGCCCCCGCGGGCGAGGACGTCCCAGGGGTGCGCCGTGGACTCGATGTCTCCGATCATGACCCAGTTCTGGATCCACAGCGACATCTCGGTCCCGTCGGGCGACCAGCCCGGAAACATGATGTCGACGTTCGGATCCTCGAAGGCAGCCGCCACCACGCCGGTGGAGACGTCCAGGACCTCGACCCGATACCTCCCCGCCTCGTCCTGTCCGCTGTAGGCGATCCAGTCCCCCGTGGGTGACCAGTCGGGATTGACGCCCGTCGACGGGCGTCCAGCTGGATGCCCAGGACGTGATCCGCCCCGATCTCGTGAGCCGTGAAACGCTCCCGCCGCCGGTCGCCAATCGGACGGTGGATTCGAGGAGGGGGCGTTGCGGCCCGGACGAGCCCTGGGACGGCACCGCTCCCGGCCCTATCCCTCGCCACCCCACTCCTCTCCGTCCAGCGTACGAACCTCGCACTCGAGGTTCCATTCGTCGCCGTGCACGGCCAGGAAGCGCTTGGTCAGCTCGATGGCGTCGTCCATGGACTCGGCCTCCAGGACCGCATAGCCGCCGATCACCTCCTTTGTCTCGGTGAAGGGGCCGTCGACGGTGGAGAGCCGGCCTCGATTCGATCGGATGCGAATCCCCTCCGAGGTCGGGCGGAGCCCTGCGGTGCGGATGAGAGAGCCGTCCCGGATCATCTCGCCCATGAGCTTGCCCATCTCCTCCAGGAGTCGCTCGCTCGGCTTCTGGTCGGTCTCCTCGATACGGATCATCGAAAGGAATCGCATGAATCACTCCTGGGTGCGGCTGTGGCGGAGCCGGCGACTCCGACCCCTCGTTCATAGGTCGAACGAGGATCGGCCCGATCGACAGATGGTGCTCGGGCGAGCCTCCGATCGGACCCCCGCACCTCTCGAAGGCGTCTCTCCGCCCACTCAACGTGATCGCGGTGGCTCGTCCTCCACGCCCGCCGCGTCGCCCGCCGGTTTCACTGGCCGGCCCAGCGTGGCGAGGGCAACCGCGACGATGCAGATGTCGCCGGCATGTTGCACGACCCTCTGGATCAGACCCGGGACGGGAGAGGTCGTGGCCGCTCCGAGGAAGTACAGGTAGGTGAGACTCCCCACCAGTCCGGAGGCCAGGGCGAGCCGGCCCAACCACGGGCGGCTCCGGATCAGGGCCAGGCCGAAGATGAATCCCCCTGCCACCAGGGCCCCCATGGCCACGACCCCCGAGACCAGGTGGATCGTCATCCGGGGACCCATCACGGCCCTCGAGCAGCCGGGGTCGCACGGTGCAGCGGCGATGCCGAGATAGGCCACGCCGCTCACCGCGAGGAGGGCCGTGGCCGCGAGGGCGACACGGGACTCCGACCACGACCTCCACAGAACGGGGACGGCCAGGCACAGCGCCACCCCGGTCAGGCCGGGCCCGAACAGGCTGACGATCCCCTGGTGGGGGGCCCCGATCGCGGAGAGCTCGCTCAGGAAATCCCGTCGATGTGAGTATCCGGGAGTCAGGGCGCCGGCGCCGTAGACGACGACCGGCCGGAGGAGCGGGGCGGCGAGGAGGAGATACAGCAGGGATTTCACTCTCGCCTCGAGGTCGGCGGAGCCGTGCACCGTCCGGGTGGACCCTGCCGTTCGGCTGGAGTGCGGCCGGCGTCGGTGCTCACCCCTCCGGATACCGCATGCGCTGGATGATGCGCTGCACCCGGGGATCGTCCCGCACCGGGTCGAACATCGGCTGGACCGACAGGTAGGGCAGCTGCGCCTCGCGGGTGTCGAAGGCTCTCTGGATCCATTCGATGGCCTCTTCGTGCATCTCCGCGCCCAGGTACAGCTCGTAGATCTGCGAGGGTGCGACGAACTCGCGCTCTCCTCTGGCCTCGAGGACCGACGCGGCCTCGCGCATGGCCTCGTGGTACCCCCCGCGGGCGAACCCCCGGTCGAGGGCCTCGACCTGTTCCGTGTCGCCCCGGGCGGCGAGCTCCCTGCGGGTGGCCGCGTAGGCCAGCGAGTCC
>DATHRY010000109.1:0-3464 GCA_035464715.1 Longimicrobiales bacterium
CCGGATCAGCTCCGTCGCCGCCTCCATGCGGTCCGCCAGCCGCTCGATGGCCGCCAGGTAGCGCCCTTCCCACTCCGGCACCTCGGCGGGGTCGTCGGTCTCGATCTCGTAGCGGATCCCGGGGAGCATCCACGAGGCGTAGCCGCTGAACGGATCCGGCGAGACGTAGAGTGAGCGGCTCCACTCCCGGTCCTGGAGGCCCCGCTCGTCCAGCCACGCCTTCTCGAGGCCGATCAACGCCGCGTTGATCCGGGCGGCCGCCTCGGCGGGCACCGGGCCCGCCGCCACCCGTTCGGCCCGGGCGGCGTCGAGGGCCGCGGCCGCCTCGTCGAGGGTGGAGGTGGCGTCCACCAGTCGCGACAGGTCCACGTCGATCCGCCGGGCCTCGGCGACCTCGAGCAACGTCTCCACGTGGGTGCGGGTGTCGGTGGCGTACCGGGTGACGTCGTAGGGGAGGATGTCGGCGTTCGCCAGTCGCATCGCCAGCAGCCCGTCGACCCGGGCCAGCATGGGCCCGTAGATCCACTCCGGATCCCCGAAGCGCTCGAACCAGGCGAAGTTGTCGTAGTTGGAGTGGTAGATCCCGCTGCGCCCGCCGCTGCTCAGGCCCGCCGACGGCACGCCCGCGTGGGTGTAGAAGGCCACGTGGTCGGAGCCTCCGCCCAGGTTCCCCAGCGCCGGATCCTGATCCTGCTCCTCGGCCCGGTCCGTCCACCACTGCAGGACGGTCCGTCCCTCGCCCGGGTAGTCGACCTCCCGCATGGCGTCCAGGATCGGCTGCTTGAGCGACGGGGACGAGGAACCGTTGAAGTTCGGGCCTGAAACGGCGCCGTCGGCGTTGATGTACGCCACGGCCCCCTCCGTGAGCTGCGGCAGGAACTCCTCCACCCACTCGGTTGAGCCGATGATGCCGTACTCCTCGGCGTCCCAGTGGGCGACAAGGATCGAGCGTCGGGGCCGGCAGCCCTCCTCCGCCGCCTGGCCCAGGGCCTCGGCCATGGCCAGGAGCATGGCGGTCCCACCGTTGGGGTCCACGGCCCCGAAGCCCCAGGGATCGTAGTGGGCGCCTAGGACGATCCACTCGTCGGGGAAGTCCGTCCCCGGGAACGTGCCCACCACGTTCACGGCACGGGTCAGGGCCTTGGGCTGGTTCACCCGGACCCGCACGGTGAGCTCCGGGCCTCCGGTGAGGCGGTACGGCAGGTCCAGGCCGCCCTGCCAGTCCTCCGGCGCTTCGTCGCCGGTCATGCGCGACAGGATCTCCCGGGCGGCGTTGTAGCCCAGGGGCAGGACGGGGATGCCGTGAAGGGGCACGTCCTCCGGATCCAGACGCTCGACCTGCCGCTCCCCGTCCACAGGGAGCGCGGGCACGAAGGGCGTGAGGGGATCTCCGGTCCAGGGCAGGGTCAGGACCGAGCCCCGCTGGATGATATCCCCGTTGAGCATCGGTCCCTCGGGATAGGGATCGACCTCCTCCTCCGGGGCGTCGTTGAACATGATGACGCCCGCGGCCCCCCGCTCTTCGGCGAAGAGGACCTTGTAGCCCCGGAAGTTCCCGCCGTAGCGGGCCACCACGATCTTGTCCCTCAGGTCGATCCCGAGGGAGTCGAGGGCCCGGAAGTCCTCTCGACGGCCGAAGTTGGCGTAGACCACCTCGCCCGTGGCGTCCCCGGACCCCGAGAAGGCGTTCCACCCGTTCAGGAGGTCGGGATGCCCGCTGAAGCGATCCTCCTCGAGCGCCGGTTCCCGGTTCGAGAGTCGCATGGCCACCGGGGTGACGATGTGGGCTTCCACGTCGTCGGTGAGCTGGGGCAGGTAGACGTCGTAGGGATGCTGCTCGACCTCCATCCCGGCCGCCCGCATGGCCCGGGTGAGGTAGTTCGCCACCTCGAGCTGCTGGGGCGACCCCGCCGGGTGGGGGTTGGCGGTGATGATCCGGAGGTGCTCCCGGAAGGCGTCCCCCGACGGGAGGTCGAGGAAGAGCGCCTCGCACCGGGCCTGGGTCTCCGCCGTGATGGCGGAGAAGCCGACGGGTGTCGACTCCTGACGGGTCAGGGCCACGGCGGCCACGGAGCCGGCGAGGAGGACCGGGACGAGGGCGAGGGAGGCGAAGCGCATGGGCGGAAGCTCGAGGGGGGCGGAGCGCGGACGCGCGAGGGCGAAGCCGGGAGGCTAGGGGGGACCCAGGTCCGCGGCAACCGGCGGAGTGGCCGGGACGGCGGAGAATCCACCCCACATCCGCCACGGAGCCTTCCCGACTTGTGGGCCCGTGCCTCCACCGTCAGTCTCCGGTGTGGACGGAGAGGGGGAGTCTCTCCGGCTTCCACGTCCCCGCCCGCGCCGATCCCTCGAACCCGAGTCGTTCCGTGACCAGGATTCCCGGAGGCCCTCGCCGCCTGCTCGCCACCGCCCTGGCGCTCGTGCCCCTCGCCTGCGCTCCGGGGGACGAATTCCCGCAGGAGCGTGCCGGCACGGCCGGCCCCTTGCCGGAAGGGGCCACCCTGCCGGCGGATCATCCGCCCCTCCCCCCGACGCTTCCGTCGGACCACCCGCCCATGGGGACCGAGCCGGGCACCGCTGCGGTACCCGAGGACGCCCCCACCGGCACGGTGCGCGAGACGATCCAGTCCGGCGGCTACACCTACGCGCGCCTCGAGGTGGAGGGGGAGGAGGTCTGGTCCGCCGGGCCCGTCACCGACCTGGAGGAGGGAGACCGCGTCGCGCTGGTGGGGGTCATGGGCATGGAGGGCTTCCGGGCCACCTCGCTGGATCGGACCTTCGACCGGATCCTCTTCGTGTCCCGGTTCGTGAAGCGGTAGACGCAGACGTCCTTCTGGACGGAGGGTCGCGGTCCGGCCCGGACGGGCCGCGGAACACCGCAGTGCTTGCTTCCCCTTCCGCGCGGCGCCTAATCTGTCGGCGTACGGCGCCGCGGCGGTCCCGAAGGCCCCTGGGCGCCCGGAGCCCGGACCCTCCAGACGCCCTGCCGAATGACCCAGGATCGGACGTGGGGCGGTCGCCGGAGGGAGGAGGGACCTGGCCGATCTGGTCCAGGCCCGCGGCGGTGCCCTCGCCGACGCGGGCCTGGTGTGCCGGAAGGGCCGCCCCCGAGCGCGGGCGTCGGTCGCGCCGTCGGCCGTCAGCTGCCCCCGGGCTCCGCGGCCGTGAGGATCGGGTCCTTCTCGCCCGTCATCTCCCAGCGCACCAGCACCGTGGGGATCACGCCGGCGGCGTAGAAGTCGTCGAAGAATCCGCGGATGGTGAAGTCCTGGCCCCGCTCCAGGGCCTCCTCGGCCAGGAGCTCCTCGATCTGGATCTTCCCTGTGACGTAGCTGGTGCCGTAGCCCGGCTGACGCAGGTAGAGCTGCTGCTCGCCCCGCACCAGCTCGCCGTCCGGGAGCCAGCCCCGGGGGGTCCACCGTCCGGCGAATTCCACGGCCTCCTCCATGTCGAACTCGTTGCCG
>DATHRY010000110.1:0-37189 GCA_035464715.1 Longimicrobiales bacterium
GATGGCGGGGATGAGGGCCCGGGCCAGCATCTTCTTCGATCGGAGCCCCGTGTTCGAGACGGGGGACGGCTTCCAGGGCACGGTCCTGGCGCGGTACGGGTCCGACGGCTCACCGCTCCGTTCCGGGTATCTGCTCGGCGAAGACCGGATCCAGGGACGGGCCGCCGCGGTGGAGGTGGTCCACGGTGCGGGACGGGTCCTCCTGCTGGGATTCCGTCCCCAGTGGCGCGGGCAGCCCCGGGCCACCTTCCGGGTGCTCTTCAACGCCCTGCTCACCGCAGGCCGGGACCCGGGACACGCCTGAGGGGAGACCGCGACCGCCCGACGGCCTGGGGTCGCCAGAACGAAGAGGACGGCACGACGAGCACCCGCCGACCGGCCGGGCAGTCGAACCGACGGGCGGGCCGGCCCGGTCAGCTGCCCACCACGTCACCCAGGAGCTCCCCCAGGCGGGGAATCGAGAATCCAGCGAGGAAGCGCCACTGGGTGACGTGGACGCTCAGGTTGCCGCCGCCCGGTCCCGAGGTCCCATCCGGAAGGCCCAGGCTTCGGGCCTGCCCGTCCCGTCCGGCCTGCCAGCTGGCGCCCAGGGTGAAGTCGCCCCAGGGCGTCCGTACGGACGCGCCTCCCCCCACCAGCACGAAGTCGGACTGGAGGCTGGTGTGGCTGGCCGTGGTGTCGAGCCGCGAGAAGTCCATCACGCTGTCCGGCGCGGCGGAGACGTTGCTCGCGACACTCGCGAAGACCGCGATCCGGTCCGAGCCCGCCCAGCGCACCCCGAGCCCCCCGTTGAGGACCGCCCTCCGCTCGTCGGTCACACTGTAGTCGACGGGATTCCCGACACCGAGCTGCTCGCGGTCGGGGTCCGTCCGCAGCAGGACATGGGCCGGGACGCGCCCGAAGAACTCCGCCGCGAGGTGGAGTTGCCAGGGGCCGGACACCCAACCGACGCCGGCGCCGACCGACCAGGGGGACCTCCAGTCCAGCGGCAGTCCGCTCTGCTCGAGGCTGCGCAGCGCGGCGTCCGGCGTCCCCGTGGAATCCGGGATCCCGATGAGGAAGTCGTCGAAGCTGACCCTCCCCTTTCCGGAGAAGGACCAATACGGCAGGGTGAGGGAGAGACCGACGGACATCCCGTCCCGTCTCCAGGCCAGCCCGGCTTTGGCCACCAGGCCCTTGTCGTCCACCGAGTAGCCGCGCTCCACCTGGAGGGTGGCCGCGTTTCCCAGGTCGTCAACCGCCCGGTAGTCGAACAAGCTCCGGCGGGCGAAGTCCCGGTCGTAGTAGAACAGCGAGACCCCGAGGCCAAGGTCGTCGGTGACCGGCCGGGCCCAGCTGAGACCGAACCAGTCGTCCTTGTATTCGGCTCCGAAGGTCGAGAAGCCGACGAACAGGTCGTCGCCCGGGAGCGCCGGAACCACCGACTGGCGCTCCTCTCGGACGGTGAAGGCCGAGCGCCCCCGGTAGCGGGTGAGGATCCCGTAGGCGAACTGGTGGCCCTCGAGGGCCGGGATCGTGAAGCTTCCCACGACGAAGCCGGGCACCCCGCGAAACCCGGAGGTCGCCAGATCCTCGTCGGGTCCCAGGGCGTCGGAGACCCGAGTGCTGGTCCACTCGTACGCCTTCGCGCCGGCGAGGAGCACGGGGTCCTCCTGGTGGAGGAGTCGGGCGGGATTGTAGAACACGGCTCCGGCATCCGTGACGCTGCCGATGACGGTGCCGTTCAGGAGGATGGACTCGTTGCCGAAGTGGTCGCTCCAGTAGTGGGACTGCGCCGCGGCATCGTGGGGGATGGCGACAGCGAGCCCGCTCAAGGCGACGAGGAGCGCGGCGGATGGGGACGCCGGTACGGTGTGCACCAGGGCACCATGCTCCTCCGAGGGGGGCGAGGCAAGCAGGTCCGTCCCCCCGGCCGTACCCGTTCTCGCGGACCCGCCCGGCTCACCCCCCGTGGGTCACCGCGCGGCGGACCAGCCGCCGGAGCACCCCCTGCGCCACACACTCGGGCGGGTGGCCCAGGTGGCCTCGCAGGTGGTCGGCGAACTCCCGGGGCGTCGGCCGCCGGACGACCTGCATGAAGCAGATGGGCTCCCCGACCGGGCCCCGCAGCAGCTCACAGGCCGTTTGTGCCGCCGACGTGTCTCCCCCCAGGTCGAAGAAGTGGCTGTCCGCATACACGTCCGCCCGACCGAGAGCGCGACGGAATGCCTCGAGGACGGCGTCCAGGAGGTCGTCCGCATCGGGTGACCCGGTCCCTGCGGGCCCGTCGAGGGTCGTCGCCGGGCGGGAGGGCCCGCGGGCGGTGGTTCCAGGGGAGGGGGCAGGGGAGGCCCCCGGCCTCGAAGGCACGACGGGCTCGGCCGCCTTGGCGAGGTGCCGGGCGAGGCCCCGGATCGTGGGGTGCCGGAACAGGTCCACGGTTCCCACGTCGGCGCCGTTCCGCCTCAGGATCTCCGCGACCCGCAGGGCTGCGAGCGAGTCCGCGCCCAGGTCGAACACCGGCACGTCCGGTGGGAGCCCTGCCCGGCCCAGCACCTCGGTCCACGCTGCGGAGACCCGGTCCTCCCACGCCAAGGGGTCCGGGGCCCCGGGGTCGAAGGGCGGATACCCGCGCGACCCTGGCCCGGCGTGGGCCGGGGAGGCGGGTCCGCCGGACTCCCGCGTGCCGTCGAAGGCCGGTCCTTCGCGAGGGGCGCCGATCGCCCGGGCGGGAATCCCCAGCACCGTGACGCCCGCGGGTACGTCGGCCATGGCCACCGAGCCGGCACCCACCGTCGCGCCCGCCCCCACCCGGATCTCGGGCAGGACCGTGGCATTGGTCCCCACGTAGACGCCGTCCTCCAGGACCACCCGGGCGTTGAGGACGGCGTTGGAGGCCAGCACGCACCCCGCGCCCACGGTGGACTCGTGGCCCACAACGGCGCCCATGAACACCACGCAGCCCGGGCCCAGCACCGTCTCGGGCCCGAGGGTGGCTCCGGCATAGACCACCACGTCGTCGTGGAAGGTGGCGCCGAGCACGTCCACACCGGGGGCCACCAGCGGCGCGAAGGGGAGTCCCGAGGCGGCCAGCCGCTCTCCGGCCCGGCGCCGACCCCCGGTGGTCCGGGCCACCAGGTTCACCATGGCGTCCCGGGTTGGATCGGCCTCGCTCAGGAGGTCGAAGGTCCCCACCACCGGGACGCCCAGGAGCGCCCGCCCGTGGGTGGTCGGGTCGTCGTCCAGGAGGACGATCCGCGCGAAACGCCGCGCCGACGCCTCCACGTTCAGCGCGAGCCGCACCCCTTCGGAGTTCCCGGCGCCGCACAGGTAGAGGGTTCCACCCGCGGACCGGGAAGGGCGGTCGGAAGTCGGATTCGCCGAGCCCTTCCGTGGGCGGTCGAACGCCCGGCTCACGAAGACCTCTCGCCCGCGGACGCGCCCGCCGGCCGGATCCGGTCCGCCGCCCCCGTCATCCAGTCCTGGCACGAGTGGCAACGATCGGGGAGGGCGTCGAAATCATGAGCCAGGTGAAGCGTCCGGTACCGTCCCAGCTCGGCCCACAGCTCGACGATGGAGGCCTCCCAGGCGTTGCCCACCCCCTCTTCGCCCTCCATGTCGCCGGGGCACCGGGGCACCCGGCCGTCCCAGAAGACGTGCATCATGGTGATGGCCCAGGGGCAGGGGATGCGCTCCTCGGCGGGCACGCACAGCGACGTTTCGAACTTCCCGCCCCAGCTGAGCTGCCGCCGGACCTTCACGACCGCGCCCTGGCGGAGCCAGTGATCCGTGTAGGCGGCCAGCTCGTGGCGGTTGTCGTCCATCTCGATGAACTGGACCTGGATCTCGAGGTCGCTGCCGAGGGCGTCCCGCCGCCGCAGGAGGTGCTCGACGTTGCCGTAGACGGTGTCCCGATCCGCGCCTACGCGGGCCCGCTCGTAGGTCGCCGCCGTGAAGCCGTCGATGCCGACGACCACCAGGTGGGCGCCCGAGGCCAGGAGCCGGTCCGAGACCTCGGCGTCCAGGAGCATGCCGTTGGTGTTCACGTTCAGGGAGAGCAACCCGACCTGCTGCCCGTAGTCCAGGATCTCGAAGAGGCGGTCGGGCTCCAGGAGCGGTTCGCCGCAGAAGGAGAACCAGCACTCGGTCCTGGGCGCGACCGAGGCGATCTCGTCGGCCAATCGCCGCCAGAGCGCCAGGGGCATGACCCCCTTGAGCCGCTTCATGCCCGGGTGATAGCACATGCTGCAGGCCAGGTTGCACTCGGCGCAGGTCTCCACGGCGAACTTCTTCGGGAAGTCCAGGGGACCCAGGGTGGACGCGATGCGGGCGAGCTCGGGGTGGGTCATGGCGGTCTACCGGAGGGGAGGTGGGTGTCCTCCATCCGTGCCGCATCGGCGATGGAGGTGTGTTCGAGGAAGGCGACGTAGCGTGCCCGGACGTCCCGGAAGAGGTGGTGGGCGGAGCAGGGCGTCGCGTCGGAACAGGTCTCGTGGATGCCCAGCACGCACGACGGATCGGTCCGCACTCCCTCGAAGAGCTCCACCGCCTCGACGAGGCGGATGTCCTCAGGGGGGCGGGCCAGGCGATAGCCGCCGTTGCGGCCCCTGACCGCCTCCACCAGACCGGCGGTGCCCAGCGTGCCGAGGATCTTCGCGAGGTAGTTGGTCGGCACCTCGGTGGCCGCGGCGAGGGTGCGGCCGAGGACGAAGGTCTCGTCCCGCTGCCCGGCCAGGGCCACCAGGGTCCGGAGCGCGTGCTTGGATGTCGTCGTGAGCATGTGTTTACCTTTTCATCTAGAGATCATCTTAGCAAGAATCATCCCACCTGCCCAAGTGCGGTCACAGGCCCACGAACGGCGGGGCGATGGGGGGACGCGAGGTCTCGGGGAGGTCCCCGAAGGTGCCGGGGTACTGCAACAGTGCCGACCCCGGGCGCGGCGGATGTGCCGCACCTGGACGCCCGCCGCTCCGACGAACTCCTTCTCACGCACCGGGGCGCCGCGGTGGCCGTCGGAGCGCCGGCGGACGTCCGCGCGCCGGGGCGGATCGGCGACACCTTTGGCGTGGAATCGGTGGTGCCCACGGATCCCGTGGGCGGCACACCCATGATCATCGCCACCGGGGCGTCGGGTCCCGACGCCTTCGACACCTTATCCTTCTGACAGCCCTCGCTGACGGCCCTCGAACCGAGCCAGCCCTGACCACCGTGACCTCCTACGACAGCCCCGCCGCCCTCCGGGACGCCTGGGACGCCCTCCGCGCCGAGGAGCCCCGCCTGCGGATCCGCACCGCAGCCACCCGTCTCGGGGTCAGCGAAGCAGAGCTCCTGGCCACCGGGCTCGGCGACGGAGTCCGGCGCATCACCGCCGACGTGGCCACCCTCCTTCCGCGGATGGAGGCCCTGGGCGAGGTCATGGCCCTGACCCGGAACGATGTGTTCGTCCACGAGAAGACCGGCGTGTACGAGAACGTCTCCCTGGGCCGGCACGCCTGCGGCGTGGTGGGCCACGACATCGACCTCCGGATCTTCCCGGCCTTCTGGACGCACGGGTTCGCCACCCGGACGGCGGGGCGGGCCGGGGAGCTCCACTGCCTGCAGTTCTTCGACGCCCACGGAGTCGCCGTCCACAAGATCTACGCCCGGGAGGGCACAGACATGGCCGCCTGGGACGCGCTGGTGTCGGACCTGCTCCTGGACGAGGGGGCGGACGATCCCGGGGTGGACCTCGGGATCCAGCCTCCTGGCGTGCTCCCCGTGGATCGGCCCGACGCCGACATCGACCGGTCCGCCCTGGAGGCAGGGTGGCGGGGGATGGCCGACACCCACGACTTCTTCCACCTCCTCCGCAAGCTCGAGGTCGGACGCCTCCAGGCCCTCCGGGTCGTGGACGACGAGCTGGCTCGCCCGGCCGTCCGTTCCGACGCTCTGGGCCGCGTCCTTCGGGGGGCATCGGAAGGCGGCGTGCCCCTCATGGTGTTCGTGCGGAGCCCAGGCACCTTCCAGATCCACCACGGCCCCGTCGACCGGATCGTGGCCACCGACGGAGGCTGGCTGAACGTCCTGGACCCGGGCTTCAACCTCCACGTCCGGGAGGGCGAGATCGCCGCCTCGTGGATCGTGAGGAAGCCCACCGAGACCGGCTGGGTGACGTCCCTCGAGCTCTACGACGCCGACGGCGATCTCCTCGCTCTCCTCTTCGGCGAGCGCGCGGAAGGCGCGCCGGAGAACCCGGCCTGGCAGGAGCTGATCGGAGCGGTGTAGCGGGCATTTCCCGGGAGGGCGCCACGCAGGACCGGACAGGGCGGACGGCGTCGCGGAGCGGGTGGCCGCGGGCCGTCCGCCCCCGACGACCTCAGCTGCCGGAGCCGTCCTCCGTCACCCGGCGCTGCTCGGGCAGGTGCTGCTCGAACCAGGCCAGGATCCTGGGCGTCACCTCCATGAGGAGCTTGGGCTCCCGGGGGCCGTGGGGCGTCCGGGGGAGGATCAGCATCTCGGTGGGCACGCCCCGCCGCTGCAGTGCCCGGTAGAACTCCTGCCCCTGGGTGAAGGGCACCCGCAGGTCGTTCTCTCCGTGGATGACCTGGGTCGGCGTGGTGACGTTGCCGATCCGGTACATGGCCGAGTGCCGCTCGTAGGTCTCGTAGTCGTCCCAGAACTCCGCGTCCATGTGCCCCACCAGGTAGTCCTGGATGTCCGTGGTGGTGGTCATGGAGATGAGGTTGGGCAGGCCGGCGCCCATGCTCGCCGCCTTGAAGCGGTCGGTGCGGGTGACGGCGAACGAGGTCATGTACCCGCCGTAGCTCCAGCCCATGAGCAGGAGCCGATCCGGGTCCCCGACCCCCATCTCGATGACCCGGTCCACCCCGGCCATGAGGTCGTCCATGTCGCCGAAGCCCCAGTCCCGGACGTTGGCGTACCGGAAGTCCCGGCCGTACCCGGTGCTGCCCCGGGGGTTGGGCCGGAGGACGGCGTACCCCTGCTGGGCGAAGGTCTGGATCATGTAGATCGAGGGACTGCCGGTGAACGACTGGCTGAACACCCCGGCCGGCCCCCCGTGGACGTTCAGGACCAGCGGCACCCGGTCCCCATCCTGGTAGCCCACCGGGTAGGTCAGGAGTCCCTCGATCTCGAAGCGCCCGTCCTGGGACGGCCAGCGCAGCACCTCGGTCCGGCCCATGGCGGGGATGTCGATGTCGGCGTGGAGGTCCGTCACCGCCCGTGGGGCCCAGGTGTCGACGGCGCTCACGTGGATGTCGGCGGGCTGATCCGGGGTCTCCCAGGTGAAGGCCATCACGTCGGCGCCGAAGGCGAAGTCCGGGCTCCCCAGGACCCCCTCTCCCGCGGTCATGGCCTCGGGGGCGCCTCCGTCCACGGGCAGTCGCTGGAGGTGTCGCGTGGTGCCCATGCTCTCCAGCACCACCACCGCCCGGCTGTCCGGCGTCCAGTCCAGAAGGCCCCCGCTCCGGTCGTGGGTCTCGTGGAGCATCCGGGGCTCACCCCCCTCGAAAGGCACGACCCAGACGTCGCCGAGCCCCACCGGCTCCGGCTGGGATCCCGTGGACACGTACGCCACGAGCGCGCCGTCGGGGGAGACCCGCGGCGTCCCTTCCACACCCGCTCCGCCCACCAGGGTCCGGGTGGCGAAGGTGTGCTCGCCGTCGGCGTCGTGGGTCATGACGTCCACCACGGAGATGTCGCCGTTCAGGCGCCCCGTGTTGATCCTGGGGTCGGTCTGGTGGCTGTAGACGATGTGGGTGCCGTCCGGCGACCAGTCCCACCCGGTGATGGAGAAGTCGCCGTCGGTGACCTGGTGGGCGTTCTCCTGCATCGCGTCGCCGAAGTGCCCCATGTAGAGGTGGGTGTTGCGGAAGTCCGTGTCCGCCACGATGACGTCCCGCTTCTCCTCCACCGCCTTCTCCCACTCCTCGGAGGCAGCGTCCTGCATGGTGTACGCGAGGTGCCCCCCATCCGGGGACAGCGCGAAGGAGCCCACCCCCTCGGGCGCGTTCGTCACCTGCCACGCCTCGCCCCCCGCCAGCGGAAGGGCCCAGACCTGGTTCTTCCCGCCGCGTCCGGAGGTGAACAGGAGATGACGCCCGTCCTGGGAGAACGTCGGGTTCGACGCCGACTCCTCGCCCCGGGTGTACTGTCGGGCCCCGCTCCCGTCGGCCGCCGCCATCCACACGTGGGTGCGGTACTCGGACTGCTCACCCTCCATGAGGGGCTCCCGGACGGTGAAGGCGATCCACTCGCCGTCCGGGGAGAGGGCCGTTCCGCCCACCGCCCGGAACTCCATGGACAGCGCCGGCGTCCATCCCTCGGCGGCCTCTTCCTGGGCGAGGAGGGCGGCGGGCGATCCCCCGACGAGGAGCGCGAGGCCCGCGCACGCCCGCAGGATCGAGGAACGCCGACGGGGGCGGGGGAACGTACGAGGGAGCGCGGACATCGGCGGACTCCAGGAATGGCTGAGGTGCTTAAGGCATCGTCGGAAGATGCCCCGGATCGAGGGGATGATGGTCGGGCCCCCGACCCCGGTCAACCGTCGGGATCCGGTGTCGGAGCGGGCCTTCGCCGCCTGAAGCACGGCCGGCTCGGGCCGTGGACGCACCCTAGCGGCGGACGACCTCCAGCACCGAGATCGGAATCGTCGTGCCGTGGACCGTACCGCCCACGACCACGGGCACGAAGGGGTCCCTTCCGTCCTCCCGGGTCCCGTGCTCCAGCCAGGTCCCCAGACGGGCGAGCCAGCGATCCCCGTGGGCACGTTCCTGCGGCAGGTCGGTGGTATTCACCGCGCCGTACGCGGGGTTGAGGGTCACGTCCAGATAGTCCACGGCCGTGGTCCCCGATGGGACGCGGAAGGCGTCCACCACCACCGTCCACCGCCCTGGCGCGGGGTCGGTGTGGAGGATCCGCTCCTGGCCGACGGGATCGGAGTCGACCCGGGCCGCCCGACACCCCTCCTCCTCGTCGGTGCAGTCGAAGAGGTTCAGGTCCAGGTCGGTCCCGTCGTCCGCCACCTCCCCGAGCTCCACCAGGATCGCCTGTGTGCCGGGCAGCACCTCGATCTCGAAGAGCCGCTGCTCTCCCTCCGCGAGCTCCATGCGCTCCCGCCGGGCGCTCCCCGCCGCGCTGTAGACCACCCCGCCGGTGAACGACGCCATGCGGTTGGTGAGCCGGACCTCTCCGACGCCGGTGGAGTCCGCCATGGGCGTCGCCTCCACCGCGTGGGCGGAGACGGTCAGGGTGGCCGGGGTCGGCGGGACGGGTTCGTCCTTCCGGGCCTGCTCCCAGTCGAAGGTCCGGGTGTCGGCGACGTCCGTCATGCGGATCTCCCAGACGCCGGGCATGGGGTCGTGGATGACGTGGGTCGTCCCGTCGTTCCTGGCGATCACCTGGCCCCGGACCTGCCGGGTGTCCGGCGCCGACACGGCGAGGGCCGCCTCGCGCTCCTCCCAGCCCAGGTCCACGATAAGGGTACGTGTGCCTTCCGGGACGTCGATGAAGCGGCTCGTGATGCCCGGCCTGGGCACCTCCAGCTCCACCTCCTGGCGGTACTCGTTGGAGGCGTTCAGGGGGCGGGGCACCACCACGGTGGCCAGGGTCCGGTAGGCGTAGCCCACCACCTCGTTGTGGTGGAGCGTCAGGTGGGCGGTGTGGACCCCGTAGTCCTCGGGGGCCACCGTCACGGCGAGCTCCACCGGGCGGTTCAACGGCAGCGTCACCGTCCTCGGCGAGGCGAACGTGCCGCCTTCGTTCCCTTCCCAGGTGAGGTCGAAGGTCATGTCCCGGTCGGGCCCCGACGTCCGGGTGAGGGTCAGGGTGCGCCGCTTCCGGTCCCCCGGTGCCCACCCTCCTCGCTCGTAGATCCCGACGCCCTCGTGGGGGGTGGGGAGGAGGTGGCTGTAGGGGTGTCGGACGGCGGCGCGGCTGCGGATGTCGACCCGCAGCCCACCTGCGTCGAGCGCCTGCAGGATCTCCCAGGCGCCGGCGACGTCGATCACGCCGTTCCCCTGCTTGTAGGCGGCGATGTGCGGCACCCAGCGGGCGCCACGGGTCACCGCCCACTTGATCGTGTACGGGTCGTGGTCCAGGCCGGCCTGCCGGGCGCCGCTGATCAGCAGGGCGACGGCCCCGGCGGCGGTGGGGGTCGCCGTGGAGGTGCCGCCGGCGATGGTGTAGCCGGGCGGGAGCTGGAAGAGCCCCGGAATGGCCCGCCCCTCCACGAATCCCTGGGCCGTGCTCACGTAGTTCGAGGGGGAGATGACGTCCGGCTTGAGGTCGCCGTTCCCCATGGGCCCGTAGCCACCCGTGATGAGCAGGTTGTCGTCGTGCTCCACCCGGACGCCGTGGTTGAGGAAGAAGTTCTCCTTCGACTCGTGCCCGTTGACCCCGATGACGCCACGGCCCATGACGATGTCGTCGATCGCGCCGACGATGGGATAGTTGTGGGTCGGGGAGAGGATGGAGACGCCGTAGCGCTCCACCAGCCGGTCCCCGATCACCGACGGGACCAGCCGGCCGTCCCGCAGCAGGTAGGTGCGGGTGATGTACGAGCTCTGCTCGAAGTACATCACGTCGGCCCCGGCCTGGGTGGAGAGGATGGTGGATTCCGTTTGCCCGTAGGCGGCGCCTCCCTCCGAGAGGCTGATCAGCTGGGCGCCCGGGGCCATCCCGTCGAACCGGCCGTCGTCCCCACGGCTCCCCACCGCCGCCCCCACCACGAGGGAGGCGTGGCTCGCCGCCCCCAGGTTCAGGGCCACCAGCTTCCGGTCCTCGTCGACCTGGACCCCGAAGCCGACCGTCTCCCGCACCGGGGTCTCGGGATCGTCGGTCCCGAAGACGCCGAAGGTCGGCGACGTCCGTCCGTCCCGCAGGGCGCGTTCGTCGGAGAAGTCGTGGTCCTGGTCGGTGTCCACCCAGACCTCGCCGGTGGCCTCGTCCCAGAGCACGCCGAACAGGCGGCTGGAGTCGTCCGGATTCCCGTCCCGGTTCACGTCGCCCTCCAGCGCCTCGGCCTGGCTCTGGTCCTCGGCCGTCTCGTCGAAGCGGGCCATGCGGAAGGGCCCGTCCCTCGGAGCCACGTAGCTGGTGTCCCGGTAGGTGAGGCGCCCGTCCCGGGCCTCCACGACCTCGTCCATGTGGAGCCAGCGGCCGTCGTCCTCCTCCCGCACGTCCAGGGCGGTCCCGTAGGCCGCGATCTTGGGGATGGACCGGCCGTCGAGGCTCGTGGCCGTCTGAAGCTCGGGGAGGAGCATGTCCGGGTTCATGTCGATCATGGCGATCTTCACGCCCCGTCCGTCGTAGGTGGGGTTCGCCTCCAGGAACCCCAGGGCCCGGGTGTCGCCCCACGGGTGGTACCGTTCCGTCAGCGGCCGATCCGAGAGCACCGGCGGCCAGATCGTGTCGCCGGCGGCCTCGGACTGGGGAGGGGTGCGGCTCGAAGCCGAAGGGCGCGCGGGCCGTCGGGTGGGCTCCTGCGGCCGAAGCGGGCCCGCTCCCACTTCGGCGTCGGCCAGGGCGAAGGCCCGGGGGCGTCCGGGGGTCAGGGACACGTCGACGCTGTGGAGGGAGGGGTGCCCGGTGATCGAGGCGATCCCGTCCAGGGGGACCCGGGCCCGCAGGTAGTCCACCTCGTCGTCCCGGAACTGGAGCTCGCCGCCCGCGCCCTCCACGGCCGCGGCCAGCTCACCGACCCGTCCGGGCTGGGCGGCCATCACCAGCAGGACGTCGGTCTCGCCTCGGGCCCGGGCCTGGGCCACCTCGGCCCGGGAGTCCTTGAAGAGCATGGGCCGGCTCGGAACCTGACCGGCGCCCGGGGCGGGGGAGAGCGTGGTCGCCAGGAGCACGGCGACGACGGCACGGGCGAGGGTTCGGGCGGGCATGAGGCGGCTCCGAGAGATCCGGGAAGAGGTTGGGTCGGCGACCGGGCCGACCGGGCCGTCGTGCACCCGCCCGTCCACCCGGAATCCCCGCGCCAGTGTGGCGGGTCGGCTGCGGGCGTGCCAGGGGTGCCCGGGCGGCCGCTGGCGGCGGGGCCGTGGGCGGCGCAGGTTGCCGCCTTCCCGTTCCCCCACCGTCGGAGCCCCGCATGATCTCCCGTCGTCACTTCCTCGGCACGTCTTCGCTGGCCGCGGCCGGCGCCCTGACCACGTCGTGCGCGCCCGAAGGTGCCGCGGCCGGCCAGGAGGACCTGCCCCCGTCCATCGCCCGCCTCACCTCCCGAACCGACGAAGCGGCGCCCATCACCACCGCCGAGCGCGCCGCACGGGTGGAGAAGGCCCGCCGGCTGATGCGGGAGCAGGGGCTGTCGGCCCTCGCCCTGACCGGGGGTACCTCGATGGTCTACTTCACCGGCATCCAGTGGGGTGGGGGCGAGCGGCTGTTCACCGTGGTGGTGCCGGTCCAGGGCGACGCCTTCGTGGTCTGCCCGGCCTTCGAGGAGGACCGGGCCCGGGAGCAGCTCGACCTGGGCCCCCTGGCCGGAGGGGAGGTTCGCACCTGGGAGGAGCACGAGAGCCCGTACCAGCGTGTGGCCGAGGGACTCCGGGACCGGGGTCTGGCGACGGGCCGGGTCGGGGCCGAGGAGACCATGCAGTTCCGCTTCAGCAACGGGATCGCCCGGGCCGCGTCCACGGTGCAGGTCGTGGACGCCACCCCGGTCACCGCGGGGTGCCGGGGGGTGAAGGACGACCACGAGCTCGCCCTGATGCGCCTCGCCAACGAGGTCACCCTCACCGCCTACAAGGCGGCGTACCTCGCCATGGAGGAGGGGATGACGCAGCGCGACTTCGGCGCCCTCGTCAGCCTCGCGCACGAACGGCAGGGCTTCTCCGGCGGAGCCAGCGTCCAGACCGGGGAGTACGCGGCGCTCCCCCACGGATCCATCACCCCCCAGGTCATCCGGGAGGGGACGATCCTCCTGATCGACGGCGGCTGCGGCGTGGAGGGCTACCGCTCCGACATCTCCCGGACCTTCGTCCTCGGATCCCCCACCGACGAGATGAAGCGGGTGTTCGACATCGAGCACCGGGCCCAGACCGCCGCGCTGGAGGCGGCGGCGCCCGGCGTGCCCGCCGAGGCGGTGGACGCCGCCGCCCGCCGGGTCATCGAGGAGGCGGGGTTCGGGCCGGGCTACACCTATTTCACGCACCGGGTCGGGCACGGGATCGGGATGGACGGCCACGAGTGGCCCTACCTCGTGAAGGGCAATGCGGTGCCGCTGGAGGTGGGGAACACCTTCAGCGACGAGCCGGGCATCTACCTGCCGGGAGAGTTCGGCGTCCGCCTGGAGGACATCCTGGCCATCACCCCGGACGGCGCCGAGCTGTTCACCCCCCAGAGCCCGTCCCTGGAGGATCCCTTCGGCAACTGGCCCCACTGACGCTCCCGGCCGCTCCGGGCGGCCCACGCCGGGTCCGACGCCCCGACGCCCGTGGCGACGGATGGCCCGGCGGCGTGGGTCGCGGGCCACGCGCGCTTGCCAACTCCGCCGGCCGGGCCTCAGACTGACCCCACCTCACCCCCGGTGCGCCCCGTGGGGCGGACCGGGGATCACGCCCCCGGTGAACGAGGCTGACCCGATGAGCCTGGTCGGATCCGACACTGCGTCCCCGAAGGACTCCAGGCACCGCTCCAGGCGGTCCGCGGCCCTTCAGGACTTCCTCACCCGGACCCTCTGCGAAGTCCCCCACCGGATCTCCGTGACGGATTGGGACGGCCGGCAGTACGACGTCGGTGGCGACGCCGAGCACTGGTCCGGGGACGACCTGCGGGTCCACATCAAGGACGAGGCGGCGGGCCGGGACCTCCTCAGGCTCGACGTCATGGCGTTCCTCGAGCGTTTCCTGGCTGGAGAGGTGGATCTCGAGGGCAACCTGTACCTCATCCCCACGATCCGGGCGGCCTCTTCGGCGAAGCTGAATCCGTTGCGCGTCCTCTCCAACCTGCTCCCCGCCGTGGCGTTCCAGAACCAGAAGCGGGCCGGGGCCAGCGTCCGCAGCCACTACGACATCCCCCAGGAGGCCCTGAACGTCTACCTCGATCGCCGCTACATGAGCTACTCGTGCGGGATGTGGGAGGAGCCGGACCGGCGGGACCTGGACGAGGTGAAGCGCGTGGGCACCGGGGAGGCCGACGACTTCGACTCCCTGGAGAAGGCCCAGTGGCGGAAGTTCCGGGACGCCGTGGACTACGTCGCACCCGCCCCGGGAGAGACCCTCCTGGACGTGGGCTGCGGGTACGGCGGGCAGCTCGACGTCGCCCTGGAGAGCCACGACTTCGGCAAGGTCGTGGGGTGGACCCACTCCCGGAACCAGGTGGTCGAGGGCGGCCGCATGCTGGCCGTGCACGAGCGGGGCCGGTGGGAACTCAACGAGGGGGACTACCGCCAGGACGTGCGGGTCTTCGACCACGTCACCTCGACGGGGATGATCAGCCACGTCGGCCCCCGGGGCCTGGTTCCGTACGTGCGGGAAGTCCGTCGTCGGATCAAGCGGCACGGCCGGTACCTGCACCACGCCCTCATGTCCTCGTATTCCCGCCTCCCCATCGATCTCCACGTGGGGATCGCCTTCAACAAGAAGTACGTGTGGCCGGGCTTCCACTGGTTCCCGCTGGGCGAGCACGTCCGGGCCCTGGAGAAGAACGGGTTCCAGGTCGAGGGCGTGGTCAACCTCACGCGGCACTACGCCAAGACCACGACCGCGTGGTACGAGCGCATGATGCAGCACCGGGACACCATGTCGGCCTCCCTTGGCGAGCCCACCCTGCGGGCCTGGCAGATCTTCCTGGCCGGGATCACCGGCAGCTTCCTGAGCCGGGACGTCCACGTGTACCGGCTGTACTGCGTGGCGGTGTGAGGCGCACCCTCAGAACAGGTCCGTCGCCTCCAGTCCCATCCGGAACCGCCGCCCCACCAGGCCCTGCCAGCCTTCGGGCTGGTGGTCGAACAGGTTGTCGACCCCGAGCACCACGCGGATACCCGACCGGACCTCGAGGCCGACGTGGGCGTCCAGCGCGTAGAGGGCGGCCTGGGTGCCGACCTCGGCGGGCAGACCCGTCTCGTCGGTGCCGATGAGCGGGGCGTCCCCGGTCACGTGCCCGTCCAGGTCCACGGTCAGCCCATGGAGCACGTCGAAGACGGACCCGACCCGGATCCGTCCCGAATGCCGGGCCCGTCGGTCCAGGGGCAGGTCGGTCTCCAGGGAGAGGGCGTCCAGGAAGGCATAGCTTCCGTCCAGCCGCCAACGGCCGGCCCGCCACTCGAAGCCCGTCTCGAGCCCCCGGGTCCGGGCCCGGGCCACGTTCCGGGGCGAGTAGATCAGGAGGCCGCTCGGCGTGTTCCCCACGAAGGCGAACTCGATGAGGTTCTCGATGTCGTTGTCGTACACCTCGAGGTCGAGGGTCAGGCGGGCCGACGGGGCCCACTCCACGCCTCCGGAGACGTTCCAGGACCGTTCCGGGGAGAGGTCGGCGAAGCCCTGGACGACATAGCCGGCGCCGAGGTTGGCGAAGTCCCAGGCCAGCTCCTTGAACGACGGGGAGCGGAAGCCCCGGCCGACGCTGGCCCGGAGGCGGAGCTCGTCGGTCAGCAGGGACGACACGCCCACGGTGGGGGAGAAGGCATCGCCCCAGCGGTCGTTGAAGGTGCCCCGGACGCCGGCGCTGAGGGTGGTCCCCCCGAGGCGCCAGGCGTCCTGGGCGAAGGCCTCGAACTGGGTGTCCGAGGCCCGGTCCTCGAGGATCTTGTCCGGCGAGGCGATCTCCCGGCGGGCGTACTCGATCCCCAGGTCGAGTCCGTGGCTGCCCAGGGTGGCGGACCAGCCCGCAGTGCCCTTCCACAGCCGCTCGTCCTGCCGGTCCTCGTCGCCGCCCTCGATGGGGGCGTCGCCCCGGGCGCTGCGGTAGAGGTGGGAGTAGTCCTGGCCCAGCACCCGGCCGAACACGGTGCCGCCGAGGGCGGGGTACCGCGCCTCGCCCCAGGCCGTGATGCCGACGTTGTCGTTGAAGCCCGAGAAACCGCCGCCCACCGGCCAGCGCTGGCGCTCCCGCAGCACCGTGGCGTCCCCCCGGAGCTGCAGTGATCCCGCCTCGCCGTACCGCACGGTGGACCGGAGGTCCCACACCCGGGAGAAGGCGTCTTCGCCGGGGGCCAGCCCCGGCACCTGGTCCTGCTGCCGCCAGGAGCCGGTGACCCGGTACGCGACCGCTCCCCCCCCGGAGACCGTGGCGTCGGCTTCCTGGCGCCCCTGGGTGCCCTGGAGGAAACGGGCGTCCACGCGGAAGCCCCGCTCCGGGGCCTTGGTGATGACGTTGATCACGCCGCCCAGGGCGTCGGATCCGTACAGGGACGACAGGGGCCCCTTCACCACCTCCACCCCCTCCACACCCGCGAGCGAGAGCCGGCTCAGGTCACGATTCTCGATGAGGGCGCCCCCGGCGGGCTGACCGTCGATCAGGACCAGGACCCGGGAGTCGCCGATGCCCCGGATCATTATGTTGCTGCCGGTCGGCGTCCCGGGCGTCGACTGGAGGCCCGGGATCTCGGCCAGGAGGCGCTGGGCGGACTCGGCTCCCGAGGCCTCGATCTCCCCGGCGGAGATCCGCTGGACCGGGAGGGCCACCTCGGAGCGGGCCTGGCTTCGCCCGGCCACCGTCACCACCACGTCCTCGAGGTGGAGCGGATCGGCGGCGAGCCTCAGCTCCCAGTCCCGGGCCCGGGCCTCGTCCATGGTCGCCGTGAAGGGCGCGTACCCCAGGGCGGCCACCTCCACCCGGCCCACCGCCCGCCAGGTCGCCGGCACGGCGAACCGCCCGTCCGCACCGGTGGCCACCGACACGGGATCGGGGGCCACGCCCTCGCCGCGCCAGGTGACCTCCGCCCCGGGCACGGGCGCTCCGGAGTCCGCCTCCACCACGCGTCCGACCTGCAGGGCCGAGGCGGGAGCGGCCGCCGCCAGGGCGACGACCACCCCCCACCCCCGGAGGATCCCGGGGCGTCGGATCATCGGATCTGCTCGTAGCGGATCGTCGGGTATCCCGAATCGCCCGTGGTGTTGTAGTAGTCCGTCACCTGGACCTTGTAGACATCGTTCCCGTCCCGGACCAGGAAGACGTTGAAGGTGGGCCACAGCCGCTGGGTCTCCTCGAGGTTGTACCAGAAGATGCCCTCGGGGGAGTCGATCGAGTTGGGGATCGCGCCGGAGATGGCCGAAAGGAAGGCGCCGTACTCCGGGGCGTCCGCCGCGGTGACCAGGGCGGTGAAGTCCTCGGTGCCATCCACGGGGAAGCTGCCCGCGTCGCAGGCGGCGTTGAAGTCGATGGCGAACGCGGGGGTCAGGACGATGTCCCAGTTGCAGCCGCTCGGGGTGACCACGGCACCGCTCGAGAAGTCGACGTGGTTGTCACCCTCGCCGTAGTCCACCGCCACCGTCTGGATGGCGCCCAGGTCGCCGCCGGCGTCCTGGTGACGGTACTCCACCGTAGCGCTGACGGGGGTGTTGCCGCTCAAGACCAGCTCGGCGATCCGGAACAGGGCGTGACCGCCGTCCTCGGCTTCCCGCACCCGCCAGGCGGCCCCGGGGTTGGCGACCAGGGTGTTGGCCTGGGGCGAGAAGCGGAACCACGAGCCGCCGGCGTCGGGGATCAGGCCGTCCTCGACGAAGGAGGCGCCGGAGATGTCCGCCGCGGTGACGGCGGCGAAGGCCTCGTCGGCGTCGTCCAGGGTGAAGGCGGCGACCTCCGGGCCGGTGGCCCCGGCGTTGTTGGCCACGTTGTAGCCGGCCACGTCACCGCCTCCGGCCACACCACCGTTGAGCTTGGCGGCGTAGCGGCGGAAGGCGATGTCCCAGTCGTCGGACGCGTAGGGGTCGGAGACGGACACGACCGCACCGGTCTCCAGGGACAGGTAGACGTACTCGGTGGGGGAGGAGGCGTTGAGGGTGATCTCCCCCTCGGTGAGCTCCTCTTCGGGTGCGGTGACTTCGTCCTCGCAGGCGCCGACGGTGAGCAGCAGGGCGGCGGCGAAGAGGGGGCCGAAGGCGGTACGGGTCTTGGAAGGCATGGCTCGGAGAGCTCGGGTCGTCGGGAATCGTCGCTGCGACGGCGCCTTTTCGGCACGAATCGCGGTCGACTTGAAGCTCCCGAGTCCGGTCCTCCCTCACAATTCGGACTCCTACGGACCTCCGGGGTGGTGAAGTCCCGTAGGGATTCCCCCTGGCAGCCGCGCCGCGAGCCGCTCCCGCAGGTCGTCGCCCTCCTCGTCGACCCATTCCAGGAACTGCCCTGCAGCGGCGTCGTAGAACAGCACCGCCTCGCCCCCCCGGGCCCGGACCCACTCGGCCTCCGGAGCTTCGAACACCCGGATCAGGACCGGAACGTCGGGGGTCAGCTCCAGGAGTCGACCGGCGTCCCTGGCTCGCTGCAGGGTCGAGATCACCAGGCGGGCCCGGGAGGCGCCCGCCGCCTCCAGCACCACCGGATCCGACGCGCTGCCCCGGACCACGCGGATCCCTGCCTCCCGGAGCCGGCCGGCCAGGCGGGGGTCCTCGTCCACCACGGTCAGGGCGCACCCGGACAGCAGCAGGTCCTCCAGGAGCATGGACCCGGTGGAGCCGGCCCCCAGGACCAGGACGTGGTCCCGCGGGGGCACGTCCGTGGCGGGCCGGCGCTGGGGAAAACGCCGGGCGATGAGGCCCACCACCGCCTCGGTGGCCAGGAGCGGCGTCAGGAGCATCGTGCTCACCGTCACCAGGGCGATCACCGTGAAGGCCCCGGCCCCGATGTGGCCCTGGAGCATCCCCGTGAGGCCGAGGGCCAGCGAGATCTCACTGGTCTGGGACAGGAGGAGCCCCGTCTCCACGGCCGGGCGGAGGGAGAACCCCCGCCGGATCGCGAGAACGGTGACCAGGGGGACGGTCACGCCGATCACCACCACCGCCAGCACCGCCACCTCCACCAGGTGCTCGGGCCTCGGGGCCACCACCAGGGCGCCCAGGGCGGTGAAGAAGATCGCGGCGAAGAAGTCGCCGATGGGCGTCGTCACCGCCCGGACCATCCCGTCCACCGGGAACGACGACAGGGCCACGCCGGCCAGGAATGCGCCCAGCACCAGGGGGATTCCCGCCTGCGCCGAGACGGCCAGGAAGGCGAACAGGAGGCTGAGGGCGCCCAGCAGGACCAGCTCCGGCTCGTCCTGCACCCGCACCAGGAGGGGGCCGATCCACCGGCGGGCCGCCCAGGTGAGGGCCCCCAGGACGGCGGTGCCCGCCAGGCCCGTCAGGGCGGTGCGCCCTCCCGAGGCCATCCCCAGAACCAGGGGGACCGCCAGGAGCACCAGGAAGTCCTGGACGAGGAGGACCCCGAGGACCAGCCGGCCGAAGGGCTCGAACATCCGCCGGGAGCGCTTCAGGAGTCGCACTCCCACCAGGGTGGAGGAGGCGGTCAGGGCCAGGGCCAGGTAGCCCGCCTCCAGCCCCCGGTAGCCCAGCGCGACGGCGGCGGCCCATCCCAGGATGCCCAGGACCGCGAACTGGACGATGCCGACCCGGAAAGCGGTGGGCGCCTCGCTCCGGACCCGTCGCGCCGAGAGCTCCATCCCGGCGGTGAAGAGGAGGAACGAGGCGCCCAGGACCACCGCGTCCCCGACCATGCCCTCCGACAGGTGGGCGACCCGGGCGACGACCCAGCCCGCCAGCAGGAGGACCGGGATCGGAGGTGCTCCGGTGGCCCGGATCACCAGCCAGCCGCCGGCCGCGGCGCCGAGGAGGAGGGCGATGTCGTGCATCAGCCCAGCACCCCCCGGCTCCGGAGGGCGTCCTCCAGCAGTCGGACGCCGTCGAGCTTGGGCACCAGGACCTGGTCGGCACCCTGGCCCAGGTACTCGTCGGCCAGGCTGGGATCGAAGGCGTGGACTCCCACCGGGATGCCCGCCTCCACGCACCGGTACGTCAGGAGGCGGTTGGTGTCCTCGATCTGGAGTGCGGAGACCACCAGGAGTGCCCGGGTGGCGTCGGCGGCCCGGAAGACCGCGGGCTCGTCGATGCTCCCCTGGAGGGTGTCGCAGGGGAGGCGCCCGAGCTTGCCCAGGTCCGTGTCCACCGCCAGGACCCGGTGCCCCCGGGCCAGCAGTCCGTCCACGAGTCGCAGGCCCAGGTCGTTCATGCCCACCACCACCACGTGCCCGGCCCGGACGGTGGTCTCCTCCGGGGGCAGGCGCCGCTCCGGCAGGAGCCGAAGGAGCCGGCCGGCCAGGCCCGGGCCCTCGGCGCGGTCCAGGAAGGCCGGGGCCGCCGGCGCCAGGAGCGACGACGACGCGATGCTCACCAGGGCCAGGACGCCGAGGATCGAGAGGGTGTCGGCGTCCAGAAGCCCGTTGGCCACGGCCATGGCGCCCAGGATCAGGGAGAATTCGCTCACCTGTCCGAGGGTGATCCCGGCCAGGATGCTCTCCCGGCGAGGCTGGCCCAACGCCGACAGCAGCCCGGCGATGAGGGCCGGCTTGACCGCCACCACGAAGAGGGTGAGCGCGGCCAGCAGCGGGAGGTTCCGGAGCGCCGCTCCGGGGTCGATGGTGGCGCCCAGGCCCACGAAGAAGACGGCCAGGAACAGGTCGACCAGGGGATGGACCCGCCGCCGGAGCTCGTGGTTCTGCGGGCACTGGGCCAGGGCCACGCCCGCGATCAGCGCGCCCAGCTCGATGGAGACGTGCAGGGTCTCGGCGGCGATGATGAAGGCGAAGGCCCAGGCGAGGCCCACGGCGAAGAGCCCCTCCTGGATCCGGCCCATCCAGGCCAGCAACCGGGGCAGCAGCAGCCGGGACGCGACCCACCCCGCCAGGGCCAGGATCCCGACGCCCCGGAAGGCCGTGACCGCGCCGGCCAGGAGCCCTCCCTCGCCCCCGGAGCCCACGGCCCCGAGCAGGGTGAGGAGGATGGCCACCACCAGGTCCTGGACCAGGAGGATGCCGATGGCGCGGCGCCCCTGGAGGGCGTCCAGTTCCCCGGCCCGCTCCAGGAGCTTGACCACGACCACGGTGCTGCTGATGGCGGCCGCCGCCCCCACGATGGCCGCTCCGGCGAGGGGGAGACCGAAGGCCTGCGCCAGACCCCCCGCGAGCAGGGCCGAGAGCCCCACCTGCAGCAGTCCGCCGACGACCGCGACCCGGCCGACGGAGCGGATCTTGTCGAAGCCGAGCTCCATCCCCACCACGAAGAGGAGCAGCGCGACGCCGAGCTCGGCGAAGACCTCCAGGGACTCGGAGCCGGACAGGACACCCAGAAGCGGCCCCAGGACGAGCCCCGCCAGGATGTAGGCCAGGAGCGAGGGAAAGTGGAGGCGCCGGGCCACGAGCAGGAGCGCCGTGGCGGCCGCCAGGACCCATCCGAGGTCTCGGAGCACGTCGATGTCGGTCACGAAGGCTCCTGCGGACGGGATGGCGTGGACGGAACGCTCGGGGGGTGACGCCCCCTACCCGGCTCCGGCGCGAAGGGTGCCACGGGGCGCAGCAGGGCCAGGTTGTGCGACTCGGGTCCGGCCCCCAAACTGCCCGATCCACCCCCCGATCGGACGACAGGAGACACGTCATGCGCCGCATCTCGACGGGCTGGTCCCTCGTGACCGCCTTCGCCCTCACTCCCTTTCTGGCTGGCCCGTCCGCCCTCGACGCTCAGGCCGATCCCCGCCTCGACGATCTCAAGGAGGAGGCCCGGGCCATGGTCCAGGACCGGGCGAAGCTCGTCCAGGAGATCATCGACCACCTCTTCTCGTTCGGCGAGCTGGGCATGCAGGAGTTCGAGACCCAGCGCTACCTCACGGGCCTCCTGGAGGAGGAGGGCTTCGAGATCGAGCTCGGGGTCGCCGGCATGCCTTCGGCCTGGACCGCCCGGTGGACCAACGGCACCGGGGGACCCGTCATCGCCCTGGGCTCGGACGTGGACGGCATCCCCCAGTCCAACCAGAAGCCGGGGGTGGGCTACCGGGATCCCATCGTCTCCATGGCTCCCGGTCACGGGGAAGGCCACAACTCCGGCCAGGCCGTGAACATCGTCGCTGCCCTGGCGGTGAAGGAGATCATGGAGCGGGAGGACATCCCCGGGAGCCTCCTGATCTGGCCGGGCGTCGCCGAAGAGCAGGTGGCGTCGAAGGCCTTCTTCGTCCGCGAAGGGGTGTTCGACGGCGTCGACGTGAACCTCTTCACCCACGTGGGCTCGAACTTCGGCATGTCCTGGGGGCAGGGCGGGGGCAACGCCCTCTGGTCGGTGCAGTACCGGTTCACGGGGGAGACGGCCCACTCCGCCGGGTCGCCCTGGCGGGGACGGTCGGCCCTGGACGCCGTCATGCTCATGGCCCAGGCCTGGGAGTACAAGCGGGAGCACCTGCGTCCCGCCGCCCGCTCCCACTACATCATCGTGGACGGCGGCGATCAGCCGAACGTGGTCCCCCAGACCGCCACGATCTGGTTCTACTTCCGGGAGCGGAACTACGAGTTCACCAAGGAGCAGTACGACGCGGCGGCGAAGATGGCGGAAGGCGCCGCGCTCATGACCGGGACGGAGGTCGACACGATCATGACGGTGGGCGCCGCGTACGGCCGGCACTTCAACCGACCCGTGGCCGAGGCGACCTACGCCAACATCCAGGCCGTCGGCCTGCCGGAGTGGGACGAGCGGGACCTGACCCTGGCCCGGGGCCTCCAACGGGAGCTGGGCGTGGACGAGGACGGGCTGGCCGACTCCATCCCGGAGCTGGCCGGACCGGTGGACCTGGACCGCTCCCTGGGCGGGGGATCGGACGACATCGGCGACATCTCGTGGAACATGCCCACGGTGACGCTCCGCTATCCGTCGAACATCCCCGGCGGCCCGGGCCACAACTGGGCCAACGGGATCGCCATGGCCACGCCCATCGCCCACAAGGGCGCCGTGGCCGGAGCCGAGGTCCAGGCCATGACCCTGCTGGACCTCTTCCTCGACGGCGAGACGGTGGCCGCCGCCTGGGACTACTTCAACGACGTCCAGACGGCGGAGGAGGAGTACATCCCCTTCATCGCCGAGACCGACCAGCCGGCGATCTGGCTCAACGCCGAGATCATGGAGAAGTGGCGGCCCCTCATGGAGCCCTACTACTACGACGCCACCCGCTACGACAGCTATCTGGAGCAGCTGGGCATCGAGTACCCCACCGTTAAGCCAGAGCCCATCACCGAGGAGGATGGGCAGGGCGACGCGGACGGAGCGGGCCCGGCGGGGACCGGAGCCTCGTCCTCCGGCGCCGCCGCGGGCTCGGGTGGCGGATCGTGAGCGTCTCGTCCCTGGGGGCGTTCAGCGTGAGCCTGGCGGTGAAGGACCTCATGGCCTCCAAGGCCTTCTACGAGAAGCTCGGGTTCGACTCCATGGGTGGGAACCCGGACCACGGGTACCTCATCATGAAGAACGGCCACGCCCTCATCGGTCTCTTCCAGGGCATGTTCGAGAAGAACATCCTGACCTTCAATCCCGGGTGGGACGAGACGGCGCAGAACCTGGACGCGTTCACCGACGTGCGGAAGGTGGCGGAGCAGCTCGAGCTGGACGGGCTGGAGCTCGCGGAACGGCCGGACCCCGCATCCGAGGGACCCGCCCACATCACCCTGGAGGACCCGGACGGAAACCCGGTCCTGATCGACCAGCACCGGTAGGCGGTCGGGGCCCGGCGCCCCGGCTCGGCGGAGGGCGCCCGGCGGTCCTTTCCCGGGGCCGGTCCGGGCCCCGCCTCCGCCCAGGACCGAAACCGGCTCGGGAGCCCCTCCGTAGGGACCCTCGAGCCGGTTCTTCGTGTCCAGCGAGGGGGGGAAGGGATGTCGACGCTGCTCCAGGATCTCCGCTACGGGGTCCGCATGCTCGTGAAGACACCGGTGGTCTCCGGCGTCGCCATGCTCTCGCTGGCCCTGGGGATCGCGGCCACGGCCAGCATCTTCGCCATCCTGGACGGATTCCTCCTGGAGCCCCTTCCGTACGGCGAGCCCGACGAGCTGGTCCTCTTCCGGGAGGGCCCCGTGGGGGCGTCGGTGGAAATGCTCGCCGGCGCGTCCATGGGGAGCTTCCGCGAGTACGAAACCTCGGCGTCCCTCTCCGACGCCACGGCCTACACCGTGGAGGCGGCCAACCTCACCGGGGTGGACGTCCCGGAGCAGCTCTCCCTGGTGGTGGGGACCCCGAATCTCTTCGACGTGCTCCAGGTCGAACCCGTGCTGGGGCGGGGCTTCCGGGCGGACGAAGGGGTGGAGGGGCAGGGGCAGGTCCTGGTCCTGGAGCACGGCTTCTGGGAGCGGCGCTTCCAGGGCGATCCCTCCGTGCTGGGCCGGACCCTGACCCTGGACGGGACTCCCTACACCGTCGTGGGCGTCATGTCCGAGGCCTTCGACATGATCCCCGCCAACGTCGACGCCTTCCGCCCCACCGACTTCGCCGCCGCGCGGGACAACTACGGGAGTCGGGCCTGGATCGCCTTCGGGCGCCTGGCCCCGGGGGCCACGATGGAACGGCTGGAGTCGGAGGTCGAGGCGGCCTGGACCCGGATCCGGGAGCTGGATCCTGAGGCCACCCGGGGCATCGCGCCCCGGGTCATCTCCGGTCGGGGCTTCTTTCCGGGGCCCACCGACACCATGCTCGTGATGATCCTGACCGTGGTGACGCTGGCGGGGCTCCTGATCGCCTGCGCGAACGTGGCGAACCTCCTTCTGAGCCGGGCCGAGGAGCGTCAGAAGGAGGTCGCGGTGCGGACGGCGCTGGGGGCGGGCCGGACCCGGATCCTGCGGCAGCTCCTGACCGAGAGCGTCACCCTGGGCACGCTGGCGGGTGGGCTCGGGGTGGGGCTCTCGGTCTTCGTGGTCCGCTGGATCCAGACCGCCATGCCCCCCATGATGCCCCGGGCCCTCTGGCCGGAGCTGGATCCAGGGGTGGTCGCGGCCACCGTGGCGATCTCCATGCTCGCCGGGATCGCCTTCGGTCTCCTGCCTGCGCTCCACGCGGCCCGTGGGGACCTCCGGGAGTCCCTGGGAGAAGGGAGTCGTGGCGGAACGGCCAGCCGTGCCCGGAAGCGCCTCCGGAACCTGTTCGTCATCGGCGAGTTCGCGGTGGCCCTGGGACTCCTCACGGGAGCGGGCTTCCTCACCGAGGCCTTCAACTCCGTCATGTCCCAGGATCCGGGCTTCCGTCAGGACGGACTCCTGACCTTCAGCATGGTGGCGCCGGAGGATCGCTACCCGACCCCGGAGGCGCTGCGGGTCTACCACGACGAGCTGGAGCTGGCGCTCCGGTCGGTGCCGGGGGTCGAAGGGGTGGCGGCCATGCGGGCCCTCCCCCGAAGCCAGGAGGGCACGCCGTCCCGAGCGTATCAGGTGGAGGGGTACACCCTCCCCGAGGACGCCGACCCGCCCCGGGCGGTCTATCAGACGGTGAGCCCCGGGTACTTCGCCACCATGGAGGTCGCCGTCCTGGAGGGGCGTGGCCTCCAGGAGATGGATCGCGAGGACGCCGAGCCCGTGGTGGTGGTCAGCCAGGGCTTCGTAGCCCGGGAGTTCCCGGACGGGGAGGCGCTGGGGAAGCGGATCCGGGTGGGGGACGAGACCGGGTACCGGGCCATCGTGGGCGTGGTGGAGAACACGGTCCAGCGGCGGATCGAGCTGGCCGGTGAGGGGGCCCAGGCCCTCTTCGTCCCCATGGCCCAGGTCCCCACCCGGTCCATGAGCTTCGCCCTCCGGATTCCCGGGGACCCGAACGATGCCATCGCCGACGTCCGGCAGGCCGTCTGGTCGGTGAACCCGGACCAGCCCCTGGCCCGGATCCAGACGCTCGACGCCTTCGTGGCCGAGTCCCTGGCGGGGCCCCGGGCGATCTCCCTCTTCCTGATGGCCATGGGCGGCGTCGCCCTCCTCCTGGCGGCCATGGGGATCTACGGGGTCATGGCCCACGCCGTGACGCAGCAGCAGCGGGAGATCGGCATCCGGATGGCGCTGGGCGCGGGACGGGGGAACGTGGTGGGCATGGTGGCGCGGTCCGGCCTCACGCTTGTGGGGCTCGGCCTCCTCCTAGGCCTCCCCCTGTCCTTCGTCATGTATCGGTTGGTCGCCCGCGCGTTGGGGCTGTTCGAGGGCGGCGTGGGGTTCACCTACGCGGGCGCGGTGGCCGTGGCGCTCCTCGGAGTGGCCGTCGTCTCCACCCTGCTCCCGGCGGGGCGGGCCAGCGGCGTGCGGCCGGTGGCGGCTCTCAAGGAGGAGTGACCACCGGGGCACGGGATCGGGAGGTTCCGCCCGGGCGGCCGGCCTCGTCGGAGAGGTCGGGCGGGGACGGCGCCCCGCTATCACCCCTCGTCCGCCCTCGGTCGCGCCCGGAGGAAGACCTGGATCTCGTCGGGCCGCGGGTTCTCGAAGCGGATCCGGATCCGCCCGTCGTCGGTCTCGTCGACCACCCCGGGGATGCTGCTGGCGGTGAGCGACCACCCGTCGGGGAGGACCACCGTGTTCCGGGATCGTCCGAACGCCCGGTCCCAGACGAACTCCTCCCCGGCCCGCAGGTAGCGACCCGGATCGGTGTACGTTTCCCAGATCCTCAGCCGGGTCGACGCGCCTTCCGCCACCGGATCGAACCAGATCACCACCACCTCGGTCTCCGGCGTGACCTCGGAGCCGATGTCGATCCCCCTGGCCTCGATCTCCCGGCCCCGTAGCTGCTCGACCTCGAGGCGCTCTCCGGTGTCCAGGTTCCAGGCCTCGGGGTCCGAAGCCCGGCTCCCCGCGCGGACCACGTTGAGGTAGCGGTCGACGCCGGGGCGGGTCTCGGTGTAGTCGTGGAAGAGCCGGAAGGCGTGGGTCTCCGGCTGCTGCAGGAAATAGGTGATGTCCCGGTCCTGGAACGCCCGCTCGGGAAAGGTCCACCCCACGCGCGCCTGGAGGGGCGCCCCGGAAGCCGCCGTGGGCACCTCCGCCCGGGGGGGCGCCACGGGGGCGGGTCGCGGCCCGCCGGGGAGTGGACGGGCCCTGACCCGGAAGTCCACCGCTCCCGGGCCGGGATTCATGAAGCTCACCCGCACGCGCCCGTCCGGCTCGGTGTCGACCTGCACGGGGTGGTTCGCCCCCACGAGCTCGTAGCCGGGGGGGAGCGCCACGCTGTTCCGGGGGATGCCCAGGGAACGGTGGAAGACCACGTCCCCACCGTCCTCGAAGTAGCTCCCCCGGTCCACGTAGGTCTTGTCGATCCGGATCCGGCCCTGTCCGCCCTCCGGCACGGGACGGGCCAGGGTGACCTGGATGAAGCGCCCCTCGGGTGCGGCGCCGGCGAGGCCGTTCGCCCGGGCCCGTTCGCCATCCACCAGCACCCACTCCAGCGGCGCCCCCGTGTGCAGATCGGTGACGCCGTGGACCTCCTCCTCGGCGCCCGCCCGGACTCCGTTCCAGTAGTGGCGGGCGCCCGGGGTGGTGGCGCTGACGTCGTACAGGATGCGGAATGCGCCGGAGCCCGGCGCCAGAAGCTCGTACCGGGTGTAGGGGTCCGTCTGGGTCTGGCGAGGCGACTGCCCTGCCGCGCCCGCCGGCAGGGACAGGGCGGCCAGCATCAGGACGATCGGCGGGCGGCTCATGAGCGCTCCAGCCTCCGGGTGGCGACCCGGACGTGATGCCGGGCGTGCAGGACGTGGAAGTCGATCCATTCCCGCAGCGTCAGGATGCCCAGGAACGGATGGGGGAAGCGGTGCAGATCGAGCTCCGCCTCGGGCCACACCGCCACCGCCTCCCGGAAGGCGTCGCAGGCTCGACGCCACTCGGCGACACAGCGATCCCGGGTGGCCTCGGTCGCGTCGGCCTCAGCGAGCGGGGCCGGAGTGATCGCCTCCGTGGCCACCCCACCGGATCGCAACCCCTCGAGAGCCAACCGGGCGAGGGCGTCCCGGCTCCGGCCGGGCGGCGACGCGGGCCCGAACCGCTCGTCCAACTCGCTGCCCTCCAGACGGAAGCCCCGCGTGGTCCCGGCCACCGACAGCGTGAGGTGTCGGAGGTCGTCCAGGGGGGCCCACCCCGACGCGGGACGGATTCCGCCCCGGGGCATGGGGAGCCCGGCGAACCATCGCGCAACGTCGTCCCGGATCCTGTCCAGCTCCACCCGCCTCGTCGTGGAAAGGCTCATCTGTCGGCCTCCGTCGCCCGACTGTATGGTGGCGGCGCATCCGCCCGTCCCTCCGACCCAACATGAGATGGCCGACCCTTCCGCGCACCGTCCCGTCCACGCCGAAGGCCTTCCCGATCCCGTGGGCCCCTACTCGCCCGGGATGGTCTTCGACCGCCTGGTGCTCGTGTCCGGGCAGGGGGCGACGGACCCCGCCACGGGACGTCTGGCGGGTCACGACGTGGAGAGCCAGACCCGGCAGGTGTTCCGGAACATCGAGGCCATCCTCCGGGCCGCGGGCTCGGATCTCTCCAGGGTCCTCCGCTGCGGGGTCTTCCTCACCGACCTCCGGGACTTCGAGGCGATGAACGCCGTCTACGCCGAGGTGTTCGGGGACCACCGCCCCGCCCGCACCACCGTCCAGGTCGCCTCCCTCCCGGACAAGGGGCTCCGGGTCGAGATCGACGCCATCGCCTGGCGGGACTGAATCGGGCGTCCCGCCAGGCGATGCGGGCGGGATGGATCGACGACCGTCAGTCGCCGCCCACCTCCAGCTCGTCGTGCTCCCCGTCGTGGTCGTCGTCTTCGAAGAGCTCGAACGACCGCTCGATGTTGTCCTCGACCAGCTCCTGGTTCGGTTGGCCCTCCAGGGCCGTGGCGGGATCCACCAGCGTCCCGTCGCCTCGCATGAACCAAGCGGAGATGTCGAGGCGAAGGGTGAGGTTCCGGGCTTCGCCACCCTCGGCGACCTCCAGGGCCGGGTTCAGGTAGAGCTCATGCTCCGCGTCCACCTGCTGGACGAACACGAAGGGCTCCCCGTTCCACGTGCCCTCGACCCGTACGCTGACGCCATCGAACTCCGGGTGGGCCTGGAGAAAGGCGGTCTCGGCCGAATCGTCGTCGTCGACCTTGTCGAGCTCGAACTCCAGCTTGGAGTAGACCCCCGAAGCCACGAAGACCTCGAGGACCTGGTCCACGTTCCCGTCCAGGGGGAGCTCCAGGAGGAAGGGGCCGGCGTCGAATTCCTCACACCCGTCGTCGTCGGATCCGTCGTCGTCGAAGGTCGGGGCGTCGCAGGCGTCCAGCGTCCCCTCGAGCTCGATCTCGCTGAGAACGAGTGCGGCGCGATCGATCACCAGCTCGTTGGTACCGTCGTCGAAGGTCTCGCTCAGGGCCAGGAGGGGGGTTGCGGCCCGGTCGGCGGCGACGGGCACGGTCGAACCGACGGCGACCGAGAGGCTCACCGGAACCGTGCCCTCGGGGGCCGACGGGTCGTCGTTGCAGCCGGCGAGGGCGGCCAGTGCAGTCATGGCGAGGATGGGGGAGCGGAAATTCAAGGGGGCCTCCTGCGTCTTGAAGGTCTGTCGATGGTCGTTGAGATGTTCCATCTCTATGCAAGATCTGTGCTTACAGAGAGTGGACGATGCAGGGGGCGTGGTCCGGTCCAGCCACCGATCCCGGTCCTGGCCCGGGTGTGCCCTCTCCGAGGGGCGCGGGCAGGGAGGGGTTGGGAGGACGAGGCGATGGGGGGCGGTTCGATGCTCTCCGGAAACGGGATTCCCCGTGGGGTACTGTTTTCGGAGCGGAAGCGAGCTCGATCCGCCTTGCGTTGTTTTAGATAATTCTAAAATATAGACCATGGAACATGTGCTGCGGGCGCTGGCCGCACCCATCCGCCGGGAGATCCTGGGCCTGGTGTGGGAGGACGAGCGCCCGGCCGGTGAGATCGCCGAGCGTTTCGACGTGACCTTCGGGGCCGTGTCGCAACACCTGAGGGTGCTCCGGGAGGCGGGCCTGGTGGAGGTGCGCCCCGAGGGTCGGCGCCGCTGGTACCGGGCCCGGCGCGAGGCCCTAGGCCCCCTGGCGGTGGCCCTGGAGGCGGAGTGGAGCGATCGGCTGACCCGACTGAAGACCCTGGTGGAGGAGGAGACGGCAGATGGCGGACACGGACGGGATTGAGCTGACCTTGCACATCGCCGCGCCCCCCGCGGTGGTCTACCGCTACTTCAGCGATCCGAAGCGCTTCAAGAGCTGGATGGGTGCCGACAGCGAGCTGGACGCCCGGCCCGGGGGCGGGCTGGTGGTCCGCTACCCGAACGAGGCCCCGCCCGCCCGGGGGGAGGTGGTGGAGGCCGAGCGGGACCGCCGGATCGTCTTCACCTGGGGCTATACCGGCGGGGCCAACGGCCTGGACGTGGGCGCCTCCACGGTCGCCGTGGAGCTGAAGCCTCTCGAGGGCGGGACGCTCCTCACCCTCCGACACACCGGCCTGCCGGACCGGGCCCTGGAACAGGGCCATCTGGGGGGATGGCGTCACTACTTCGGAGTGCTCGCCTGGCGGGCGGCCCGGGAGGCCCTCGCCCCGGTCCTGGAGTCCCGGATCGACGCCTTCGTGGCGGCGTGGAACGAGGAGGACCCGGAGCGCCGGCGGGACCTGCTGGCCGGGTGCTGGGCCCCCGACGGGCTCTTCGTGGACCGCATGGGCTACGTCCCGGGGCGGGAGGCCATGGAGACCTTCATCGCCAACGCCCGTCGCTTCATGCCGGGGGTGGGGATGGAGCGGACGGGCCCGATCCGGGAGACCCATGGCCGGGTCCACTTCCCCTGGCGCCTGACGGGGCCCGATGGGGCCGTGGTGGGGGAGGGGCTGGACGTGGGACGCCTGGACGGGGAGGGCCGCTTCGTGGAGCTGGCGGGGTTCTGGGACGATCCGCCGGGAGGCGGGACCGCCTGAGATCCGGGGCGTCCCTCGGCGCCCCGCCGCGATCACTCCGGGGCGTCGATCCCGTAGTCCCGCATCTTCCGCCAGAGGGTGGTCCGTCCCATCCCCAGGAGCTCGGCGGCCCGCACGCGCACGCCGTCGGCGCGCGCCAGCGCCTCCAGGATGCGGTCCTTCTCGGAGGCGTCGTCCCCCCGCTGCCGGTAGCGGTCGTCTCCGTCCCCGCTCCCGATCGCGTCGCCCCGGTTCCGGATCTCCTCCGGCAGATGATGGGCCTGGATCGGACCGCCCCCCGCCCGGATCCGGGCGCTTTCCAGGGCCGAGAGGAGCTGCCGGACGTTGCCGGGCCAGGGGTGCCCCAGGAGGGCGCGCATCGCCAGCGGCGAGACGCCGGTGGTTCCATCCCCGCCCAGCTGCCGGAGCGCGTGGTCCACCAGGAGCGGGATGTCGCTCCGGCGCTCCCTGAGCGGGGGCACGTGGATGTGGAAGACGTTCAACCGGAAGAAGAGGTCCTCCCGGAAGGCCCCTTCCCGGACCCGGTTCCGGAGGTCCCGGTGGGTGGCCGCCACCAGCCGGATGTCCACGGGGGTGGGGCGGGTCCCCCCGAGCGGCACCACTTCCCGCTCCTGGAGGACCCGCAGCAGGCGCTGCTGGACGGCGGGGGACACGTCCCCGATCTCGTCCAGGAAGAGGGTGCCGCCCTGGGCCGAGCGGATCAGTCCGGGCCGGTCCTCGACCGCGCCGGTGAAGGCGCCCCGGAGGTGTCCGAAGAGCTCCGACTCCAGCACGCCCTCGGCCAGGGCGGCGCAGTTCACCGGCACGAACGCCTCCCGGGACCGATCCGAGAGATCATGGATGGCCCGAGCCGCCCGCTCCTTCCCCGTGCCCGTCTCCCCGGTAAGGAGGACGGTCGCGTTGGAGCCGGCGACCTGCCGGATCTCCCGGTACAGGTCGTCCATCACGTCCGAGCGCCCCACCATGCCGCCGAGGGGTGCCTCGCGGGCATCTCCCCCGGCCGCGGGCCGGCGCCGCAGGAGGTCTGCCACCCGGCCCAGGAGGACCTCGGGCTCCACCGGCTTGGTGAGGAAGTCGTCCACCCCGCCGTGGAGCGCCCGGACCGCGGCGTCCACGGTGCCGAACCCCGAGATCATGAGGATGGGGACGCCCTCTCCCCGGGTCCGGAGCACCTCGGCCAGGCCGATCCCGTCCAGGCCCGGCATCCGCAGATCCAGGATCACCAGATCGAAGCGGTCCCGGGCCAGGCAGGCCGTCGCTTCGGAGGCGTCGGCGGCTCCGGTGACCCGGTGGCCCTCCCCCTCGAGGAGCGCGGCGGTGGAGAGCCGGAACACCCGGTCGTCGTCCACCACGAGGATCCGGCCGGTCATGTCCCGGTCCCGGGAGTGGCCGCCGGGACGTCGGCGGCCTGGAGCTCCACCACGAAACGGGCCCCCGGGCCCGGGTCCCGGTTCGAGGCGCTCAGCGTCCCGCCGGCGGCCCGCACCAGGCCTTCGGCGGTGTAGAGCCCCAGGCCCACCCCGTGGACCTCGTCCTTGGTGGTGAAGAACGGGTCGAAGATGCGGTCGCCGACGTCCGGTGCGAGGCCGGGGCCCCGGTCCAGGACCTCGAGGCGCACCCGACCGTTCTCGCGCCTTGCGACGATCTCCACGGGCGAGCCCGCCGGGGCCGCCTCGACCGCGTTGAGGACGAGGTTCAGGAGCACCTGCTTCAGGTCGTCCGGGGGAATGGCGGCGGGGGCCTCCGTGCCTCCGGAGAAGGACACGTTGCCCCGGTCCGGGGCGCCGGCCCGGACCAGGAGCACGGTCTCCCGGGCCACGGCCGCGGCGTCGCAGGACGCCTGTCCCCGTTCACGGGGCCGGTGGAGGTCCAGCATGCGCTCCGCCAGCTCGTGCATGCGCAGCAGCTCCTCCACCGCCATGTCCGCGAACTCCGCCGCCTCGCCCTCCAGCCGGCCCCGCCGTCGCACCACCTCGAGGCAGTTCCGGACGCTGGCCACCGGGTTGCGGATCTCGTGGGCGAGCTGGGCCAGGAGGCGCCCCGACGAGGCCAGGCGCTCCCGTTGCACGAGCTCCGACTGGAGGGTGGCCAGCCGTGTCTGGCGATCCTCCAGGGCCTGGTTGGCCTCCTCCAGGGCCGCGTTGGCGTCGGCCAGGGCGGCGTTCGCCTCCTCCAGCTCCGTCAGGCGCCGGGCCAGCGTCTCCCGCATGGTGCCGAAGGACCCGGCCAGGCGACGCACCTCGAGGATCGACGACGAGTGCAGGGGCAGCTCGGGCCGACCCGCCCCGAAGTCCTCGGCGGCGTCGGCCAGCTGCGACACCGGAGCCGCCAGGCGGCCGGCGAAGAGGGCGCCCACCAGGAGGGCGAAGGCCAGGACCGCCGCGGTGGTGACCAGCGCCGTGCGCCGGAGTTGCGGGAGGATCGCCAGCTCCCGGTCCACGTCCTTCAGGAAGAGGACCTCTCCTTCGTCCACCGGGGACGCGGTGACGAGGACCTCGCCCGCCGGGAGGCTCCGGGCGTAAACGGCGCCGCGGCTGGACTCGGCGTGATCGGCCAGGACGAGGGCCGTGGCGGGATCGACGGTGCTGGCGGCCACCTCGCCACCGGCCTTCAGGATCACCACCTCGGAGCGCGTGAGCCCGGCCAGGGCGGCCGCCTCCTCGGCGGCGAACGGCGTGCTCCCCCCCACCGCGCCCATGTAGTCCGCGCCGGTGCCCACCGGCGCCAGCGCCAGGAGGTGGAGCACCGAGTCGATCTGGACCACCGCCACGGGCATCTCGCCCCTCCGGGTGGCTTCGACCAGCTCGGGGGGCAGGGGGCCGGGTCCGATCCGGGGTCGCCCCGAGGCGTCCACCAGGACCGGGGCTTCCTGGACCGACGCGGCGGCGGCCTCCAGCATCCGGCGCGCCTCGTCCAGGTCCCCCCGCTCGAAGGCGGCCACCAGGGACGGCATGGCCGAGAAGTCCTTGGCGTGCATCATCCGCACCGTCTTCACCGACGACATGCGGTCTTCCAGCACCCGCGGGGCGTTGGCCAGGTCCGCCTCGGCCCGGTCCAGCAGCGCGGATCCCAGTCGGCGCTCCAGGAGGAGCCCGGCCGGGATCAGCCCCAGGAGGAGCACCAGGGCGACGAGCAGGAGGAGGGCGCGACGAAGGGTCATGCGTGTGGAGTCCGGGGTCCGGGCGGCGGAGCGCCTGCCGGTGGGAGAAGGTCGGATGCCGTCGAGACGGCGGCAACCGGATCCGGCCCGGAGGTGACGAGGCACACCCCGGACCGCGGGCCCCGCCCGGGGGAGGTGCCGGGCGGGACCGATGGGCGGTTCCGGGTGCTCAGTGCACCCGGGTGATGGTGACCCGGGCCACCGGGTCGGTCCACCCGTGGATCCCCGGATCCAGATCGTCGTCACCCATGATGCCGGGGTGATGCATGATCACGCCGCCCTCGGCGAGGGCGGGGTTGGTCATGCCGGTGCCGTCGTCGTCGGACGGGACTCCGCTGAGGGCGGGGCAGGGCGGCACGATGTCGGCGAAGTCCTCGGTGTTGATCTCGGTCCCGGCATCGTAGGCGTCGGCGTAGAGCATCACCGACTCGCCCACGGCGTCCGGCAGCCGGACGTCGTCGATCCCGGTGAAGCCGTCGTTGGTACAGATCAGCATCGCCACGAACGAGACGAGCTTGGCGCCCCGCTCCGAGACCAGCGTGATGCCGGTGGTCTCGCCCGGCAGCAGCGGCGCGATGGTGGGTCCGAACGCGGCGCCGAAGTCCGAGACGTGGACGGAGTTGGAGAGGACCTCGACCGCCGGGTCGAGATTGCCGTTCTCCGCGATCTGCTGAACGGCTTCGTTGGCGGGCTCGCCCACTTCGAAGAGGGAGATGGCCGATCGGTGGATCGCCACCGCCGGAGGGGTGAAGGCCTGGCCGGCGGTCAGGTTCTCCACGGTGATCTCGTACTCGGCGTACCCGGCCGGCCCGGTCCGGGCCTCGGCGAGTGGGGCGTCGAGAGCACTCTCGGTGGGCATGTCACTGCAAGCGGCGGCAGCCACCGCGACGGCGAAGAGAGACGACAGTCTGCGCATGGGACGACTCCGGAGTCGGGAGGTGCCGGAGCCTCGTGCCCCGGCCTCGCCCCGATGGCACGCAACCTGTGCGCCACGAGGGCACAGGGCCCCCGTGGCGCCACAAGTGTTTGTCAAGCAACCGGTTACGTTCTCGGACGTGTCGAGCGCCCATTCCCGGTCGGCGTTCCACGAAACGCCGTGGAACGTTCCATCTCGTTTCGTTTCGCGGGGCCGGGCGTTCCGTCCCGTCGTTTCCCTGCCTGCGGCCGATCCCCCTCCTCCGGTCAGTCGGCTCGCAGGGCCCGACTCGGATCGACGCCCGCCGCCCGCAAGGCCGGAATCCAGCTCGCGAGCGTCGCCACGCCCACGAGGGCCGCCCCCACCACGCCATAGGTCACCGGATCGAGCGCGCCGACGCCGTACAGCAGGCTGGACATCACCCGGCTCAGGAGCGCCGCCCCGCCGAGCCCCAGCACCACGCCGCCCACGGCCAGGACCAGACCGTGCCGGACCACCATGCTCCGGACCGACCGTGCGGAGGCGCCCAGGGCCATGCGCACTCCGATCTCCCGGGTGCGCTGGGAGACGATGTACGAGATCACCCCGTAGATCCCCACCAGTCCCAGGAGGAGGGCGATCCCCGAGGCCGCACCCAGGAGCGACATGGTGAACGAGGTCCGGGCCGTGGCTTCCCGGAAGACCTGGCTCATGGTCCGGGGGTTCGAGAGGGGGATGCGGGGATTCAGCGCCTGGAGCTCCCGGCGCAGGACCGGAAGGAAGGCCAGGGGATCTCCCGACACCCGCACGGCCAGGTCCTGGCCCCGGGGCAGGAAGTACTGTCCGTTCGCCTCGCCGAGCATGGGGAAGTAGACCGTCTCCCGGGGCTCCACCTCCAGCCCCTGCGCCCGGGTGTCCTCCACCACGCCCACGATCTGGTACCACTCCTCTTCGGGCGCCCCGTAGCGGATCCGCCGTCCCAGGGCGCTTCCCTCGGGCCACCAGGTCTCGGCGAACGACCGGCTGACCATCACAGCCCGGAAGCCGTCCCCGCCGTCCCCGGCCTGGAACGAGCGTCCCTCGACGAGCGCCATCCCCAGCGCCTCCACCATGCCGACTCCGACCTGGGGTTGGGCCGCGAAGACCGGCAGCTCGTCGGGGTCCCGGGGATGATCCTCGACCTCCAGGCCCCCGAAGGACTCGCCGCCCCCGCCCAGGGGCACGCTGGTCATGAGGCCGGCCGCCTCCACACCGGGCTGGGCGGCGAGGCGATCCCGCAGGTCCCGGAAGAACTGCGCCGTCTCCTGGGGATCCGAGATCTCCCCCGTCGGGACGGTGATGCGGGCGGTGAGGATCCCGGAGGTCTCGAAGCCCGGATCCACGGAGCGGAGGGCCAGGAAGCTCCGGAACATGAGTCCCGAGCCCACGAGGAGGATCATGGCCAGGGCCACCTGGGCGACCACCAGCCCGTTCCGTAGCCCGTGGCCCGGTCCGCCGCCGGTGGAGCCCCGGGCCGCGCCCTCCTTGAGCTGCCCCGCCAGGTCGTCCACCCCGTAGCGGATCAGGGGGAAGAGCCCGAAGAAGACCGCGCACCCCAGGCCCACCGAGGCGGTGAACCCGAGGACCCGCAGGTTCATCCCGACCTCGCCCATGCGGGGGAGGGAGGTGGGAATGAACCCCTCCGTGATCCGGATCGCCGCCAAGGCGATCCCCAGGCCCAGGAGCCCGCCGGCACCGGCGAGAACCACGCTCTCCCCCATGAAGGTCCGGAGCACGTCGGTGCGGCTGGCCCCCACCGCGACCCGGAGCGCCATCTCGCGCTGCCGGCCCTCGGCCCGGACCAGGAGGAGGTTGGCGACGTTGGCGGCGGCGATCAGGAGGACCACGCCCACCGTCCCCAGGAGGATCCAGAGGGTGGTGTCCAGGTCACCCACCAGGTCTTCCTTGAGCGAGGTGATCCGGGCGGCGATCCCCACGTCCATCAGGAAGCTCGCGCCCGGCGACTCGGGGAAGATCTCCTCGAGATTCGAGAGCATCCCCCCGATCTCGGCCTGCACCCCTTCGATGGCCATGCCGTCGGCCATGCGTGCGATGCCGCCGGCGAAGAACGAGGCGATGGGGGCCTCGTCCCGGTCCAGGGGCATGGGCATCCAGAAGAGGGCGCTGTCGTCGGGGTAGCCGAAGTCCGGCGGCATGACGCCCACCACCTCCCGGATCGTGCCGCCGGTGTCCACCGTGCGGCCGATCACCTCGGGGTCCGCGCCGAAGTGGCTCCGCCAGAG
>DATHRY010000111.1:0-11101 GCA_035464715.1 Longimicrobiales bacterium
CGAACTCGGCTCCGGGATTGGTCACCACCGACAGCCCGTCCCACGCCACCGCGATCTCGGTGTACTCCACCCCGTTGTCCCCGCAGGCCTCGATCTCGCTCTCACGGATGGGCCGGGACGCGTTGGAGATGTCCGTCTCGCCGTGGCAGAAGCGCTGGCATCCGCCGCCGGTCCCGGAGTAGCCCACCGAGACCCGGACGCCGCGGTTCTCGATCTGGAACTCCTCGGCCACCGCTTCGGCCACCGGGAAGACCGTGCTCGAGCCGTCGATGACGACCTGGCCCGTGAGATCGGAGCCCTCGGCGCTCCGGCCGCCGTCGCCCCCGCAGGCGGCGAGGAGGAGGAGGAGGGTGCCGAGCATGCCCTGCCCGATCCATCTGTGATCCATAGGTCCGTGCTCCATGACGGGATGAGGTGGAGATCGAACCCTATCCAGTCTCGGGAACCGTCGTGTCATCAACTCGTAACATCGCGGTAACGGACCGATCGGGGTGTTACATCGCGCGCCCCGGCCTCGGTGGATCCCATCCGTCCGCGGGGGCCTTGCCGCCCGGCCTCATCCCTCCTCTGCGGCCCTGGGGAGCACCATCACGATCGACGCCCCCTGGCCGAGCTCGCTCTCGGCGAACACCTCGCCTCCCATGCTGTTGACGAGGTGGCGGACGATGCTGAGCCCGAGACCCGTGCCTCCCTGGTCCCGGGCCCTGGAGCTGTCGGCCCGGTAGAAACGCTCGAAGATGCGGGGCAGGCACTCCTGGGGGATCCCCTCCCCGTCGTCCGTGACCTTCACGGTCAGCGTCTCCTTCCGGGGCCCGGGCTCGATCTCCACCTGGATGCTGCCGCCGCCGACCGTGTGGCGGATCGCGTTCTCGAAGAGGTTCCGGAAGACCTGGACCAGCCCCGACGTGTCGGCCAGGGCCATTCCCCGGCCCTCCACCGCGAAGTCCCGGTCCTCGGTTCCGGCGGCAGGGAGATTCCGGTAGACCTCCCGGGCCAGGTCGGCGACGTCCACGGACTCCGGGTCGGCCACCCACCCTCCCGACTCGAGCCGCGAGAGGTCCAGGAGGTCCTCGACCAGGTTCTGGAGCCGGAGGGTGTTGCTGCGGATGGCGGTCAGGAACCGTTCCCGGATGTCCGGCGCGGTGTCGGGGTCGTCCAGCAGGGTCTCGGCGAAGCCCCGGATGGACGTGAGGGGCGTCTTGAGCTCGTGCGACGCATTCGCCACGAAGTCCCGGCGTACGCGCTCCAGCCGACGGATCTCCGAGGCGTCCAGGAGACTCGTCACCGCTCCGCCGTCGGAGAGGGGGTGGGAGGCGAGGACGAGGTCCCGGTCGCCGATCCGCACCTCCCTGGCGGACTCGGGCCCCTGGAGGGTGTCGTCCAGGAACCGCCGGAGCTCGGGGTGCCGGACGAGCGCGGTGACGGGTGTCCCTCGCTCCAGATCCTCAGGCAGCTCGAGGAGGCGCGTGGCCGCGCGGTTCCAGCGGACCAGGCGACCCTCGGCGTCCAGGCCGAGGACGCCCTGGTCCAGGGAGTCGATGAGGACCTGCATCTCGTCCCGCTCCCCGGCCAGCTCCCATATCCGCTCCTGCAGCTCCTCCCCCAGGCGGTTGAAGGCCACCGCCAGGTTCTGGAGCTCCTGGACCCGGCGCTCCATCGGGACCCGGATCGACAGGTTCCCCGCGGCGAGGAGCCGGGCGCGATCCGCCAGGACCACCAGGGGGCGTGCGAGCGCGCGGCTGAGGATGTAGGCCATGATCAGGGCGATGATCGTGGCCACGATCCCGGTGAAGACGACCCCGTTCTGGATCCGGTCGAGGGCTGCCTCGATCCGAGTGAGGGGCGCCGCGATGCGCACGACGACCGTCCGCCCGTCGGAGAGCACCTCGCGCCGGGCCCCGTAGAGAAGGGGGTCGTCGAGGGTGGCGCTGACCCGGGTGGAGAAGTGGATCCCCCCACCCCACGCGGCCCGGATCTCGGGGCGGTCCGCGTGGTTCTCCATGTCGGCGACGCGGTCCCGACGGACCTCGGAGTCCGCGAGGACCCGTCCGGACTCGTCGATCACCGTGAGCCGGTAGGCCAGCCGGGCGGCGGCGGCCCGGGTCACCCGGTCCAGCTCGTCCGGCTCCGCATCCGCCAGCACCGCGGACGCCAGGCTGAGCTGCCGTCGCAGCTCGTCCTGGAAGGTCGAGCGCAGCTCGTCCCGGACCCCGAAGCCCACCAGGAGGGCGATCAGGATCACGAGCAGCCCGGTGACGCCGAGGAAGCCGGCGAAGAGGGCCTGGTGGATTCGCAAGCGCACCGATGAGCTCCTGTCCAGCGTGGAGAGGTCGAGGAAGATAGGCGCAGCCAGAGTCACGACGGTATCCGACCCACCCGCCCATGCTACAAGAAGGTCACGAACCGGTCACGCACATGCCCGGGTCCGTCCCGGTGGGGCTGTCCACATCGGCCCCGGCCGGGTAGGGTGGGGTCGGACGCTCGAGTTCCGTTGCACAGGAGGCACGCGATGGGGGCGGAGTCGATGCCGGCCCGACTCTCGATGGCCGTGGTGGGTGTGGTGGTCCTGGCCTGCGCGGGATGTACGGAGCGCCCGGCGCTCCCGGCCGGCCCTGCGGACCCCGGGGGACAGGGCCTCCTGCCGATCAACGGCACCGAGCTCTGGGTCCGCCGGATCGGCGAGGGCCCGCCCGTCCTCGTCGTCCACGGCGGCCCTCTCCTGGAGCACGGGTACCTCATCCCTTGGTTGGATCCGCTGGCCGAAGGCCGGGAGCTGGTCTTCTTCGATCAACGCCTGAGCGGCCGTTCCGCGGGTGTCGTCGACTCGGCGTCGGTGCGCATCGACACCCTGGTCGCGGACATGGAGGCTCTGCGGGCGACCCTGGGTCTGGAGCGTCTGGACCTCCTGGCCCACTCGTGGGGCGGGCATCTGGCGTTGCGGTACGCCCTCGCGCACCCGGACCGGGTGCGGTCCCTCGTGCTGGTCAGTCCCATGGCCGCGTCCGTCGAGCTGTGGAGGCGGGAAGAGGCCGAGCTGGCGGCCTCCGTCACCGCCGCCGAGTCGGCGGAGCTGGCGCGCCTCCGGGCCGTGCCCGGGATCGCCGAGGGAGACCCGGTCGCCCTCGGCGCGCTGCTTCGCGCGTCGTTCAGCCTGCAGTTCGTCGACCCCGGGGCCGCCGAGGCCCTCTCTCTCTACGTGCCCGAGGACTACGGGGAGCGGAGCCGACAGTTCGCCTTCCTGGGGCCGGACCTGGAGGCCTTCGATCTCCATCCGGGGCTCACGGATCTGGACCGGCCGGTCCTGATCCTCTTCGGAGCCGACGAGCCGGGCGCCGATCTCGGAGGCCCTGCGCTGGCGGAGGTTCTGCCCCGGAGCCGCCTGGTCCTCCTGGAGGGGGCGGGCCACTTCTCCTTCGTCGAGCGTCCCCGAGCCTTCCTGAGCGAGGTCGAGGCCTTCCTCTCGGATCCGGGGGGAGTCCCGACGGGACCGGCGGTGACCCGGTAGTTCGGGGACTGGTCCCGGCCCCCGCCGCTCCCCACTTTCCGGGGACCCCGGATCCGACCCGCCCGAACCCCCCTCCATGGACGCCTGCGCACAACTCCGACACGACCTGCGGGACGCCCGGGCCGAGCAGGAGCGGGAGCTGGATCTGGCCCGGAGGCGGTTCTGGCTCGGCGTCTTCGGTCTGGACTTCATCCTGGACTGGGAGGAGCGCTCCACGGTGGACCGGGCGCTGGCCGGGTTCCTGATGGTGGTCCAGACCGGGGAGATCGTCCTGGCGGTCCGGGAGCTCTTCCGGATCCTCCAGGCCCTGGCCCTGCGCACGGGGCGGGTCGCCGCTGGAAGGGTGATCGGACGCGTCGGCAGCCGCGTTCTGGGCCTCGCAGCCGTGGGTTTTCTCGTCCTGGACGTGGCCACGGGCTACGACCGATGGCTCCGGACCCGGGAGCGGATCGAGGCGCGGTTCGCCCAGCGGACGACGGCTCTCTTCCGGGTGACGGACTGTGCGGATCCAGCGCGGATCTTCAGGGAGGAGGGGATCCCCGTCCCATGAGGTGGATCCTCGAATGGCTCCTGCTCGGGCTCCGGGGCGGCCGGACCCGGGACTTGCAGCGCCTGCGGTCGGGACTCGTCCGGCTGGGGCGCCGCCGCCGCTATCACGCCGAGCGGATGAGGCTTGCGGAGGAGGTCTTCGCCCGGGCGACGCACCGGGTGGAGTACCTGGAGATGTCGGAGGACGCCGAGCTCGCAGAGCTCGTGGACGCCCGTCGGGCCCTGGTGACGGCCCGGCACGAAGTGGAGCATCACGACCGGCGCCTCAAGGAGGCCCAGGCGACGCTCTCGCGCATGCACGGGGACCGGCGACGGCTCGGTGCGGGCGAGGACCCGGAGCACTGGGACAGCTACCTCGAGGACCTGGACCCCTGAGTCTGGAGACCCAATGACCGAAGACGTCGACGTCCTGCGCTACCCCGTCGGCCAGCCCGACCTGGATCCGGATCTCACCCCTCAGGGCCGGGAGGCCCACATCCGCTCGATCGAGACCCTTCCGGCCCGCCTCCGCGCCGCCGTGGACGGTCTCATGGAGGATCAGCTCGACACCCCCTACCGGCCCGGCGGATGGACGGTGCGGCAGGTGGTCCACCACCTGCCGGACAGCCACGTGAACGCGTACGTCCGGTGCAAGCTGACCGCGACGGAGTCGACGCCCACGATCCGGGTCTACGACGAGAAGGCCTGGGCCAGGGAGGAGGACGCGGTGCGGGCGCCGGTGGAGCTGTCGCTGGCCTTGCTGGAGGCTCTGCACCGACGCTGGGTGGCCTGGCTCCGGACCCTCGACGACGGGGTGTGGTCCCGTCGGCTGGAGCATCCCGAGGCCGGGCCCATGAACTTCAGCGAGCTCCTCTGCATCTACGGCTGGCACTCGGAGCACCACCTGGCCCACATCGTCCGGCTCCGGGAGCGGGAGGGCTGGTAGCCGGGGCGTGGACGTCGCCGTCGGCGCCGGGTTGGGCCTGGGCGCCCTCGTGGCCTTCGTCTCGGTGGCCATGGGAGCTCGGATCCGGGCACGTGGGGCCGGGTTGGGACCGACGGCGCTCCTGGCCCTGGCGGCGGTCACGGTTCCGGTGGTCCCCTCCCCGGAGCTGCCGATCCGGGTGGAGGGAATCCGGTACGCGGGTCCGGATCTCCTCTCGGACGAGCCAGTCCGGAGCGTCCAGGTGGCCGACTCGGCGGTCGCATCGGGCCTGGCCCGGGTGCGACGGCACCGCGAGGTCCAGGGGAACACCCTGCTTCGGGAGGTCCGGCGAGTGAGTGTGCCGCTTCCCTGGCTCTGGGCCCTGGGGGTCGTGGGCCTCGCGGGCTGGAGCCGCGGGAGACCCGGAAGATCCGCCCTCCTCCTCGCCACCGGCGTCCTGGCCGCCTGCACCGGGCAGGAAGGCCCGAGCCGGGCCGAGCTCCGCCTGGAGGAGGTCATGGAGATGCGGCGCACCGGCGAGGTGGACGACGTGGTCTCCGTGTTCCTTGCCGAGGCGGTCTACGAGGACGTGGCCGCGGGTGCGGAGTATCGAGGGGTCCCCGAGATCTCGGGATACCTCGGGTGGGTCCACGGGTTCGCATCCGGTGTCTTCCTGGACGTGCTCCGGGTCCACGGCGGCGATCGGGTGGCTTCCGCGGAGTGGATCCTCGACGCGGTCCAGACCGGACCGGTCCCCGGCCTGCTCGACTCGGTGACCCACCGACGTTTCCAGCTCCGGGGCATCACCCTGGTGGAGGTGGAGCGGGGGGCGGTGGTCCGGGCAGTGGACTACGTGGACCTGGTGCCCATGCTCCTGGACCTGGGGTCCGAGATCCACGCCCCCGGAGGGACCATGCTCCGGCGTGAGGCGCCGGACACCACCGGAGAGGGGGGAGATGGCGTCAGGTGAGCTCGGCCACACCCGCCACGAGTCGATCGACCTCCTCCTCCGTGGTGTAGCACGCGCACCCGGCTCGGACGAGTCCCGCCGGCCCCACGCCCAGATCCTCGATGACCGTGGTGGCGTAGAAGTCGCCGTGCGAGGTGAAGACCCCGTGGTCGCGGGAGAGACGGGCCGTGACCGCCTCGGCATCGTGTCCCCGGACCGTGAAGGCCGCGGTCGGCGTTCGTGCGGCCCCCGGGGGGCGCCCGAAGAGCCGGACTCCGGCGAGGTCCTCCAGCCCCTCCCACAGTCGCTGGAAGAGGTCCTCGCCCCGCCGGTGTAGACTGCGGAAGGCGTCGTCCAGGCGCGCCTTCCGGTCCCCTCCCGCGCCGAGCCCCGCCAGGAAGTCCACCGCCGCCGCCGAGCCCATGATGGCCTCGTGACTAAGGGTTCCGGTCTCCAGGAGCTCCGGGGGCTCCGAGCCTCCGCACACCAGGCGCGGCACGTCCAGCTCCCGCTGAAGGTCGTCGCCCACGAAGAGGACGCCCAGGTGGGGCCCGTAGAACTTGTACGGGGAGCAGGCCAGGGCGTCGGCGCCCAGCGCGCTCACGTCGATGCGGGCGTGGGGCGCGTAGTGCACGGCGTCGACGAAGACGCGGGCGCCGGCCGCCCGGGCCCGGCCAGCGAGGCCGGCCACGTCGTTCACGGTACCGATTGCGTTGGACGCGGCGCCGATGGCCACCCAGCGGGTCCGTGGAGAGAGGAGCTGGTCGAACGCCTCCTCGTCCAGGGCCCCGGTGTCGGGATCGAAGGGGACCTCGCGGAGCGTCACTCCGCGTTCCCGGACCAGGGCCTGCCAGGGGCCGACGTTGGCCTGGTGATCGAGTCGCGTCACCAGGATCTCGTCGCCCTCTCCCAGGTCCCGCCCCACGGCCCGGGCGAAGTGGAAGGTGAGGGTGGTCATGTTCTGCCCGAACGCGACCTCGTCCGCGTCGCATCCCAGGAAGTCCGCCAGGGCCGAGCGGGCGTCGAGGATCATCCGGTCGGTCTCGGAGCTGGCGGCGTACGCCCAGTGCGTGTTGGCGTTGTGACGATACAGGTAGTCGAGCATGGCCTCCCCCACCTGCCGGGGCACCTGGGTCCCTCCGGGGCCGTCGAAGTATGCGACGGGCTGGCCCGCTTCGGTTCGGAGAAGGGCCGGGAATCGTGCGCGGATGTCGTCGATGTCCATGGATGCGGGATCTCTTGAGGGGTCTGGAGTATTCAGGGTACGCCAACGACGGCAGGGAGCAACGTCCGGGAGGAGACGAGGGACCATGGAGAAGGCGACGCTAGGCGGTGGATGCTTCTGGTGCCTCGACGCGGTCTATCAAGAGGTGGCGGGCGTTCACCAGGTGGTGAGCGGGTACGCCGGTGGATATACGACGGATCCGACCTACCGGGAGGTGTGCTCCGGGACCACGGGCCATGCCGAGGTGGTCCAGCTCGCGTTCGAGCCGGATGTCGTCTCCTACGCCGATCTGCTCCGGATCTTCTTCACCATCCACGATCCCACGACCCGCGATCGGCAGGGCGCCGACGTGGGGAGCCAATACAGGTCCATCATCCTCACCCACGACCAGGAGCAGGACCGGGTGGCCCGCGAGGTCATGGACGAGATCCGGGAGGCCGGGCTCTACGAGGATCCCCTGGTCACGGAGGTGGTGCCCCTGACGGTCTTCCACCCTGGGGAGGCGGACCACCAGGACTACTATCGGACCAACCGATGGCAGCCCTACTGCAAGGTGGTGATCGACCCGAAGGTCGCGAAGTTCCGACAGCGTTTCGGGGGCCTGCGGAGATCCTCGTCCGGGTGACCTGCCGGCTCCGTGGCGGCTCCAGGGGCCACCGAGCGGCCGGCCGAGGCGGATAAGGACGGAGAGCGCTGGCGCCTTCGCCGCTCCGTCGTCGGCGCCGGGCCCTTCCGCCGCACCCGCCGCTGGTTGCCCCCGGGCGCCACAAGTCCTTGTTTCAAGCCATATTTCCGGGGTCGCGCAGGGAAAGCGCGACCCCTTCTTTCATCAAGAAGTATTAACTGTTGTTTCCAGCGATTGAACCGAAGGTAGCTTTGAATCAGACGCGTATCGACGCGGTCGTCCGTACACCTCCGTGCCCTCCACGTGACCTCGTTCCGGGGAGGGCGACATCCGCAACCTGGAGTTGCCAGAAAAATGCCCAAGCCTCCCGGAGCACTCGTCGTGAAGTGGCGTGACCTCGCACAGGAGGGACTCTCCTACGCCGAGATCTCGCGCCAGTTCCCGGATTATTCCGCCGACCAGGTCCGCCACTACTGCATGGGCAACTCCGGGCGCAAGCTGCCCGGACCGCTGCAGAAGGTGGGACGGTGGGGCGGTCACAACGTATGGCTGCAGGGCTCGAACTCCCCCCATGCCGAGCTCACCGAAGAGCAGGCCCGTGCGATCCTCGACGACTGGGACGAGGAGCGGGACCGCTGGGAGACCTCCGGTGCCGAGTGGGCCCGGAAGCTCGACGTGGCCCCGAGCACGATCCACATGCTTCGGCGTGGGGAGACGTGGGCGTTCCTGAAGCACCCGAACCAGGGTCGCAAGCCCAAGCGCAAGAAGTCGTCCTGATCCGCTGGGAGGATCGGTGACGACGCCCGCCCGGGGGCTCCAGGCCCCGGGCGGGCGTTCCTGCGTGCATGCGGTGGCTGGCGGCTCCGGACGGCGGTGATTAGTCTGCTCCGCCCCCACACCAGGCTGTCCGCATGGCGTACTTCACCCGGGAGACCTTCGCTTTCCTGAAGGATCTCGCAGAGCACAACGAGCGGGACTGGTTCGACGTGAACCGCCACCGCTACGAGGCCCACGTAAAGGAGCCGGCGCAACGGTTCATCCTCGCCGTCGGCGAGAAGCTGGACCGGATCAGCCCTCATCTCCGGGCCGACCCCCGGCCCGTGGGTGGATCGCTGTTCCGCATTCATCGAGACGTCCGCTTCTCGAGCGACAAGCGGCCCTACAAGACCCACACCGGGATCCAGTTCCGGCACCACCGGGGCAAGGATGCCCACGCCCCGGGCCTCTACCTCCACATCGAGCCGCGCTCCTGCTTCCTGGGGATGGGCGCGTGGCGACCGGCCGGGCCCGCCCTGAAGAAGATCCGTGCGGCGCTGGTGGAGGACCCGACCGGATGGCGGGCCGCCATCGGAGGGCCCTTCGCCGACGTGTTCGAGCTCGGTGGCGAGTCGCTGAGCCGTGGGCCGAGGGGGTTCGACATGGACCACCCCCTGGCGGAGGATCTGAAGCGGAAGGACTTCATCGCCTTCCGGAACCTCCCGCAGTCCTTCGTAACAGGGAACGACGTGGTCGAGGAGACGCTGGGACTGGCGGAGCGGGGCGTCCCCTTCATGGCCTTCCTGTGCCGGGCCCTGGAGGTCCCCTTTTGAGCGACCACCCCCTGGACGCGTTCGTGGCGGAGTCCCGCCGCCTGCTGGCCGACGAGTACCCCCGGAAGATCGCGGTCGCCCTGGGTGCCCTGGGAGACCAGGATCTCTGGTGGCGCCCCAACGGGGCGAGCAACAGCGCCGGGAACCTGATCGTCCATCTCGCCGGAAACGTCCGGCAGTGGGTGGTCCACGGCCTCGGCGGTGCCTCGGACCAGCGGGATCGGGCCGCGGAGTTCGCCCGAACGGGCGGACTGGGGAGCGAGGAGGTGTTCGCCACCCTCATGGCGTCCGTCCGCGCCGCGGACGACGTGCTGGCCGGGCTCCCGGTCGAGCGACTGGCCGAGCCGATCCGGATCCAGGGGATCGACACCACGGGCCTTCGGGCCCTCTACCACGTGGTCGAGCACTTCTCGATGCACACGGGGCAGATCCTGTACATCGCGAAGCTCCGGCACGGGAAGGATCTCGGCCTCTACGAGGTGGACGACGCCGGGCGGGTGATCGACACCAGGTGGTGAGCGCCCCGGCGGATCGGACGGTCCACCTTCCAGCCGGTCCGACCCTCCGGGTGCGGGAGTGGCCCGGGTCGGGTCGCGGACTCCTCCTCCTCCACGGATTCCTCGGCGGCGTCGAGAGCTGGGGTAGCCTTCCCGGCCGGCTGGGGGGCGTCCGGGCCGTCGCCGTGGATCTCCCGGGACACGGCGGAAGCCGGGAGGTGGCACCGGGAGACTGCACCGTTCCCCGGGTGGTGGAGACGCTGGCCGCGCTGCAGGAGCGGCTCTTCGACCGGCCGCCGATGTGGCTGGGGTACTCGATGGGAGCCCGGATCGCCCTGGCGGCGGCGGCGGAAGGGGTCCCCGGCGCGGCGCTGCTCCTGGAGAGCGGGTCCCCGGGCCTGGCCGAGCCGCAGTCGCGAGCCGCCCGTCGGGAGGTGGACGAGGCCCGGGCCCGACGGATCGAGGCCATCGGGATCGAGGCCTTCGTCGACGAGTGGCTGCGCCTCCCCATCTTCGACGGCCTCCGGGCCTGCGCCCCCGAGGTGGTCTTAGCGGCCCGGGCCGTGCGAGCGGCCCAGGACCCCGAGCGGATGGCCGCGTGCCTCCGGGAGGGGGGGACCGGTACGCAGCCGTCCTACTGGGAGGACCTCGCCCGCATCCGCCGGCCGGTCCGCCTGGTCGTGGGCGTGAAGGATCCGAAGTTCATGGCCGTAGCCCGGGAGATGTCGGCCCGGCTCCCCGACGCCGTCGTCCGGGAGGTGCCCGGGTCGGGACACACCGTGCACCTGGAAGCCCCGGACGCTTGGCTGGGCTGGGTACGAGGGGCCCTGGCCGACGTCGAGCCGTCCGACCTCCGCTCCTCCCAGTGAATCCCCGACTCATGAGACGCACCATCCTCGCCCTCGTCGGCGTCCTGGTCCTCTTCATGTGGCTCTGGGCCCTGGTTACCTGGAACGTGGCACCCGATCGCGTGCCCCTGCACTTCGGTCTTTCGGGAGAGCCGGATCGCTGGGGGCCCCGGACCGTCGCCTCGTGGTTCGGGATGCCGGTCCTGGCCACCCTCCTCGCCTCGGGTCTCTCGTGGGTCGGCCGCTGGTCCCTGTCCCGGCCCGGGCTCATCAACATGCCGGGCAGGGAGAGGCTCCGGGCGCTGCCCGAAGCCTACCGTGGACCGGTCCACCAGTCCCTCCTGGATCTCATGGCGCTGGCCGCCCTGGAGACGGTCGTGATCCTCTCCCTGGTCCAATGGGGGATCGTG
>DATHRY010000112.1:0-3130 GCA_035464715.1 Longimicrobiales bacterium
CCGAGCACCACCTGTCGATCGGGCCGATCCTCGTTCGACCTATGAACGAGGGGTTCGGAATCGCCGGCCCCGCCACAGCCGCACCCAGGAGTGATTCATGCGATTCCTTTCGATGATCCGTATCGAAGAGACCGACCAGAAGCCGAGCGAGCGACTCCTGGAGGAGATGGGCAAGCTCGTGGGCGAGATGATCCGGGACGGGAACGCGTACCGGCTCCCTTGCGTCCCGGGGGGCTTGCCTGCCCCGGGAAAGCGTTGAAAGGTGGCACGAGGCAGGATCCATGGGGGCTGATGGATCCGATCCGCTTGCAGGTAGGGGGAAGTGACCGGGAGTTGAGCGAGTCCTTCGGCACGGGGCGACCTATGGACGAGCAGCGCTCACGCAGGGCTCTGGGCCGCCGACTCGGCGAGGGTGCCACGATCCTGTTCAGCATCCTGCTGGCCTTCGGCATCGACGCGTGGTGGGCCGAGCGGGAAGCTCACTTGGAGGTGGCGGACTACCTCGCGGCCGTATCGACGGAGATGTCGGCGAACCTGGACGTCCTGCGCGCGGACTCCGCCCGGCTCGCCCGGTCCCGGAGCGCGCAGGCCGGGGTGCTGAGCCTGACCGGCCCGACCCCCGCCGGGGTCGGTCGAGACTCGCTCGCCCTTCTGATCGGTGCGGCGTTCGACGGGGTACCGAACACGCTGACGACGGGTGCCATCGATTCCTTTCTCGGATCCGAGGCCTTCTCGCGGGTCCCCGACGTCCGGTTGCAGACGGATCTCGCGAACTGGAAGGGGAGCTATGAGAGCCTTCGGAACCAGAGCGTGGTCTATCAGCAGGGCCGCACCGCGATGATCGAGGTGGTGGGGGGTGCGCTGCCCCTCCTCGACGCGGCCCATCTCGTCAGCCCCTCGCTCCCTCGGTCCAGCTTTCCCCTCGACGACGCCACCACTCTGGCCGACCCCCGCCTCGAGGGGCTCATGGCCAACCTCGCGGCCCTGAGCGCCCGCCTGGGGCGGGACCTCGATCGGCTCATCGCGTTGAGCCGGGAGTTCCTGGATTCGTCCGGCGGCAGCCGGGGTCCGGAAGCCTTCCGGGGATGACCCCCTTCCTGACCGCCGAGTGGCGTCGGCTCGTCATGGTCAACTTCGCGGTGGACCCGGCGCTGTTGAGGCCTCTCGTTCCCACGGGTACCCGGCTCGACGCCTGGCAGGACCGGACGTACGTGAGCGTGGTGGGCTTCCTCTTCCTGGGCTCGAGGCTGTGGGGCGTACCCGTGCCGTTCCACGCCCGGTTCGAGGAGATCAACCTGCGCTTCTACGTGAGGCGCCGGCACGAGGACGAGGATCGCCGGGGGGTGGTCTTCATCCGGGAGTTCGTTCCGAAACGGGCCGTCGCCGGCGTGGCCCGCTGGCTGTACGGGGAGCCCTACACGGCATGCCCGACAAGGCACCGGATCGTGGACGGCGCCGGTGACGCCGACCTCGTGGAGTACGGATGGCGTCTCCAGGGCGCGTGGCAGTCCGTTCGGGCGGGCGACCTCGCCCCGGCCGCTCGTCCCGTTCCCGGGTCCGAGGAGGAGTTCATCACCGAGCACTACTGGGGCTACACGGCCCTCGACGGGGGGCGATCCAGGGAGTACGAAGTGCGCCACCCGCCCTGGACGGTGCGGAGGGCCGGTTCGGGCGGCCTCGAGTGCGACGTCGGCGCGGTGTACGGGCCCGCGTTCGCCGAAGCGCTGCGTGGCGAGCCCAGCTCGATCTTCGTGGCGGAAGGCTCTCCGGTGACGGTGCACCGTGGGCGGGCGCTTTGACGGGGGCCCCACCGCGGCGCACCATCCCCAGGGACGGCGCACCCACGCTCCCACTTCGAGAGGCCCTGTGTCCCACCGGCCCTTCACGCTGACGATCCTTGCGGCGGTTCCCTTCCTGCCGGCGTGCGCCGACGGAGGGTCGCCCGGGCGAACCGCGGTGGAGTGGTACGATTCCGCGGGGATTCCGATCGTGGTCAGCGACATCTCCGGGCTCCCCGAATGCACGCTCTCACCGGAGCCGCGGGTCGAGATCGGGAACCGTCCCGGGGACCCGGATCACGAGCTCTATCGGGTGTTCGGGGCGAGCAGGCTCGGGGACGGGCGCATCGCGGTGGTGGATCAGGGCTCCCAGACGCTCCGCTTCTATTCCGGAGAGGGGGAGTTCCTGTCGGCGGCGGGTGGGCAGGGCGGCGGACCGGGAGAATTCCAGAACGCATTCCTCTTGTGGCGGATGGCGGGGGACACCCTCTGGGTCGGCGACTATCGGCCCTGGGAGTTCGAGGTCTTCTCGCCGGAGGGCAGCTGGACGCGGATGACCCGTCCGGCTCCCTGGTACCCCAACCCGCCGAGAGCCTATGCGATCCTGGCCGACGGCCGGCAGATCCTGGGCTCGGAGGACATCCTCTCCCGATCCGAGACGGAGTTCCGTCGCGGGTCCATCGACCTGATGCTCCATGGGTCCGATGGCGCGCTGGTGGACACGTTGACGTCGGTTCCCAGCACCCGGTGGGGCAAGACGATTCGGGAGCCCGACTCGCCCTGGCTCTATCCCTGGTTCGACGCGTCCGCGGAGGTCGCCGCCCGCGGCGACCAGCTCGTCCTGGGGCACGGGAGCCTGGCCGAGCTCCGCCTCTACGACGTGTCCGACACGTTGACGCTCCGAACGATCGTCCGGTGGCGGGGGATTGATCGGAGCGTGTCTCCCGACGACGTCTCGGCGGTGGTGGACGCGGTCCGTGCGCAGTACGCGGACCTGGACCCCGGCATGCGGGAACGGCTGGTGGCCCCGCTCGTCCACGAAGACCGGCCCGTGGCCGATTCCTTCCCCAGCATGACCACGGTGCTTCCCGGTGTCGACGACGCCCTCTGGATCAAACAGTACACGCGGCCTGCCCCCGAGCCGGGGCCGGCAGTCTGGCTCCGGTTCGAGCCGTCCGGGGAGGCCCGCTGCCGGCTCCACGTTCCCGACGGGGTGGACGTGTACGAGTTCGGACCCGACTACATGCTCGGCGAGACGACGGACGAGATGGGCGTGGAGTCCGTGGTCCTGTACGCCCTGGGGAAGGCGAGGCAGGCGTCGCCATGACGATCCCCTCAGGAGACGCCCTGGG
>DATHRY010000113.1:0-15519 GCA_035464715.1 Longimicrobiales bacterium
TGAGCGCCTCCCTGGCCCACGAGATCAAGAACCCGCTGGCGTCGATCCGGAGCTCCGTGGAGCAGCTCGCCGGCGACGACCTGGATCCCGACGACCGCTACGTCCTCCAGCGGTTGGTCCTCACCGAGTCCGATCGCCTGAGCCGCCTCCTCTCCGAGTTCCTGGAGTTCTCCGGCCTGGAGAAGGGCGAGACCCAGCGGATCGACCTGGCCGGGGTCGTCCGGGACGCGGTGCGCCTGGCGCGGGCGCACCCCGAAGCCCCTCCCGAGGCCCGCGTGGAGATCGCGGCGCCCGACGGGTCGCTCTTCATTCCGGGCGACGCCGACCTCCTCCACCGGGCGGTCTACAACCTGGTCCTGAACGCCCTCCAGTTCGCGGGCCCCGAAGGATGGGTCGGGGTGGAGCTGGAGGACCGGCGGAACGGGGGCGGCCCCGACCCGGTGGATCGGGAGCGGCCGGTGCGCCTCACCATCCGGGACTCGGGGCCGGGCATCCCGGAGGACGCCGCAGGGAAGATGTTCGATCCCTTCTACACGACCCGGTCGGGCGGGAGCGGCCTGGGGCTGGCCGTGGTCCACCGGGCCGTGGAGGCCCACCGGGGCCTGATCATGGCCGGCAATGCCCACGAGGCCGGCGCGGAGTTCGTATTGGTCCTACCTGCCGACGAGGCGGAGCATGCGTGACGTGAAGATCCTGGTCGTGGACGACGAGACGGCGATCCTGGACACCCTCAAGATCCTGCTCAAGCGGGAGGGCTATGCGGTGACCACCGCCTGCACCGGGAAGGAGGCATTGGTCCGGCTGGAAGAGGACCCGCCGGACATGGTCCTGACCGACATCCGCATGCCGGGGCTCACGGGCCTCGACGTGCTGAACCGGGCCCGGGAGGTGGATCCCGAGGCGGTGGTCATCCTGATGACGGCCCAGGCCTCCCTCCAGACCGCCATGGAAGCGGTGAACGCCGGGGCCTACCACTACCTCCAGAAGCCCTTCGCCAACGAGGAGCTGCTGGGGCTCCTCCGGCGGGCCGCCGAGACCCGTGAGCTCAAGGCCGAGAACCGCGCCCTGAAGACGGAGATCCGCAAGCGGGACCAGAAGACCGGGAGCCGGCCCGTGGGGAAGGCCCGCACCTTCACCGACGTCCTCGAGCTCGCGGAGACGGTGGCGCCCACCGACTCGACCGTCCTCCTGAGCGGCGAGAGCGGGACGGGGAAGGAGGTGGTCGCACGCTACATCCACGAGCTCTCGGGGCGGAGCGGGGGCGCCTTCCTCTCCATCAACTGCGGTGCCCTCCCCGAGAGCCTGCTTGAGAGCGAGCTGTTCGGGCACGTGAAGGGCGCCTTCACCGGGGCTGTGAAGGACAAGAAGGGGCTCCTGGAGGCCGCCACCGGCGGGACCCTCTTCCTGGACGAGGTGGGGGAGATGACGCCGGCCACCCAGGTAAAGCTCCTCCGGGCACTCCAGGAGCGGGAGGTGATCCCGGTGGGGTCCACGGAGTCCGTGGCCGTGGACGCCCGGATCATCGCCGCCACGAACCGGGAGCTGGAGGAGGAGATCCGTAAGGGGGAGTTCCGGAGCGACCTCTACTACCGGCTCAACGTCATCGCCCTCCACCTGCCGCCTCTCAGGGACCGCAAAGACGACGTCCCGCTCCTGGTGGACTTCTTCCTGCGACGCCTGAGCCAGGCGGAGGAACGGGAGCGCACGGTGGACGAGGAGGCGCTGGAGGCCCTGAAGGCCTATGATTGGCCCGGCAACGTACGTGAGCTGGAGAATGCGCTGGAGCGAGCCGCGGTGGTGGCCCGGGGCGGCGTCATCACCGTGGACCACCTTCCCGGAAGGGTCCGGGAGGCGCCCCCGGCCCGGGTCGTCTCGGAGGGACCGGCGGCGAACCCCACCATGGAGCTCGTGGAGAGAGCCTACATCGCCTGGGTGCTCCAGGCCGAGGACGGCAACAAGACCCGGGCGGCCGAGGTCCTCGGGATCGACCCGTCCACCCTGTACCGCAAACTGAACCGTTACGGCATCGAGATCTGAGCCCATGGCCCACGAACCCGAACGCTTCCCCCGGCTCGGCGTCCCCCCCGACCTCCCCTGGGACGAGGTCACGGTCTCGGCCGTGATCCCCGCGTTCAACGAGATCACCACCGTCGAGACGCTCATCCGATCGCTACGGGACGTGCGTCTGAACTGGCAGGTCATCGTCGTGGACGACGGCTCCACCGACGGGACGCGGGAGGTCCTCACCCGCCTGACCCAGGAAGGGCTGATCGACGACCTGGTGTTCCACCCGGAGAACCGGGGGAAGGGCGCGGCGCTCCGGACGGGGTTCTCCCGTGCCACCGGCGACGTGGTGGTGGTCCAGGACGCGGACCTGGAATACGACCCCGCCGAGGTCCCCCTCCTGCTGGTCCCGATCCTGGAGGGGAAGGCGGATGCGGTCTACGGCTCCCGCTTCCTCGGGGGGCCCCATCGGGTGCTCCTCTTCTGGCACTCCGTGGGGAACCGGTTCCTGACCCTGCTCAGCAACATGTTCACGGACCTGAACCTGACCGACATGGAGACCTGCTACAAGATGGTCCGGCGGGAGCTTCTGCAGTCCCTCCCCCTCACCTCCGAGCGGTTCGGGTTCGAGCCCGAGGTCACGGCCCGCCTGGCCCAGGCCGGGGCCCGGATCTACGAGCTCCCCATCAGCTACCACGGCCGGAGCTACGCCGAGGGGAAGAAGATCGGGTGGAAGGACGGAGTCGAAGCGCTCTGGTGCATCGTCAAGTACAACCTGACGGGGCCTCGCGCGCGTCTGTGGGATGCGCCGCGCGTGCCCGCTTGGGAGAACCGCCGCCGACTTCCTGCAGGGGACGAGGGGCGTTCAACCGAGCGGCCGCGGGTCCCGGCACCGGCGGATGGGGACTGACCGCACCGCTGCCGGGGGTGCCGCAAACTCCCACGCGTCTTGCAAATGTCCACGGAAATCGGGGTGGAACGGGGTGTGGCAGACGAGCGACGAAACCCCGTAACGCGTTGTGATGTAGGAATTTGTGGAGTCGACAGCACGGTTGGCACTGCCGTTGCGAAATGGAGAGGCCGTTGGTCAGTCCCCCTTCGTTCACCTCTCCACAGGAGAAACACCATGCGGGACAACAAGGGTTTCACCCTCATCGAGCTGCTGATCGTGGTGGTCATCATCGGGATCCTGGCGGCCATCGCCATCCCGAAGTTCTCGGCTACCCGGGAGAAGGCGTTCGTCTCCTCCATGAAGTCGGACCTGAAGAACATGGCGACGCAGCAGGAGATCTACTACGCCGACAGCTACACCTACACCACCGACACCGCGCTGCTCGAGTTCTCGCCGTCCGACGGTGTGAACGCTCCGACCATGGCCGCCAGCACCACGGGGTGGTCGGCTGTGATCACCCACAACGGTACCACCCGGACCTGCGCGGTCTTCTACGGGGACGCCGTTGCGGTGGCGCCTGCGACGGTGGCCGGTGTCGTGACCTGCGACCCGTAAGCCTGACGTAGTACGGAAGCATCTGTGGACGGGGGGCGTGGCCTGGGTCGAAAGGCCCGGGTTCACGCCCCCGCCTGCAGGGAGCCACGCACGGCTCCACACGATGTCGAACGGGGAGGGAGGTGCCCTCCCGAGGAAACGGTCGAGAGCACGGTCGGGAATCGAAACGGATCGAGCCTGAAGATAGAGGAGAGGATCATGCGAGGCGCACCCAGAAACGACAGGAAGGGGTTCACCCTCATCGAACTCCTCATCGTCGTGGTCATCATCGGGATCCTGGCGGCCATCGCCATCCCGAAGTTCCAGTCCGTCCGGATGAAGGGGTACCGGGCCGCGATGATGGCCGACCTCCGGAACCTGGCCTCCCTGCAGGAGCTCTACTACAACGACGCCTTCACCTTCACGACGGACCAGGCGGCGCTGGAGTACAGCATGAGCGAAGGCGTGGCCGTGGTCGTCAACGAAGCGAGCATCAGCGGCTGGTCCGCCACCGCGACCCATGCCGGCATCCCGACGGAGAGCTGCGCCATCTACCACGGATCGGCGGCCCCCCTGGCCCCGGCAACCGTGGAGAGCATGGTCGCCTGCTCCTTCTGAGGTGGGGCCGGGATCGCGCGACTCCAGCGCCGCGCTCACCGGCCTCCAGGACCCACCGATCGCCGGCGGGTCCCCCCCCGGGCATGCCGCTGCCCGCCCGCTTGCCGCGGGTACCCTCGCCGCCCATGCTCCCAGCGTGAACGGCTCCCCCACCCCACTCCGCCGAGACCTCGTCGTCTTCTTCGGCGTGCTCCTGGCCGGAGCACTCCTGGTGGCGGCGCCCACCCTCGTCCTCCTCCTCCCCCGCATGGCCAGCCCCGGCGAGGTCGCCGGGCTGATCATCTCCCTGGTCGTCCTGGACCTCCTGGTGGTGGCGATCTTCGGCAGCGTGTACATCCAGGGCCGTTTCGTCCGGCCCGTGGAGCGGATGGTGGGCGACATCCGCCGCATGACGGAAGAGGGGCACCACCACCGGATCGGTCCCGTGAACGCCGTCGAGCTCCAGGCGATCCGCACCGAGGTGAACGAGATGGCGGACAATCTGCTGGAGAAGCAGAACGTCCTGGCCGAGAACGTGGCCTCCCTGGACCGGACCAACGCCGAGCTCGTGGCGGCCCGGGACGAGCTGGTGCGCACGGCTCGCCTCGCCTCGGTCGGCACCCTCGCCGCCGGCATCGCCCACGAGGTCGGAAACCCCCTCGCGGCCCTCATGGCCTTCACGGACCTGGCGAAGCAGCGGGCCGGCCGGGAGGGGCACGACACCGAGCTCCTGGGCTCCATCCGGGCCGAGGCCGACCGCATCGACCGCATCGTCCGCACCCTCCTCGAGTACGCGCGCGGGCGGGGCTCGCCCTCCGGCGTGATCGCCGTGGACGCCGTGGTCGAGCGGGTCCGGGACCTGGTGGATGCCCAGGGGTCGCTCGAGGGGGTCGAGGTGGCCTGGCCGGGACCGGCGCCGGAGCTTCCCCAGGTGCCCGGCGAGGCCCAGCAGCTCGAGCAGATCCTGGTGAATCTGCTCCTCAACGCCCGGGACGCGATGGAGGGTGTGGAGGCTCGCGCCATCACCGTCACCCTCGGGTGGGAGGAGGGTGCGCTGGCCCGCATGCCGGCTCGCAGGGAGGACGATCCTCCCGAGACGAATTACCTTCATCGGCGCCGTGTGTCCCACGACGTCGATCCGGGCGGGCCGGATCCCGTCTTCACGGCGGAGAGCCTGGTGGCGATCCGGGTCCAGGACACCGGCCCCGGCATTCCCCAGGAGGATCTCGAGCGGGTCTTCGATCCCTTCTTCACCACGAAGGAGCCGGGGAAGGGGACCGGGCTCGGCCTGGCCATCTGTGCCCGGCTGGCCGAGGGAATGGGCGGACGCATGACGGTTGAGAACGCCCCCGAGGGCGGTGCACTGTTCACCATCCGCCTTCCGGCGGCGCGACACGAACACGACGACGAGGTCACGGCGTGAGAATTCTGGTCATCGACGACGATCAGGGGCTGCGGAAGTCCCTCACCCTCATCCTGGAGGACGCCGGGTACCCGGTCCTGCAGGCCCGCGACGGCAAGGAGGGACTGGCCAAGGCCCTGGACGAGGAGCCGGGGATCATCCTGTGCGACGTGCGCATGCCCCAGATGGACGGGCTGGCCTTCCTGGAGGCGTACCGGGAGGCCGGGGGGACGGCCCTGGTGATGGTCATGACCGCCTACGGGTCGGTGGACCTCGCCGTGGAGGCCATGAAGCGGGGCGCCTACGACTACATCCCCAAGCCCTTCTCCGCGGACGAGGTCCTCCTGACCCTGACCAAGGCCCAGGAGCGGGAGCAGCTCCGGCAGGAGGTGGGCCGGCTGAGGGAGGAGGTCCGGGCCGATCGCCGGTTCGGGGACTTCGTGGCCCGCTCGCCCGCCATGACGGCCGCCCTGGAGGTGGCCCGCAAGGCGGCGCCCCACGACTCGCCCGTGCTCCTCAGCGGGGCCAGCGGGACCGGGAAGGAGCTGGTCGCCCGCCTGATCCACCGGGAGAGCCGCCGCGCGGACGGGCCCTTCGTACCGGTCAACTGCGGCGCCATCCCGGAGACCCTCCTGGAGAGCGAGTTCTTCGGGCACGTGAAGGGCTCCTTCACCGGTGCGGACCGGGACCGGGAGGGGCTCTTCGCAACGGCCCACGGCGGCACCCTCTTCCTGGACGAGGTGGGGGAGCTCCCGCAGGTGCTGCAGGTCAAGCTGCTCCGCGCCCTCCAGGAGGGAGAGGTGCGCAAGGTCGGCGGCACCGAGACGGTTCGGGTCGACGTCCGCATCCTGTCCGCGACGAACCGGGACCTGGAGGAGGCCGTCGCCGACGGCGAGTTCCGGGAGGACCTCTACTACCGTCTCGCCGTCATCCCCATCCACCTGCCTCCCCTCGCCGCCCGGCGGGAGGAGGTTCCCGAGCTGGCCCGACATCTCCTGGATCGGCACCGGGCACGTCTGGGCGTCCAGGTGGAGCACATCGCGCCGGACACCATGGAGCTGCTGCTGGACTACCCGTGGCCCGGCAACGTGCGGGAGCTCGAGAACATCCTGGAGCGGGCCATGGTCCTGGCCGAGGGCGACACCCTGGGCACCAGCGACCTTCCGGAGCACGTCCGGGTGCCTTCGCCGAACAGCGGCTATCCGGACATGGGCGACGACCTCTCGGTGAAGCGCCGGACCGCGGAGCTGGAGCGGCACCTGATCCAGCGAGCCCTGGACCGGACCGAGGGCAACAAGACCCGGGCGGCGGAGCTTCTCGAGCTGTCTCCCCGCGCCCTCCGGTACAAGCTGCACGACTACGGCCTGAAGGACTGACCCGGGCAGGACCTCCGGCGCGGTGATCGCCGGCGGGCCCGTGGATCCGGGCCTGTCGGACCATCCTCCCGCCCCGCGTCCCGGGGCAGGATGGAGCATGGATCCCGCACCGCCTGCTGCCCCCGTCGCGCCCCGCGGCTTCACGCTCCTCGAGCTGGCCGTCGTCCTGACCCTCCTCACCATCCTGGTGGGGCTGGGGACGCCGCTCTGGCGCGGGTCCGTCGACCAGTGGGCCGTGCGCAGCGTCCGGGACCGCACCCTCGCGGCCCTGCACCGCACCCGGCTCGAGGCCCGCACCCGGGGCGGCGCCCGCCTCGAAGTGGAGGGTCCCACCGGACGCGTGACGGTGTGGGCCGCGGACTCGCTCCTGTGGGAGGACGCCTCGGCCGCCGAGCACCGGGTGACGGTCGCCCTTCCCGGAGGCGGGCCCGTCGCGCCCCTCGCCTTCGACGCGCTGGGCCTCGGCGTCGTCACGAGCCGGACGCTGGTCTTCCGCCGGGGGGACGCCGAGGCGCGCCTGGTGGTGTCGGCCCGGGGACGGGGGACGCGGCGGTGACCCCGACCCCCCTCCGTGGCCGCCGGTTCGAGACCGGCACCTCCCTCGTGGAGGTGGCCGTGGCACTGGTCCTCCTCTCGGTGTCGAGCCTCTCGGCCGTGGCCCTCCTCCACGAGGCGGCCCGGACCGTGCGGGCGACCGAGGGCCGGGAACGGCTGCTCTGGGCGCTCACTGACGCGGCCGACTCCCTGGCCGTGCACCGGGCCACGGCGACCGGGGAGCGGATCCTCCCCGACGGGGGCCGGCTCCGGTGGTCGGTGGTGGAGGGACGGGGGCGGGTGGAAGCGTTCCCGGGCGAGGCGTCCGAGCCGTGGGTCGCGGTTCCGGTGGTCCCGGAGCCCCGGCCGTGACCGGCGACCGGAGGGGCGCCGGCCTCACGGAGACCCTGGTGGCCCTCCTGCTCACCCTCGGCCTCCTGGGCGTTGTCGGGACCGTCCTGGTCCGGGAACAGCGTGTGGCGGCGGCCCTGACCCGGCGGGTGGAATGGCTCGAGTCCGCCCGCCTCGCCCGGGACCTCCTGGAGCTGGCGGTGTCCGCCGATCCGGACCCGGAGCGGCCCGTGGGGGACGAACTCCCGGTCCGGACCTTCATCGGTCGTGCGGAGCGGTGCGGGGACGACGGCTGGCTCGTGTCCGGACGGCGCCTCCCCGATCCCGAGCGGGATTCGCTCCAGGTGGTGACGGGCGACGGTCGGGTGCGCGTGGTCCGGCTCCGGACCGTGGGGGCGTCCACCTGCCCCGGGGGGCGGGAGGCGAGCCGGCTGGACACCGAGCCGCCGCTGCACCCGGACGCCCGGGTGGTCCGGGTGTTCGAACGGGGGGTCTGGCGGGTGGACGACGCCCTCCGGTACCGCCGGGGCCGGAGTGGTGCCCAGCCTTTGACCGCTCCGGTCCTGGACCCGGGACGCTCCCGGTTGAGCACCGGGCCCGAGGGGGTGTGGCTCGACGTGGGCGGGGCCGGCGGCGCGCCGCCGGCGTCCCGGTCGTGGCGGTTCAGGTGACCCGGCGCCGCGATCCGGAGCCGGAGGCGGGCATCGCCCTGGTCGTGACCCTGCTTTTCGGCCTCGCCCTCGTCCTCCTGGCCCACGCGGCCCTGGTGCTCGCCCGGAGCGAGCGATGGATGGCCGCTCGGGAGGGGAGCCGCCTGGAGGGCGAGCGGAGCCAACGGGCCGCGGTCCTGCATCTCGTCGGGTCCGTGGACAGCCTCCCGGCGCCCGGCACCCACGACACGCCCTACGGTGGCGTCGAGGTCGCCGCACCGGGCACCGAGCTGCGGGTCGGGGCGTCGGTCCCGGGGACCGAGCCGGGACGGGCCGGCTCCATCCGCTGGCTCACGGTCCTCGCCGCGCCGCTGCACGTTCCCCGGGTCGTGAGCCGGGAGGCGGCGATCCGCGTGGGGGGCACCGTGTGGTCGGCGGCCGGGGCCGTCGCCGCCGGGATGCCGGGTGACGCCTGCCCGCCGGAGGTCTCGGCCGCACCGCACGGGGTCGGCCCGCTCGTCCCCGGGGACACCCTCCCGCGGCTGGGTCCCCTGGAGCTGGGGGAGCTGGTCGCGCGTCTGCCGGCCCTCGCCACGGACCGCCTTGACCTGGCACCCGACACCGATCCGGCCTGTGGCGAGCCCGGCAGCTTCGGGGACCCGGCGCGGCCGGGCACCTGTCCCGGGGACTGGGGTGCCGCGTCCCGGGTGGGAGCGCTGCGCCTGGCGGGGTCCGGCCAGGGCGTCCTGGCCGTGACCGGCGATCTGGTGGTCTCGGCCGGCGCGGTCTTCCGGGGGTGGCTCTGGGTGGGAGGGACGCTCCGCCTGGAGGGTGATGCCCTCGTCATCGGGCTGGTGGACGCGGGTGGGGACCTCTCGGTGCCTCCGGGGGCACGGGTCGTCACCGATCCGTGTGCGGGATCGATGGCTCTGGCGGCGGCACCCTCCCTGGCCCGGCCGGTGCCGGTGGGTCCCGCCGTGTGGCCTGGATTCCGGCCGTGAGCAGACCCCCGGAAAAGTGTTCCAGGGTCGGGCAAGAACTGGCGCGGAAATCCTCTTCAAAGGCCCGGAAGCCCAGCAACGACGCGGGCTCTCGCATGGCACGGAACTCGCACCTCCACATCCTGCGAGACCCCCTGTGCCCCGCTCCGGACCAACCCCATGCGAAGCAGACGAGGATTCACCATGGTGGAGATGGCCATCGCCATCACCGTCGGGCTGATCCTGCTGGGCATCGCCCACTCCGCTTTCGGCGAGGTGCAGAACCGGTTCGCGTCGCAGCAGGGACTCCAGGTCTTCCAGTCCCTGCACGCCCGTGCCCGGGCCCAGGCGGTCGAAGGCGGTGTCATGACGCAGCTCTGGGTGCATTCCGCCGGCGACAGCGCCTGGATCACCCGTCGCGGCCAGACGCTCGAGACGATCCGCTTCGACGACGAGCTCGGCGTCGAGATCGTCACGGAGCCGAGCTTCTTCCGCCTCTGCATGAGCCCCCGGGGCTTCGCGGACACCGACTGCAACTCGTTCACCGGGACCGCCAAGCTCGAGTTCTCCCAGGGCCTCAACGCCCGCACAGTGGCGATCCTCCAATCCGGCCAGCTGGTCTTTCCATGACGACGACACCTCCTCCGACTGCGGATCGGCGCGCCGGCTTCACCATGGTGGAGATCATGGTCGCCATGATCATCCTCACCGTGGGCGTGCTCGGGCTCGCGAGCACCACCGTCTACGTGGTGCGCCAGACCACCATGGCCGATCTGGCGACGGAGCGATCCGCCGCCGTGCAGACGGTGGTGGAGCGTCTTCGGGCCTCGGACTACGACGGGCTGACGTCCGGGAGCGACTCCGTCGGTCGCTTCGAAGTGGAGTGGCGGGTCACCACGGGGACCCGCTCGAAGCTGGTGACCGTGGTCACGGTCGGACCGGGGATGGCCTCGGGGGGAGGGACCGGGATGCCGGGTCCCTCCGGCTCCGTCGCCGACACCTTCGCCTACCGGATCATGCAGCCATGAGCGATCGCCGCGGCTTCACCCTCGTCGAGCTCCTCATGGTGGCGATCCTCGGGGCGATCCTCGTGATGACGGCGTACAACGTCCTCATCACGAACCAGGAGACCTACCGGGTCCAGAACTCCAAGATCCACGCGCAGCAGTCCACCCGGGCCGCCATGGAGATCCTCTTCAACGAGCTCCGGGAGGTCAGCACCGTCGGGGGCGACATCATCGACTTCGACACGGACCTCCTCGAGGTGAAGGCCATGCGCACCGTGGGCATCGTGTGCGACGTGGACATGAGCCTCTTCGGGGTCAATCCGGTCCTCACCGCGCGGAAGGTCCTCGACGACTTCGCGGCCGGCGACTCGGTGGTCGTCTTCGCCGACAACGACGAGTACAAGACCAGCGACGACGTCTGGATCAAGGGCCGGATCACCAGCATCGACACGACCACGGTGTGCACCGATCTGGACGGGATGACCTACGAGGCGGCCCGCATGGCCTTCACCGGCCAGACCGCCACCTTCCTCGCCGACTCGGTCCGGGTGGGCGCACCCATGCGGAACTACGTCCGCTACGAGTACGGCCTCATGTCCTATGACGGCGGCGAGTACCTGGGCCGCTCCGAGGACGGGGGCGACTGGGTGCCCCTGGTCGGGCCCCTCGCCGGGGCCAACGGCGCGCCCGGCCTCGAGTTCACCTACTTCGACGCCGACGGCCTCGTCGCCACGACCGCCGCCGATATCGAGAGGGTCACCGTGATGCTCCGCAGCTTCCCCGGCGCCATGGACACCAGGGGCAACCCCGTGGTGGACTCGTTGAGCGCCAGCATCTACATGCGGAACTGACCGCCCAACGGCTTCAGCGGCCGTCACGGACGGCCAGGAGAGATACATGACGACCGAACCGACCCCAGACCGCCGCGGCTTCGCGCTGCCCGTGGCCGTCTTCGCCCTGGTGGTGGTGGGCGTCCTGGTGACCGGTGGCTTCTACATGGCCCGCCAGGAGACGCGCATCGGGATCGCCAGCGAGAAGGGGACCGCCGCCTTCTACCTCGCCGAGCGGGGGGTCAGCGACGTCATGGAGAACTGGAACGCGCCCCGCTTCGGGGCCCTTCTCCCCCAGGAGACGGACGTCGTCGTGGACACCGTGGACGGCCAGGGCTTCTACCGGGTCGAGGTCACCAAGGTCTCCGACTGGATCTACATGCTGGATTCCCGCGGCGTCATCACCGACGGTGGCCCGATGATGAACGGCGCCACCCGGCGGGTGGCGACCCTGGCGAAGATCCGCACCATCGACATGCGGCCTCCGGCGGCCCTCACGACGGTGGGCGGGCTCACGGTCGGCGGTTCCTCCCAGGTCTTCGGGCAGGATTCCATCCCCGGAGCCTGGGGGAGCGACTACTGCGATCCCGAGCGCCTCGCCGACGCCCCCGGTGTGATGATCGACGACGCCAGCGAGGTCTCCTTCAGCGGGAGCAACCACGAGCTCGACGGCAACCCCCCGGTGGCCGAGGACCCGACGCTGACCTCGGACGACCTCCTGACGTACGGCGACCTGACGTGGACCGAGCTCGTGTCCATGGCCACGAACATCCTCCCCGGGGGGCTCACGATCTCCGACACTGATCCGGATTCCGTCCAGGTCGGCGGAACGTGGTACTGCAACACCTCACTGGTCTACAACTGGGGCCATCCCTACCAGCCCCGGAGCGCCTGTGGGAACCACTTTCCGGTCATCTACATCCAGGGTGATGCCCGCATCCAGTCGGGAGACTTCGGGCAGGGGATCCTCCTGGTCGACGGGGACCTGCAGCTGAACGGCGGATACACGTTCTTCGGACCGGTGGTGGTCCGCGGAACGGTCTCCACCGCCGGCACCGGCGGCCACTTCTTCGGCGGCCTGATCGCGGCCAACGTCGAGCTCTCCACGACCACGGTGCTGGGGGACGCGCTCGTGCAGTTCTCCAGCTGCGCGGTCACGAGGGCTTTGTTGAACAATGCGGCGCTGGCGATAGCCAGTCCACTTCCCGAGCGCAGCTGGGTCGACCTGTCGAATCTGGCGAACTGATTTCTAACTGAATTCGCCGGACTGCGTGGGCTCGTAAGCCGCGTGTCCGGCGGATTTACGCCTGTAAAGTAATCAAATGTTTACAAAATTCTGCGTTGCGGGGAACTCCGCAGAATTCTCTTGACACGCCGGTTTCGACAGGCGTAGCGTGGAAACATGAGTTTAGGGAAAAATCTGTTCCCCCAACCCTCAAACGAGCGACCGTAGCATGGCCCTCTTCGGACGGAAGAATTCCACAGTCGGGCTCGACATCGGATCGGGTTTCGTGAAGGTGGTGGAGGTGGACCATTCGGGTGGTCAACCCGAGGTCCGGCGGGTCGCCATGCGGCAGCTCCTGCCCGACACCATCGTCGACGGCGAGGTGATGGATCACGCCCTGGTGTCGGACACGGTCAGCGGCCTGTTCCAGGAGATCGGACTCAAGGGGCGGGACGTGGTCACGGGCGTGGGTGGTCACGACGTGATCATCAAGAAGATCGAGATGGACCGCATGAGCGAGTCCGACGCCCGGGACGTGATCCGCTGGGAGGCGGAACAGCACGTGCCCTTCGACATCAAGAGCGTCGAGCTCGACTTCCAGATCCTGAACCCGGACGCCGAGGGGGTCCGCATGGAGGTCCTGCTCGTGGCCGCCAAGCGGGAGCTGGTCGACAACAAGGTGGGCCTGCTCCACGAAGCGGGGGTCTCGCCCAACGTCATCGACGTGGACGCCTTCGCCCTCCACAACGCTTTCGAGTTCAACTACCCGGACGCGATGGAGGGCATCGTGGCGCTGGTCAACATCGGCCACGAGGTCACCAACGTGAACATCCTCGAAGACGGCGTGCCGATCCTCACCCGGGACATCCCCTTCGGCTCCCGCCGGGTCCGGGAGGACCTGCAGCGGGAGCGGGGCCTCACCTCCGACCAGGCCGAGAAGGTCGTGCAGGGACGGGAGACGGCGCCGGGGCTGGAGCAGGTGGTCGAGTCCGCCGCGGACGAGGTCGGGGTCGGCATCGAGCGGGCCGCGGCCTTCCTCATGACCCGCCAGTCCGGAGAGGGCCTCGGGAGCATCTACGTGAGCGGCGGTGGCGCCCGCATCCCCGGGATGGCCGACGCCCTGACGCGCCGCATGTCGGTGCAGACGCACCTGATCAACCCCTTCGAGCGCGTGCCGGTGGATCCGGAGGCGGGCGGAGGGCTGAACCTCGAGGAGGCGGCTCCCATGCTCCTCCTCTCGCTGGGCCTCGCGCTCCGCTCGACCTGACCGAGGAACGACCGTGATCCAAGTCAATCTCATCCCGGGCGGAAAGAAGAAGTCCCGGAAGTCCAAGAAGAAGAGCTCGGGAGGCGGCCTCCGTCTCCCCAGCTTCGCCGGACTGCCCTCGGACAAGTGGGTCCTCGGCGCCGCGGCGGTCGTGCTCGTCTCGGTGGCCGGCAGCGCCTGGCTCTACCTGGGGCTGCGGAACCAGGAGCAGGAGACGGCGATCGCCATCGAGGCGGCCGCCCAGGACTCCGCGCGCTACGCGGAGATCATCGCCGAGGTCCAGGGTCTGCTGGCGCGGCGGGACTCGATCATCCAGCGGGTGGAGATCATCCAGGGGATCGACGAGAAGCGCTACGTGTGGCCCCACGTCCTCGACGAGGTCGCGCGCTCCCTCCCCGACTACACCTGGCTCACCGGGATCGTGCAGAGCGCTCCCGCGCCGAACCTCCAGGCCAGCATCACCGGCCAGGCCGGCAACAACTTCGCCGTGGCCGAGTTCATGACCCGGCTCACCAGCTCGCCCTTCATCCAGTCGGTGGACCTGATCACCTCCGCCCAGGCGATGGCCGAAGGGTCCCAGCAGCTGGTCTACGACTTCACCCTCGAGGTCTACTTCCAGCCGCCCCCTGCGGACCTGCTGGAGACCGTACCTCTCTTCGACGAGGGCGCCATGCCCTCGGCGGGATCCTGACGGAGACGACCGATGGCTTTGCTACCTCAGGAACCCAGGCAGCAACGGGCCCTCGTGACGGGGCTGCTCGTCGGCGGTCTGTTCTACGCCTTCTACGAGTACATGTACACCCCCCGGAACGAGGAGCTCGCCCTGGATCAGGAGCGTCTCGAACGCCTGGAGACCCAGAACCTGGCCGCCGAGGTCAGGGCCCTGCAGCGGGAGCGCCTGCAACAGCAGGCCGCCGTCTACGAGCGGTACGTGCGCCGGCTGGAGCAGCTGGTGCCCGCCGAGGAGGAGGTTCCGGCCCTGCTGCGGGACATCACGGCCGAAGCGCGCCGGCTCGGGGTGGACCTGAACCTCATCGAGCCCGCCATGAACGAGCAGGGGGCCTACTACACCCGCGAGGTCTACACCATGCGGGTCATCGGTGAATACCACGACGTGGGCCGCTTCCTCACCACCATCGCCTCGCTCCCCCGGATCATCACGCCGTCGGAGATGGTGATGACGACGCTCCAGAACGACGGGATCTACGACTACGACGCCGGCGTGATGGTGGACTTCCAGATCGAGACCTACGTGCTCCCGGTCGGCGGTCCGCAGCTGTCCGGGACGGGCCCCACGCAGGCGACCGGAGGTGAGCAATGATCCGCTGGACTCGGGTCCTGGCCCTGGGGGGAGCGTTGCTCCTGCCCGGCGTTGCGGTGGCCCAGGCCCCGACGGGGCAGGGAGCCCCCCCGGATCGGGCGCGGCCGGATTCGGTCGAGCTCCGGGCGGAGCGGGAGGTGTTCGCGTACCCGAGCTTCGATCGCCGCAACCCCTTCAAGCCCCTCACCGGGGCCGAGGGCGGCCCGCGCTTCGAGCAGATGAAGTTGACCGGGATCATCTACTCCTCCGAAGCCGGGCGAAGCGTTGCGACGCTCGCCGCCGGCGGGGGGACGGAGATCACCGAGGCCGGCTCCCGGCAGATCCGGGGACGGTCGGCTCGCCTCCGGACGGGCGAGCGGTGGGGGAATGTCCGGATCGTGGCCATCCGCCAGGACCGGATCGTTGTGGACGTCGAAGAATTCGGACTCGCCGAGCGACGTGAAATGCTGCTTCCGACAAGGGGCCAGGGAGGCTCACGATGAACTCGAT
>DATHRY010000114.1:0-29566 GCA_035464715.1 Longimicrobiales bacterium
CACCGCTCCTTCGGGGTCGTCTTCGACGGCGGCGAGCTTGGCCAGCCAGTACCAGTTGGCCCCGTACAGGAACGGCCCCCCGAGGTCCAGCAGGAAGGATCGCCACCGGTCCGCCGTGCCCCGGTCGCCCAGCCGGGCGGCGATCACCGCCAGGTAGCCCTCGTCCAGGTGGCCGTGGATCCGGCCGTGGTGGTGGCCCGCCGGCTGGGGCCGCCCGTCGGAGATGCGAGCCAGCTCCCCGAACATCGCTCGCGCCTCCTCCAGGTCACCCGCGTGATAGAGGGTGGTGGCCCGGGCCCGCCGCATGCCGGGGTCCTCCGAGGCACCGGACCGGAGGCTATCGCGGTACCAGGCCGCGGCCAGCTCCAGGAGGGTCGCCGCCCGGTCCCCGGGGCCGTGGACCATCAGCTCCAGGGCTCCCTCGGTGAGAAGCTCTCCGGCCCAGGGGCGGCGGTTCGCCGGGGACGCGAGGGCTCGTTCCGCGACCCGGTCGATCTCCTCGTGCCGCCCCAGACCGGCCAGGGCCCGCAGCTCCAGGAGGAGGACGGCCGGATCGTCGGGATGGGCGAGCCGCGCCCGGCCGGCCACCTCGAGCTCGGCGGCGTGATCGCCCAGGAGGTGATGGGCCGTGGCCAGCTCGATCCAGTAGAAGACCCACCCCCGGAGCTCGCCCCGGCCCGGGTCCAGCTGGGAGAGGATCCGTAGCGCCTCGGCCGGTCGGTTCAGGCGGCGGGCCTCCTCGGCGACCTGGAAGTGGGGGATCGATCCCGGGGCCAGCTCCGCCTGAAAGCGGGCGGCCCGGTGGGCCGCGGCCCAGTCGCCCACGAGCCAGGCCCGCACGTTGTCGAGGACCCCTCGCTCGAAACGACCCAGGGAGCCGCGGAGGGCCTGCGCTTCCTCCGCCACGGCGTGGGCCTCCGGGAGCTCGTCGAGGTTCCACAGCGCGATGGCGCCGACGATGCGCGGCAGGGCGTACCCGGGCGCCCCGTCGGTGGCCTGGCGGAAGAGGGCCAGGGCGTTCCGCCATTCGCCCCGGATGAAGAGGTCGAGGCCGTCGAGGTAGGCGCGGTAGGCGGCCATCCCGGGCGGGCGACTGGCCTCCCGGACGTGGACCGCCCGGCGGGTGAGGGCGGGGCCCAGGACCGTCATGAGGTCGTCTCTCAGTCGCTCGATCCCCGCCACCGGGTCCGCAGGCGGGGTGTCGACCGGGTCCGGTGCGGGCCTCAGCCGCCCTTCCACCGCGTCGGTGATCCGGACCTGCAGTCGAAGGGCCTCCCCCGCGAGGTGGTACGAGCCCCCCACCACCGTGCCGGCCCCGGTCCGATCCACGAGCTCCGCCAACGGGCCGGGCAGGCCCGCGGTCCCCGGGCCGGCACCCTCGTCGCCGGCAGGTGCCGGCTCCCCGGCCGGCCCGACGGCGAAGGGCGGCACGACCTCGAGCTCCTCCATGGTGGAGAGGCCCTGGGCCATCCGCTCCGCCGCCAGCCGGCCCACGGGATCCAGCCCGGGGTCCCCGGTGAGGTTCTCCAGCTCCAGGACGAGGACGCGGGCGGCCGAACGCTCCCGCGCACCGCCCCCCGAGACGTCCGCCGCGGAGGCACGCCCGCCGCGGATCGACGCCTCCAGCTCGAGCGTCTCCAGCGCGGGCTCCAACTCGAGGTCCTCACGCAGGCGGGCGCGGAGCGCGTCGAAGACATGCAGCGCCGCGCTCCTGTCGCCTCCTCGTGCGTGCAGGCGCATGAGCCTACGCGCCACCTCCTCGTTCAGTGGCGAGAGATCCAGCGACAGGGCGGCGGCCGCCACGGCTCCCGTGAGGTCGGCCCGGGCTTCGGCGGCCTCGGCGAGGCGCAGGGCCGCGGCCGACACGCCGGTGCGGAACCGGCGGCGCTGGACGTGGAGCCAATCGCCGAAGGCCGACGCGTCGTCGAGGACGAACCCGGGCATGAGCTCCCCCGTCCAGAGCTCGACGGTGCTCCGGTCGTCGCCCCGCTCCAGGGCCATGTGAAGGTCGACCGCGTCCACCGAGAGCCCCTCCACGCCCACGTCGCCGTCGCCCCGGTTCACGAGGGTCTCCGGGCCGAGCCTGGACCGGAGGAACCTGAGGGCCTGGCGAAGCGCCGCACGAGCCCGGGCCTCGTCGGAGTCGCCCCAGAACGTGCCCACAAGCTCGTCCCTGCTGACGAACCCGCCGGGCCTGCGCAGGGCCGTCCACGCCAGCACGGCCAGCCGTTTGGGCTGGGTCAGCACGCCCTGCGCCCGCTCCGCCGCGCCGATCAGTCGGATCCGCCCGAGGAGCTCGAGGCGGGCCCGGGACCCGGTGTCGTCCCCCGGTGGGATCACGGCCGGGTCACGGTGTGGTCACCCGGCGGGTGGACCATGCGTCCGGAGGCGGCGAAGGGGTGGAGACCATGCTTCCACTCTGCCCGCCGCCCCACATGCCTGCAACCCATTCGAGAAGGGAGGAACGATGACCCGGACGCCTCGCACCCTCGCCCTGCCGGCCCTGGCCGCTCTGGTCCTCGCCGGGGCCTGCACGAACTCCACGGGCGTCGCGCCGGACCCGGCGCTCACCGACGCGCCCGATCCTGCCGCGGTCGTGGCCCCGGTGCCCCCCACGGCCTCGACCGCCGCCTCCACCCCCGGGGCCCGGGCGGCCCGGGTCCGTTCCTGGGGTGGGCACACGCCCGGGGAGTACACGGGCCTGGTGGCGGTGCGCACGCCGGACGAGCACCCGGGGATCCCGCTCTATGCCCGCCTCGGCTACCCGGCCGGCTTTCCCGAAGGCCAGATCATCCAGGCCGACGATCGGGTGATCGTCGTCTTCTACCGGGAGATCTCATGCATCCCGGAGGACTTCAACCTCCTGGACTTCTTCCACTTCCCCGGCCCCGACGGCCCCGGGGCGTACCAGTGTGCTCCCTACCACACCGGCACGCTCTACACGGAGCCCGACGCCTCCCCCGTGGACTTCCCCAGGATCATCGACCTGGAGGGAACGGCGGTCCCACTCTGGATGGTGGACGCCGCCCAGCTCCGCGCGGCGGCGGCCGACGGGTCGCTGACCCTGCCGGAGCTCGCCGCCCTGGACCGGATCGAGCGGGTCGCCGGCGCTTACGACGAGCACCTGCACGCCCGCAACGCGGATCACTTCATCGGGATCGACGCGAAGCACGACCGGGCCGCCCCGGGCTTCCGCTTCCGACTCGACTTCGAGGGCGTGGTCACGTCGCAGGCCGAGCGGGTCCAGCTGGTGCTTCGATGATCGCGCCGGCCGGGAGCCGACGGGGAGGACGTCCCCTCGTCGCCGGGCGGCCGGGGAGGTCGGCCCGGGGAGCCGTCCCGGTGGTGGCCCTCCTCGTCCTGAGCGCCGGTGCGTGCGGGACCGGGAGGACCCCGGCGGGGGCGGAGCACCGCCTCCGGGGGGACTCGGCCGTCCTCGGGGACGGGGCGGTGCGGGCCTGGGTGGAGACCGGGGCCGACGGACGGCCCGTGGCCCTGGGCGTCGATCTTCCCGACGCCGTCGTGGCGTCGGTGCCGGACGAGGCGGTGATGCTGAGCCTGGCCTTCCCGGAGGTGGAGGGGCTCCCGTTCCGTCACGTGCTCTTCGACTGGGGCCCCGAGGGGCACCCGCCCGAAGACCTCTACACGGAGGCTCATTGGGACGCCCACTTCTACACTCTGACGCCGGAGGAGCGCAGGTCCATCGTCCAGGGCCCGACCGGGCAGCGCCCCCGGAGGGAGCTCATGCCCGATGGGTTCGTCCCGGTGCCGGAGCTCGGCCTCTACGCCTTTCCGGAGATGGGCGTGCACTGGGTGGACCGGGACGCGCCGGAGCTCCACGGCCAGAGCTTCGACCAGACGCTCATCTACGGCTCCTGGGGGACCCGGACGATCTTCGTCGAGCCCATGTTCACCCAGGCGTTCCTGGCCGAGGGCGCCGACGTGGACGCCCCGGTCCCCCAGCCCGACGAGGTCGGGGAGCCGGGGTGGTATCCCACCCGCTACGTGATCCGCCGGAACGGGACGGACACGGGATTCCGGATCGCGGTGGAGGGGCTCCGCTGGCGGGATACGCGTCCACGGGAGGGCGGCCCCGACGGAGGCTGATCCCGCAACGGCCCGGCCGTCCGTGAGGCTACGGGAGGCCGGGCCGGGACGAGGGGGAGCGGAGGGGCGGGGGACGGCCGACGGCACGGTTCGGCCTCGTTGGCGTACCACGGAACCTCTACCAGGTGTGACCTGTTCCGGACTCCCGATGATCGAAGGACCCGAAGCGGCCTCCCCGCGCGCCGAGCCGACCGCGCTGCACGACCCGAGCGCGACGGACCTCCTGCGACGCATCCCCGACCACCTCGAGGACGCCGTCGTCGTGACGGATGCCGAGGGGCGGCTGGTCTACGCCAACGCGGCAGCGGTCGACCGATACGAGATGGATCCGGAGGCTTCGCTCGGCGTTCCCGTGGAAGAGCTGATCCGGGTGACGTCCTCGGAGGGATCGGGCTGGGGTCTGGCCCGTGAGGTCGTGCAGCGGGAAGGGCTCTATCACGGCGGCGTCGTCCACACGACGCCATCCGGGCGGCACCTCGACGTGAACGCCCGCATCACCCGACTCCTGGACGACGACGGAGAGCCGTGTGGGTACATGGGGGTGTTCCGGGACGTCACCGCCAGCCGGGCTGCGGAGCTGGTGGCCATCGAGAACGAGCAGTACCTGAGCGTCGCCCTCCGCAACATGCCCCTGATCGCCTCCATCGTGGACCGCGACCTCAGGTACGTGTGGCTGCACAAGCCCCACCCGGACTTCGATCCCGACGTGACCCTGGGGCGGACCGCCAGGGCGGCCCTGTCCGAGGCCGACGCCGAGGCCGTGCTGAATGCCAAGCGGGAGGCCATGGAAGGGCGCACCCGGGTGCGCAGGGTCATCCCCCTCCAGCTGAGCGACGGGGCCCATCTCTTCGACATCACCTCGGATCCGATCTTCGACGAGGACGGCGAGGTCACGGGGGTCGCGAGCGTGGGGCTGGACGTCACCGAGGAGCGGCGGATGGCGGAGCAGCTCCGCCAGGCCAAGGTCAGGGCCGAGGCGGCGAACGAGAGCAAGTCGGCGTTCCTGGCCGCCATGAGCCACGAGCTCCGCACGCCCCTCAGCGCCATCACCGGCTACGCCGACCTCCTGGAGATGGGGGTCCCGACCCGGGTCCCGGCCGAGGCCCAGGACTACCTGCGGCGCATCAGGGTCAGTGCCCGCCACCTCCTGGAGCTGATCGAGGAGGTCCTGACCTATGCCCGCATGGAGGCCCATCAGGACCCCATGGAGGTCGCTCCCCTGGACACCCGTGAGCTCGTCGAGGAGATCCGGGCCATCCTCGGTCCCCGCATCGATGCAAAAGGCCTCGAGTTCAAGGTGGAGCTTCGAGGCGACCACGTCGGGGTGCCCACGGACAGTCGCAAGGTCCGTCAGGTCCTGCTGAACCTGGTCGGGAACGCCGTGAAGTTCACCGAGGCCGGGAGCGTGAGCCTCCTGGCGGATCGCACCGCGGACCGCCTCCGGCTCGAGGTGTCCGACAGTGGGGAGGGGATCGAGCCCCAGCATCTGGACAGCCTCTTCGAACCCTTCTGGCAGGGGCCGCGCCGGGCCGGACGGATCGAGGAGGGCACCGGACTCGGGCTCACCATCGTCAAGCGATCGGTGGATCTCCTGGGCGGGCTCATCCGCGTCAGGACCCGTCCCGGCGTCGGCTCGGTGTTCACCGTCGACATCCCGTTGGTCGCGCAGTGATCCGTAACCTCGCCTTCTGACCGAACCCCCCAGGGACCGTACATGGCCCACATCCTCGTCGTGGACGATCACGCCGACACCCGGGAGATCTTCCGGGTGATCTTCGAATCCCGGGGCCACCGCGTCAGCGAGGCTGGGGACGGGAAGGAGGGGCTGGAGGTCACCCTCGAGGACCTCCCGGATCTCGTGATCCTGGACCTGCGACTCCCTGTGCTGAATGGCTGGGACTTCATGGAGAGGCTGAGGCAGGACCCCCGGGGACGGGACATCCCGGTCCTCCTGACCACCGCCGATGGCGCGGACGCGGTTCGTGAGCGGGCGTTGCAGTCGTCGTGCGACGGCGTCCTGGTGAAGCCCGTCTCCCTCAAGACGCTCGTGGAGCGGGCCGAGCGCTGTCTGCGGAAGGAGGCGCCGTGATCCGACTCGTCCGCACCACCCTGCTGGGAGGCGTGATCTTCCTGATCCCGGTGGTGATCCTGCTGATCGTGGGCCGGGAGGCGGTCGGCTGGATCCGGGTGGTGTCCGACCCGTTCGTGGCCCTGTTCCCGGAAGGCCTCGCCGAGCACGAGATCGTGGCCTTCCTGGTGGCGCTCCTGATCCTCGGGGCGCTCTGCTTCCTCGCCGGGCTGGTGAGCCTGACACCCCAGGCGCGATGGCTGGTGGACCTGCTGGAGGGACGGGTGCTCACCCAGCTCCCGATGTACTCGGTGGTGAGGGCCCGATTGAGCGCCATGGTCTCTACGGACGAGGCCGAGCAGATGAAGGCCGTCCTCGTCCGCTTCGACGACCTGTGGCAGCTCGCCTTCGAGGTGGAGCGCGTGGAGGGCGGCATGGTCGCCGTCTTCCTGCCCGGTGCCCCGGACCCCTGGTCCGGGTCCATCGCTCTGGTGGAGGCGGATCGCGTGTCGGCGGTGGACCTGTCGATCCCCGTGGTCGCGAAGCTGGCCTACCGCATGGGGCGCGGCACCCGCGACGCGGTCGGGGACCGGTTCATCGAGGGCGCCGCGCCCTGACGCCGGGTCGACGACGGCCGACCCGGCTGCCAGCCGTCAGAACGAGATGTCCCACTGGAGCCGGGCCCGCCAACGGGAGCCGTCGCCTTCGTCCCCGTCCACGGTCAGGTGGTGGACGTCGAAGGTGAGCTTGTTCTTGTGCTCGGCGAAGAACCAGTTCACCACGCCCCCCACCTCCCGCTGATCGCGGTCGGCCCCCACGGGACCGCCGTCCACCCGGGCCCAGCGGGCGGCGACCTCGAGGGGCTCGGGCACGAAGTCCAGGAACACCGACGGGAAGATACCGGCCTGCACGTAGGTGCCGTGGATGTCCGTCTCGACCCCGGTCTCGGTGTCGTCGACCGTCTTGAAGTGGGTCTCGTGCTGCCAGGAGAAGCCCCGGTACTTGAAGGCCGTCTCCACCATGGCCTGGTTCACCCGGTAGCGTCCCGGATCCCCGGCCTCGAACCCGTCGAGCTGTCCGCCCCCGGATCCGCTGAAGCGGGTGTGGGCGGACTGGTTGGTGGCCATCGCACCCGCGATGGTGAGGGCCGGGTCCGTGCGCCGATCGAGGTCGCCGGCGGCCATCCCGGGGTCGGTCCCCAGGGGCTGCCACTCCACCCGGCCGACCCAAAGGAACTCGTCGTCGTCGTTGACGGTGGCCCCGGCGCCGTTCCCGGTGAAGACGCCGGCGTAGTAGCGCAGGTCCGCCGGGGACCCCTCGAAGAGGTGGCCCATGAGCATCGCCCCGACCTGCCGGTCCAGGGTGAAGGCACGGTTGACGATGGAGCGCTCCACGAACTGTTGGTCCCCGGACGACGACACCCGCTCCCGGCTGTAGTTCACCTTCCACTGCCCCAGGCGGACCTGGGCCTTCTCCGGGCCCACCGTCATGCGCCAGTCCAGGAGGGTGGAGCTGGGGAAGTTGTACTCGAAGTAGTACTCGAGCCACGGCCGGTACGCGTGGCCGCCCACCTTCATGCGGGCGCGCCGCACGCGGAACGCCGGCTCGTCCTGGCTCTCGAGGCCCGGCCCGGTCCGATCGGGCCCGTCGAAGGGAGCCGAGAAACGAAACTGGAAGCGCCACTGGAGCGTCATGCGCCAGTTCCCGTCCCCGGAGTCGAACTCGAGCCGACGGTTCCGGTACGTGGCCTCGATGTCGGTGGAATCCCCCTTCTCCTCCTGGGCGGCGGACGCGCCGGGCACCATGGCGAGGGAAGCGAGAAGGAGCAGCAACCGGGTCGAGCGGGTCACGGAGTTCTCCTGATCCTGTAAACGATGTTTCGGGTTCGTTACGCGACGGTTGAAGCTGTTGCCGTGGAGGGAGGCGCATAAGGCCCGTTCTGTCACGATCCGGTTACAGCGTGTGACGACTCGGTGACGACCGACGGCGAGGGGCCGGAGCACCCGACCGGCGGCCCCTCCACGGCCGACTGGCGGATCCGCGCCGACTGTTGTACATCTGAACACTCGTTCATACATTGTGCCTGCGCTCCTTCGCCCACCCGACGCCCACGACGCATGCCCGACCCCGACCTCCAGGACGCCCGGCTCGTCCACCGGAGCACCGTGGCCACCGTACAGGACGCCCAGGCGGATCCCGACGAGCTCACCGCCCTGGTCGAGACCTTCCACGTCCTGGCCAGCCCCACCCGCCTGCGGATCGTGGAGGCCCTGGCGGCCGTCCCCGAGCTGTGCGTGAGCGATCTTTCGGCTGTGGTGGGGGCCACCGAGTCGGCGGTGAGCCACCAGCTGCGGCAGCTGCGGCAGCTCCGCATGGTGCGGCACCGGCGGGACGGGCGCATGGTCTACTACGGATTGCAGGACGATCACGTCGCCGACCTCTTCCGCCTGGGGCTCGATCATGTCCGGGAGTGAGCGCGCCGGGACCGTGATTCCCCCCGGGGGCACGGAGGCCCGGACCCGTTTCGACATCCCGGACATGGACTGTCCGAGCTGCGTGGCCAAGATCCAGGGCCATCTGCGGAAGCTCGACGGCGTCCTGGACGTGGAGGGCAGCCCCGTTGCCCGGACCCTGACCGTGGCCTGGGACGCGGAGCTCCTCGACCAGGACCGGGTGCGGGCGGAGGTGGGCCGCCTCGGGTACGAGGCGTGGCCCCGGGACGGAAGCCCTCCGCCCCCTCCGCCGTCTACGTGGGCGGGCCGGCAGGCCCGCATCGCCTACGCCTCCGTCGGACTCTTCCTCCTCGGGCTGGTGGCCCGCCTCGTCCTGCCGGGCGACGCCCTCCTCCGCCTTCCCCTCAGCGACCTGACGGCGGCCGACCTCTTCTTCGTCCTGTCCGCCCTGGTGGGAGGCTGGAACTTCTTCCCCAAGGGCCTCCGGGCCGCCCGGGCCCTGGCGCTGGACATGAACTTCCTCATGACCCTGGCCATCCTCGGGGCCCTGGCCATCGGCGAGACCATGGAGGCGGCGGCCATCGCCTTCCTGTTCGCGCTGGCCGAGCTCCTGGAGAGCTACGCGGTGGACCGCGCCCGGGGGTCGGTGGAGGCCCTCATGGAGCTGGCCCCCGAGACCGCCCGCCGGATCGACGGCGAAGGACGGGAGCGGACCGTCCCGGCCTCGGCGCTGGCCGCCGGTGACGTCGTGGCCGTGCGCCCCGGGGAGCGGGTGCCGGCGGACGGCACGGTAGCCGAGGGACGGTCGGCGGTGGACGAGTCGCCCATCACGGGCGAGTCCATGCCGGCGGACAAGGTACCCGGCGATCCCGTCTACGCCGGCACCATCAACCGCGAGGGCTACCTGCGCCTGCGTGTGGACCGTCCCGTGGAGGAGAGCACGCTGGCCCGGATCGTCCGTCTGGTCGAGGCCGCCGAGGGCCGCCGGACCCGGGCGGAACGCTTCGTGGACCGCTTCGCCCGCTGGTACACGCCGGCGGTCACCCTGGGCGCCCTCCTGGTGGTGCTGGTGCCCACCCTCCTGTTCGGCGCCCCCTTCGTGCCCTGGTTCGTCCGGGGGCTCACCCTGCTGGTCATCGCCTGCCCGTGCGCCCTGGTCATCTCGACGCCGGTGGCGGTGGTGAGCGGCGTGACGGCGGCGGCACGCCACGGCGTCCTGATCAAGGGTGGCGTCTACCTCGAGGCCCTGGGGGAGGTGGAGACCTTCGCGCTGGACAAGACCGGGACCCTCACCTTCGGCCGTCCCCGGGTGGTGGATGTCCTGCCCCGGGACGGGGTCTCCGCGGAGGCGCTGCTGGCCCGGGCGGCCGCGGTGGAGGACCGCTCGGAGCACCCCCTCGCACGGGCGATCGTGGAGCACGCCGACGCGCTGGGACTGACGCGGGCCGGGGCGGTCACGGGGTTCCAGAGCGTGCCGGGGCGGGGGGCGCTGGCCGAGATCGACGGCGTTCAGGTGCGGGTGGGCCGGGCCGAGATGCTGGGCGTCGAGGGTGCCGCGTCCCATCCCCCTGCGGTGGACGGGGGCCGGACGGTGGTGGGGGTCGCCACAGGAGGCGAGGTCCTGGGGTGGATCGTGCTGGCGGACCGGGCCCGGGACGCGGCGCACCAGGCGGTCGCGGGGCTCCGGGCCGAGGGGGTGCGTCGCATCGTCATGCTCACCGGGGACCAGGTCGAGGCCGCCGAGTCCGTCGGTCGCGCCCTGGGAGTGGACGAGGTGCGGGCCCGCCTCCTCCCGGAGGACAAGGTCGACGCCGTGAAGGAGCTCGAGGCCCGGTACGGTCCCGTGGCCATGGTCGGAGACGGCGTCAACGACGCCCCCGCCCTGGCAGCGGCCACGGTGGGGGTGGCCATGGGGGCCATGGGCACCGACGCCGCGCTGGAGACCGCCGACGTGGCCCTGATGGGCGACGACCTGACGCGCCTTCCCTACGTGCGGCGCCTCTCGACCCGGGCCCGTCGGGTCATCCGCCAGAATATCGCCGCCGCCATCCTGGTGAAGGCCGTCCTCGCGGTGGGGGTGCCGCTGGGACTGGTCTCCCTCGTGGCCGCGGTGGTGATCGGGGACCTGGGGGTCTCCCTGGCGGTGACGCTCAACGCCCTGCGGCTGGGTGGCGCCGGTGGGAGGGCGGCATGACGGGTACTCTGCATCGCCGTCTGGCCGCCGTGATGTTCACCGACATGGCGGGCTACACCGCCCTGATGCACGAGGACGAGGCGGCGGCCCTCCGGTCCCGGGCGCGCCACCGCCAGACCCTGGAGGCGCACCTCGCGGCCCGGGAGGGTGAGCTGCTCCAGTATTTCGGCGACGGCAGCCTGAGCATCTTCCGCAGCTCCCTCGACGCGGTGGAGGCGGCGATCGACGTGCAGCGCGAGCTGGGAGGGGATCCGGCCGTGCGCATCGGCATCCACTCCGGCGACATCGCCTTCGACGCCCAGGGTGCCTACGGGGACGCGGTGAACATCGCCGCCCGCCTCGAGGCCAGGGCGACCCCCGGCGGCGTGCTGATCTCGGGGATCGTCTACGAGGACATCCGACGGCATCCTCTCGAGGTGGTGTCCTGCGGGTCCATCCGGCTGAAGCACATCCCCGAGCCCGTACCCACGTACGCCCTCGCCGTGCAGGGGCTGAGCGTGCCGGAGATGAATCCCTGGGCCGACGGGGCCGGCGATACCGGGAGGCGCGAAGGGCTCCCTCCCGAGGTGATGACCCGCCTGGAGGGGTTGGCCCGTCGCACCGCGGACCCCCCGGTGGGGATCCCCTCCCCGATCGAGCGGGCGCCCATCGTGGGTCGCGCGGACGAGCTGGCGTCCATCCGTTCGGCCCTCGACCGGGCCGAGGACGGTCGCGCCTCGGCCCTCTTCATCCGGGGCGGCCGGGGCGTCGGCAAGACCCGCCTGGCCCGGGAGGCGTTGGAGGACGCCCGGAGCCGGGGCTGGACCGTGCTCCGGGGACGGGCGCATCCCGGTGAACGCCGGGAACCCTATGCGCCCTTTTCCGATGCCTTCATGCCGTTGCTGGGCGATCTGGACGGCGCCACCCTCGCCGCGCTGACCCCGGGCCGGGATGCCGCCCTGTGTGAACTGTTCCCCGCCCTGGGGCCCGTCGCAGCGGCCCCGGACCTCGGTCCCGGGACCCCCGGCGCCCACCGGACCCGGCTCTACTGGCAGTTCGCCACCCTCGTGGCCCGGCTGGCCGGGTACCGTCCGCTCCTCCTGGTGCTCGAGGACCTGGACTTCACCGACCAGGCGTCCCTGGATCTCCTGGAGTTCGCCCTTCGTCAGTCCCGGTCCGCCCGCCTGGTGGTCATCGGCGAGTACGCGGGAACGGACGTCGAGTCCTCCCGACGCATCCGGAAGCTCGAGCAGTCGCTGGTCGCCGAGGGGATCGGGCGGGTGCTGCAGCTAGGCCCGCTCCAGGAGCACGACGTGGTCGAGCTCGTGGGACGGGCCTTCGACCTGGAGCCGGGCGATGCCGAGTCCCTGGGACGGGCGGTGCACCGGTGGACCGGCGGAAACCCGTTCCTCCTGACCGGCACCGTGCAGGGGCTCCTGGAGGCAGGCGTCCTGGATCGCGGATCCGGCCGGTGGCGGGTGGGCGACCTCCAGACCATCACGCCCCCCGCGTCGGTGCAGGACGCGGTCCTGGTGTGGACCGATCGCCTCGGCCCCGACGCCCGGGACGTGGCCCGGATCCTGTCCGTTCTCGGGCGCGAGGCCTCGTACGAGCTGCTCAAGCACGTCTGCGGGATGGCGGACGACGAGCTGGCACCCGCCTTGGAGGAGCTCCTCCGCCACCAGCTCCTGAACGAGACGGAATCCCGCTGGACCCTGACCTACACCTTCCGCAATCCCCTCATCCGGGAGACCATGCGGTCCCAGGTGCCGCTGCCCCGGCGCCGGGAGCTTCACGGTCGGATCGCCCAGGACCTCGAGACCTTCTACGGAGACGGGCTCGAGGAGCACGCCGACGAGCTGGCCTATCACTTCGGCCGCGCCCACCCGGGCCGCTACGGCGCAAAGGCGCTCCGCTACCTGGTGGCCGCCGGCGAGGCGGCCCTCCGACGCCACGCGAACCTCGAGGCCCGGGCCTACCTGCAGGAGGCCCACGAGCTGCTGGAGGCCAGGCCGGCGGTGGGTGGGGAGGACGGGCCGGACCTGCCCCGGGTGCTCGGCGGGCTGGCCCGGGCCCGGCGGAGGTCCGGCGACGCGTCCGGGAGCCTGGCCCTGTGGCGGCGGCTCCTGGGCCTCGCGGGGCCGGTGGCGGACCCGGGGGTCGCGGCTCGGCTGCACCGCCAGCTGGGGCTCACCCATCTGGCAGCCGGAGCGCTGGAGGAAGCGGTGGAGGCGTTCGAAGCCGCGGCCGAGGGCGCCCGGGCGGCCGGCGACATCCCCCTGGTGGTCCGGGCCCGCCTGTCCGAGGCCTTCTGCCACCAGTCCACGGGGCAGCCCCACCGGGCGGCGGAGGTCGTGGAGGACTGCCTCCAGCTGGCCGAGGCCCACGGCGATCCGGGCCTGCTGGGCCAGGTGCACCGCTCCCGGATCCAGTACAACATCTGGACGGGAGAGATCGAGCGGGCTCGAGAGGCCGCTGATCGCGCGCTGGCCCTGTCCCGGGAGAGCGGGGATCGGTCGGTGGAGTTCTGGAGCCTGTGGGCTCGGGCCGCGCTGGAGGGGCTGCTGGGAAACACGGCGGAGATGGCGGGGATCCTGGAGCGCTGTCGCGCCGTGGCCCGGGACGTGGGCTCCCCCTTCTTCGACCTCGCGACCAGCGAGCTCGACGTGGAGCTGGCCTACGCCCGGGGCGAGTGGGACCACGGGCTGGCCGTCGCCGAGGAGGCCCTCGAGCTGGCGCGTTCCGCCGGGGAGCGGCTCGTCCGGCCGCGGATCCTGGTGTGGGCCTCCCTGATCCACCTGGGCCGCGGCGACTACGAGCGGGCCGACGCCCTGACCCGGGAGGCGTGGGAGGTCTCCCGGGCCGATCGGGCCGAGGATCCCGGGGGGGTCGTGGACCTCCACACGGTGGTGCCCGCCCACATCGGCCGGGCGGCGGTCGCCCTGGCCACGGGCGAGTGGGCCGAGGCCGTGCGCATCGCCGAGGCGGGCCTGCGGGTTGCCGACCGCTCCGGGTACGTCGTCTGGGCGATCCACCACATCCTGCCCATCATCGGCGAGGCCTCGATCCATGCCCGGGACCTGGATCGGGCCTTCGAGGTCGGGGCGCGCATGCGCCGGGAGGCGGACCGGGTGGGGCACCCCCTGGGGATCGCCTGGGCCGACGCCTGTGACGCCGTCCTGACCTGGCTCACCGGGGACGCCGAGGCCGGCGCCCGCTCACTCCGGAGGGGGGCCGAGGCCCTGGAGGCCATTCCCATGACCTACGAGGCCGCGCGTCTCCGGCGGCAGCTCGCCGGGCGCCTGGCCGAAGTGGGGGACGTCGAGGGGGCCCGGGCGGAGCTCGAGGGGGCCCGGGAGGACTTCCTCCGTCTCGGCGCCCGCCCCGAGCTCGCGAAGGTGGAGAGCCAGCTCCAAGAGCTGGACGGACGCTAGTCCCCCGCCACGGGCTCCGCGCGCATGTCGTCCACCTCCCGCCGCAGGACCAGGTGCTTCAGCCGGTCCACGATCCCGTGGAGGATCAGGTAGGCGCTGGGCACCACGAAGAGGGTCAGCAGCGTGGAGACCAGGAGGCCGCCCACCACCGCCACCGCCAGGGGCTGCATCAGCGAGGACCCCTCGCCGATCCCCAGGGCCAGGGGCAGCATCCCAACCCCCGTGGTGAGGGAGGTCATGAGAATCGGCCGCAGCCGGACCGCGCCGGCCTCGATGACCGCCTCCGTCCGGGTGTGCCCCTCCACCTGGAACTGCTCGATGTACTCCACCAGGAGGATGGCATTGTTCACCACGATCCCCGCCAGGAGGATGACCCCCAGGAGCACCGGGGCGCTCAGGGAGGACTGGGTGACGTAGAGCGCCGCGGCGACCCCGATGAGGGACAGGGGGATCGAGAGCAGGATGGCGAAGGGGTTCACCAGGCTCTCGTACTGCACCGCCATCACCACGAAGACCAGGAAGATCGCCACCAGGATCACGGTGGCGAGCTGCCGCCCCTGCTCCTCGATGGACTCCGCCTCCCCGCCCAGGATCACGGCGTACCCGTCCGGGAACTGCATCTGGCCCAGACGCTCCTCCACCGCGGCAGCGACCTCTCCGACCGTGGCCTCCGAGGTGATGACGTCCCCCGTCAGCCGAAGAATCCGGTTCTGGTTCTCCCGGAGGATCGAGGCGGGGCCCACGCGGGTGTAGATGTCAGCCACGTCCCGGAGGAAGATGGCTGCACCCCCGGCCCGGGAGGGGAAGAGGGCGATGGAGCCCACCTCCGCCGGATCCCGGAAGGTCTCCTTGGGGAAGAGGACCCGGACGTCGAACTGGTCGTTGCCCTCCGTGTACTGCGTCGCCACGGTGCCGTCCACCGCGGTTCGGAGGGTGGAGCCCACGCTCTGGACGTCGAGGCCCAGCTGCACCGCCCGCTCCCGGTCCAGCTCGATGGTGAGCTCCCGGCTCCCCTCCTCGGTGGAGGGCTCCAGGTTCTCCAGCCCCGGGATCCCGCCCAGCGTGGCCACCAGGTCCCGGGAGATCTGCTGCTGCACGTCCAGGTCCTCGCCCACGATGGTCAGGGCGATGGGGGATCCGCTGCGGTTGGTTCGGAGCCCGCTGAGCCGAGGCGGGCGGAAGAAGGCCCGGGTCCCCGGGAAGCCCCGCTGGAAGACCTGCATCTGGATCCGCTGGACCCACTCGTCGGCGGTGATGGTCCGCTCCGCCAGGGGGACCAGCCGCACCTCCACCGAGCCCCGGCCCGCCCGCTCGAGGGTCGTCGACCCGAAGATGAACCCGCCGGCCGTCGCGAAGACGGTCTCCACGTCGGGCATCTCGGCGATCATGGCCTCGATCTCCTGGATCACCTCGTTGGTCTCCTCCGGGGACGATCCCGGGGGGAGGGAGATGAAGGAGCCGATGTTGCCGTTGTCCACCGAGGGCAGGAACTCGGTCCCCAGATTCCGGGTCAGGGCCCAGGCGCCCGCCAGGGAGGCGACGCCGGCGATCACGATGGGCCACCGGAGCTTCACCATGGTGGGGCCCATCCTCCGGTAGAGCCCTCGGCCTCCCATGATCGCCCGGTCCATGAGGTTGATCCCCGGGAGCCGCTTCACGCCGCTCTTGAAGCGCACCTTCGAGAACTGGGCGGCCAGCGAAGGCACCACCGTCAGCGCCACGGCCAGCGACGCCACGATGGCGAAGGAGATGGTGAGGATCAGCTCCCGGAAGATGAGGGCGGTGAGGCCGGTGATCAGCAGGAAGGGCACCACCGCCGCGAGGTTGGTGGCGGTGGAGGCCACCACGGCGCTGGTCACCTCCGACGAGCCGACGTGTGCTGCGTCCAGGGGATCGTCGTGCATCTCCTCGGTGTGCCGGAAGATGTTCTCCAGCATCACGATGGAGTTGTCGATCAGGAGCCCGATCCCAAGGGCCAGCCCACCCAGGGAGATGATGTTCAGGGTCAGGCCGCCGGCGCCCATCATGACGAAGGTGGCCAGGATCGCCAGGGGGATGGCGAGGCCGATGACGAAGGTCTTCCGCAGGGAGCCCAGGAAGAGGAAGACCACGAACATGGCCAGGATCCCGCCCCCGATCGCCGCGTTCCGCACCGAGTTCACCGAGGCCCGGACGAAGTCCGCCTGGTTCTGGAGGAGCTGCAGCCGGACGTCCGAGGGGATGAAGTTCGTCTCCCGGAGGGACTCCAGCCGGGCCGCGATCTCGTCCGCCACCCGGACCGTGTTGGCCTCGGGCTGCTTCCGTACCGAGAGCTTCACGGCGGGCACCCCGTCCAGCCGTGCCCAGAGCCGCTGCTCGGCGTTCGTATCCAGGACCTCCGCGACCTGCGAGAGCCGGATCCGCTGTCCGTTGCTCGTGTTCAGGAGGACGGAGCGGATCTCCTCGACGGAACGGAACTTCCCCGCGGTACGGCCCACCAGCTCCTGGCTGGAGCCCTGGAACCGGCCGGCGGCCACGTCCTGGTTCTCCGCCCGGAGGGCTGCCGTGACCTGCGCCACCGAGAGTCCGTAGGCCTGGAGCCGCTGGGGATCGAGGATCACCTCGATCTCACGGGTCAGCCCCCCCGCCACGTCCACCGACGCGACCCCCTCGATGGTCAGGAGTTGGGGGCGGAGGCGATTCTCCACCCAGTCCCGCAGCGAGATCAGATCCCGGGTTCCAGAGGAGAAGGCGGCCTCGTAGATGGCCTGCTGGGAGGGATCGAACTTGAAGATCGTCGGCGGATCCGCCTCCTCCGGGAGGCGGGAACGCACGCCCTCCAGGTTCTTGGCGGCGTCCTGCAGTGCGAAGTCGATGTTCGTGCCGTACGAGAACTCCAGGGTCAGGGACACCCGCCCCTCCTGGATATCCGTCTCCATCCGCACCATGTCCTCGGTGGTGGACAGCGCCGCCTCCAGCGGCTTGGCGATGGTCTCCTCCAGCACCTCCGGGTCCACCCCGGTGTTGCTGACGCCCACCCGCACCTGGGGATAGACGATGGGCGGAAGGAGATCCAGCGGGAGGCGCTCCAGGAAGAAGAACCCCAGCACCACGACCACGGACGACAGCGTCAGCGTTCCCACCGGTCGCCGGATGGACCAGGACGAGATCCCCCGCCGGGCGGTGTGATCCTTGGGAAGCTTGCTCAACTGGGGCCTCCGGCGGAGGCGGAACCTCCCGGGCCTCCAGGGGGGGTGCCCGGCCCTCCGCCGCCTGCGCGGGGCGCCGACACGTCCCGGATCCGGGCGCCGTCCCGGAGGAGGTTCGCGCCCGCGGTGACCACCCGGTCTCCCACCTGCAGCCCGTCCAGGATCTCCACGCGGCCCGCGGCGGTGAGGCCCGGGGTCACCGACCGGAGCACCACGGAGGAGGAGTCGCCGACCAGGTAGACCGCCTCACCCCCGCCCCGGCTGACGATGGCGCCGGCGGGAATCAGGAGGGCGTCCTCCTTCGGCTCGAGCTGGAACTCCACCCGGGCCAGGTACCCCGGCCGGGCCCGACGACCGTCGGCGGGCTCCAGCGCCACCTCCACCGGCACCAGGCGGGTGGTGGGGTCGGCCGTGGGGAAGACCCGCCGGACCGAGGCCCTGAGGACCTCCCCCGGGAGGGCATCCAGGCGGAGCTGGACGGTGTTGCCGGGCTGGACGTCCACGATGTCCAGCTCGCTCACGCTGACCCGGACCACCATGGTGTCCACCTCGGCCACGTCCACCAGACGCCCCTGGTTGCCCACCACGTCGCCGGACTGGACGGACTTGGCCGTCACCACGCCCCCGATGGGCGATCGAACCACGGCGAAGCCGACCCGGGTCCGCAGCTGCTCCACCTGGGCCCGGGCCGCCTCGTAGGCGGTGCGGGCGGCCTCGTACTCGGGCTGGGTGATCACCTGCCGCTCCAGGAGCTGCTCCGCCCGTTGGAAGGCGGCGTCGGCGACCTCGTAGGAGGCCTCGGCGGCCCGGAGCTGGGCCTGGATCTCCCGGTCGTCGAGGCGGGCCACCACGTCGCCCTCCTCGACCCGGTCCCCCTCTTCCACGGGGACCTCCAGGACGGCCCCCGCCACCTGGGCGTTCACCCCGATGGTGCGGATGGCCTCCACGGTCCCGGGGAGGGTGATCACCCGGGCGATCTCGCCGCTGATCACGGTGTCCGTCTCCACCGCGGTCGGAGGGGCGCCGCCGAACCCGCCGGTGGGCGCGGCCTGGCCGTCTCCGCACGCCGCCACGGCGGCGGCCGCCAGGAGCGAGGCGGCCCGCCAGGTGGCGATCCGGCGGGAGGTGGAGCGGACCGGGAACGCGGTCCGACGGACGGAGGGCACGCGGGCCGTTCCGGGAAACGTCATTGCACGAGTTCCTCTATCGAGCGACCCAGCACCGCTTCGAGCTGTGCCAGGGCGAGTCCTAGATTCTGCCGCTCCAGCACCCACGCGTTCTCCGCGTCGGAGAGGGCGACCTGGGAGGTCTGGAGGTCGAGGATGGTGGTGACCCCCAGCTGATAGCGCTCGGCCTGGACCCGGAGGTCCTCCTCGGCCACCACGCGGCCCCGGTCTGCGATCACCACCCGCTGCCGGGCGGCCTCGATCCGGAGCACGGCGTCTTCCACGTCCACCCGGGCGCCGATGAGGGCGTCCTGGTAGCGGGCCTCGGCCAGTCGCCGCTGCGACTGGTTGCGCCAGAGGCTCGCCTCCCTGGAGAAGCCGTCGAAGAGCGGGAGCGAGGCGGTGATCCGGAAGCTCCAGCTTTGCTGATTCGGCGGAAAATCGAAGGAGAACCAGTCGTAGCCGCCGGAGACCCGCAGCGAAGGGGCGTACTGGGTCAGGATGCTGTACTTCTGGGCATTCTGGTCGCTCACCGAGGCTTCGGCGGACAGGACCGGGGGCGCGCTGGTCTCGGCCATGGCCACGAGCTCCTCCAGGGGGAGGAGGTCCGGAACCGACTCCGGGAGCCCGGTCACGTCGGCCATCACCGGCCCGGAGACGCCGATCTGGCGCCCCAGCTGGAGGGCCCCGGTCCGGAGCGCCACCTCGGCGTCCAGGCGGGCCAGCTCGGCGTTGCTCACCTCCAGCTCCGCCCGCAGGAGGTCGGAGCGGGTCACGGTGCCCAGTTGGAGGCGGGCCTCGGCGAACTCGTAGCCGGCCCGGGCCCGCTCGATCCGCTGATCGGCGACCTGGAGGAGCTCCCGCGCGGCGGCGACGTCGAACCAGATCCGGGTGGTGGTGAGGGCCACCGCGAAGTCCTGGTTGCGCTCGTTGGCGATGGCGGCGTCGAGGCGGGCGCCGGTGGCCCGGTTGTTCGCGACCCGGCGGCCGAAGGAGAACAGCTCGTAGTTGGCGGTCAACTGAGCGGAGTAGCTCTCGGAGACGAGCTGTCCCGTGGCCTGGTCGAAGCGTTCGTTGCTCGAGTTCGCGAAGGCCGACCCCAGGTTCACCGTGGGCAGGAAGTCCCCCCAGGCCTCGCGGGCGGAGGCTTCGGCGTTCTCGGTGCCCACCCGGGCCGCCACGGCGGTGGGCGAGTGGACCAGCGCCCGGTCGATGGCCTCCCTGAGCGTGATCTCCGAAGGGACCGCCCCGGACGCCGGGTCCTGCGCCGCCAGGGGTGATCCCAGGGCGAGGAGGGACGTCACGAGCACCAGGATTCCGGTGCCCCCCGCGCGAAGCGGGAGAGACGAGGCAGGGGCGTGCACGGCGTTCATGGGAGGGGGACGTCGGGGGTGGAGACCGGGGATGAAGAGGAGGACAATCGAGAGGCCCGCTTTGTTAGACGGGTTTCGGACTGGGTGCGCGTGTACCCGCACTTCGACCGCAGGGTTCGGGGAGACGTTTCCCCCGTCGCTCTCGGGGCCCATGTTCCTCCGCTTCACGCGCCACCGGACGACTCCCTCCCCGACCCGTCATGCCCCTCCACCGCGTCCACCGATCCGGGGCCCTGCTGGGCGCGGCCCTCGCCCTCCCGGCCGGGGCGCCTCTGGCGGCACGGACCTCCGGCGGCGACGGCGCTTCCGACCGCCCCACCATCGTCTTCAGCGCCGGCGACGCCTACGGCTACCTCGACGACGAGGAGCTGGCGGAACGGCCCGACTTCGAGGCCATCAACGGGTTCGATCCGGGGCGGGCGGCGTTGGGCGGGGGCGTGGAGCTCGGGTGGGCGTCTCCGGTGGGGCCCGTCGTCCTGGCGCTGGGCGCGGCCGACGAAGGGTCGCTCCGGCTGGGCCTTCGCGCGGGCTACGTGTTCTGACCTTTCGACCGGGCACTGGCGTCGTTCCCCGCGGCTCCGCACGATGTCCATCCAGCGGGATGCCCGCCCTGATCGAGACCTGCGAGCCACACCATGTCCGAGGCCACCGAGACGCCCGCCCACCCGCCGCTGCTTTCGGCGATCCTGGTGGCGCCCGACGGGCCGGCCGAGGTGCGGAAGACGCTGCGGCACGTCCAGGCCCAGGACGTCCGGGACCGCATCGAGGTCATCCTGGTCACCGAGGAGCCGGATCGGTTCGAGGAGCTGGACGACGAGTTCGCCGAGCTGGGGGGTCTGAGGCGGGTGCCGTTCCAGCCCATCGAGCGCATGGGGCCGGCCAAGGCGGCCGGGATCGCCGTGGCGCGGGGGGGGCTGGTGGTGCACCTCGAGGATCACGCCTATCCCCGCGCCGGGTGGGCCCGGGCGCTCCTGGACGCGTGGCGGGAGGGCGAGTGGGCCGCCGTCGGCCCCGCCATGGGCAACGCAAATCCCCGGAGCGGCACCAGCTGGGCGAACCTCTTCGTCGGCTACGGCCGCTGGGTGGCCCCTTCCTGGTCCGGCGAGCGGGAGGCGCTGCCCGGCCACAACTGCGCTTTCGACAAGCGGATCCTCATGGAGCGGGGCGACGAGCTGGGCGCGGACTTCGACGACGAGTGGGCCTTCTTCGGGCGGCTCCGGGAGCGGGGCCACCGCTTCTATCTGACCGCGGAGGCCCGGGTCGATCACCAGAACATCTCGGCCTTCGCATCGGCGGCCCGGCTCCGCTTCCATCATGGACGTCTCACCGCCGCGGATCGTGCCCGGAGCTGGTCCCTCGGCAAGCGGGCGGCCCACGTGCTGGCCCTGCCTCTCGTCCCCCTCCGGCGATTCCAGGAGGTATGGCACCAGGTCCGGGCCTCGGGCATCGACGGGTCCATCCGGCGGCGCCTGCTGCCGAGCCTGTTGGCCCTGGTTACGGTGGGGTCGCTCGGTGAGGGGGTCGGCTACGCGTTCGGGCCGGGAAGCTCGCCCCGGCGCAAGGCGGACCTCGAGCACGATCGCACCCGCCATCTGAACCGTCGGGACCGGGAAGAGGCCGAGCGCGAACGGCTGGAGACGGCGGCGGGGCGGGCGTGAGGGTCTTCGTCGGCGGCGCCACCGGCTTCATCGGCCGCCACCTCGTCCGCTCGCTCCTCGAGGACGGCCACCAGGTCCGGGCCGTGGCGCGGCCCTCGCCCAGGGCCGACGCCGTGGCCGCGGAGGGCGTCGAGGTGGTGGAGGGCGACCTCCGGGACGCCGAGGCGGTGGGCCGCGCCATGGCCGGGTGCGACCTGGCCTACCATCTGGCAACGGTCCGGACCAGCTCCTCGGTGGACCGACTGGCCGACGACCCCAGGACGCAGGCGGGCTACCGGGCCGATGTGGAGGCCACCCGGACGGTCGTGGACGCGGCGGTGGCGGCGGGCGTCGGACACTTCGTCTACGCCAGCAGCGCGGGCGTCTACGGGAAGCTCGAGCGGGTCCCAGCCGACGAGACGCACCCGGTGCGGCCGGACACGGCCCACCGCCGTGCGAAGCTGGACGGCGAGGCGATCGTGACGGAGGCGTCCGAGGCCCACGGGCTCTCGGCGGTGGCCGCCCGCCTCACCAGCGTCTACGGCCCGGGGGACGAGAGTGCAGGTCGCTTCTTCCGCCTGATCCTCGCCCGGGACTTCCGGCTCATTGGCCCGGGCGACATGCCCTATCACTACACCTACGTGGAGGACGTCGTCCGGGGGCTGCGGGCGTGCGAGGCGTGGCGGGGGCCGCCGGGGACCGCCTTCCTGATCGGAGCCGACCCGATCCCGACGCTGCGGGAGTTCCTGGAGGCCATCGCCGAGGAGGCGGGCCTCCCCCTTCGCCGGCACCCCGTGCCCCTCCCCGTCTTCCACGCCGCGGCGGCGGTGAGCCGGGCCGTCCTGGTGCCCCTGGGCCTGCGCCCCCGGTTGATCCGGAACGCGGAGTTCTTCTCGCTGCCCCGGGCGTACGACACCTCCCGGGCCCGGGAGGAGCTGGGCTTCCGGTCCCGGGTCGACCTCCGGGAAGGGGTCCGCCGGACCATGGAGTGGATCCGTGCGAATCCGCGTCCGGCATCGCGCTCGCCGTCGCGCTCCTCCACACCGGTGGAGCCCCGCTGATGGCCGACGTACGGATCGCGATCTGGGGCTGCGGGCGCATCGCCCGCATGGTGCACCTTCCCCACCTGGCCGCCCATGCCGACGCCACGGTGGTCGCAGTGGCCGACGCCGACGCCGGGAACCTGGCCCGGGCCGCCGAGGCCGCGCCCGGGGCCGCCGCCTTCCCGGACTATCGGGAGAGCCTCGCCGTCGAGGCGGACGCCGTGGTGATCTGCCTTCCGCCGCATCTGCACGCGCCGGCGGCCATCGACGCCTTCGGAACCGGGCGGCACGTGTACGTCGAGAAGCCCCTGGCCCTCACGGTGGAGGACGGCATCGCGGTGGAGGAGGCCTGGCGAGCGTCGGGCCGCATCGGGGTCATGGGCTACAACTTCCGCTTCCATCCCCGCTTCCAGGAGGTCCGGGAGCGCCTCGGCGAGATCGGGCCGCTCCGGGCCGTCCAGACCCGCTTCACCTCCCGGGGCCGGACCCTGCCGGAGTGGAAGCGGACCCGGGCGGGGGGCGGCGGCGTCCTCCTGGATCTCGGCTCCCACCACGTAGATCTCGCCCGGTACCTGCTGGCCACCGAGGTCCGGAGGGTCACCGCATTCGAACGGTCCGCCGGCGCGGAGGGGGACAACGCGCTCCTCCTCATGGAGCTGGACGAGGGGGCGCTCATGCAGACCGCCCTCTCCATGACGTCGATCCAGGGCCAGCGCTGGGAGCTCCTGGGCGAGGAGGGCCGCCTGGGCGTGGACCTGGCCCACCCCCTCCGTCTCGAGGTGCAGGGTGCGTCGGACGACGGGGCCCGGGCCCGGCGCCTCGGGGAGCGGGTGCGGGCCCTTTCCCCCCGGGAGCTCATCCTCCACCCCGGATGGGAGCCCTCCTTCGCCCGCTCCCTCGACGCCTTCGTGGCCGCCGCCGGGAGGGGGGAGCCCGACCCCCGGGCCGCCACGGTGGCGGACGGGCTCGCGAGCCTCCGGGTCATCGTGGCAGCCGAGGAGGCCGCCCGGACCGGGAAGGCACGGGAGGTCACGTAGGGGCCGGTGCGCATCCTCCAGATCTACGACCTCTCCGGGGGGAACGACGGCCCCGGTCACCAGATGGCGCGCCTGCGGACCGGGCTGGAGGCCCGGGGGCACGAGGTGCGGCTCCTCACCAGCCGGGTCCAGGCCGCCCCGGGACCCCGCTCCGACTACGAGGCCTTCGGGACCGGGCACGACAAGGGGCAGGTCGTGACCCAGGCCCTGAACCCCTCCGCCGCCCGGACCCTGCGGCGGGCCCTGGACGAGTTCCGCCCCGACGTGGTGCACGTGCGCCAGTTCCTGTGGCAGCTCTCCCCCCTCCTCATGCCGCCGCTGCGGGACGTGCCCACGGTCTTCCACGTGTGCCACTACAAGCCGATCTGCCCCGTGGCCACCAAGCTCCTTCCCGACGGCTCACCCTGCCGGGTCCGGGCGGGCCGGGCCTGTCTGGACCACGGGTGCGTCACCTGGCGCACCTGGCCCTTCGTCATGCTCCAGCACGGCCTCTTTCACCGATGGAGGGACGTCTTCGACCGGTGGCTCGCCCTCAGCGACGCCATGAAGGAGCGCCTGGAGGCCGAGGGTCTGGGACCCGTGACCGTGGTACCCAACGCCATCCGGGAGCGACCGCCCCGGACCGCCCGGGCCCCCGCGCCCCTCGTCTGCTACGCCGGGCGGCTGGCCCGGGCCAAGGGTGTGCAGGTCCTGCTCCGGGCCATGGTCCCCGTGGCGGAGGCGGTGCCGGACGTCCGGGTGCTGATCGCCGGCGACGGTCCCTTCCGGGAGGCGCTGGAGGCGCTGTCCCGGGAGTTAGGCCTCGGGGAGCACGTCACCTTCACGGGCCATCTCCCGCGGGAGGAGATGGAGCGCCGCCTCGAGCCGGCCTGGGTCCAGGTGGTTCCGTCGCTCTGGGAGGAGCCGTTCGGCAACGTGGTGACCGAGGCCATGATGCGTGGCGTGGCGGTGATCGCCAGTGCGACAGGCGGCATCCTGGAGATCGTGCGGCCCGGTGTCGACGGCCTGCTGGTGCCCCCCGGGGACGTCGAAGCCCTCTCGGCGGCGCTGCTGGAGGTGGTGACCGGTCCGGAGCGGGCGGACGAGATGGGACGCGCAGGGCGGGCACGGGCCGTCGAGTCCTTCGGCGAGGCGCGGCTCGTGGACCGGATCGAGGGGATCCTCGAGGAGGTCGGGGGCCGACGCTCGACGGCCGGAGGGAACGGACCCGGGTAGGGAGAGTGTACGGAGCCCCTGGCCCGACCGATCCGGCCGGCCCCCCGGCGACCCACCGACCCGGAGGTCGGTCCCCGAACCTCCCGCCGGCGCCGCCCCGCCCCGCCACCACCGGAGACCCGCGTGATCCCTCGCCGCCGCCCCTTCGCCCTCGGGCTCGCCATGGCTCTGGCCCTGACGGCCTGTGGCGGGGACGCCGAGAGCGGGTCCGAGGGCGCCCCGGCCGAGCCGGAGGCGTCGGGCCCGGTGCTCCGGGAGGTCCCGGGCGACTTCACCACGATCCAGGCCGCCCTCGACGTCGCCGAGGACGGGGACACGATCCTGGTCGCGCCCGGGGTGTGGAGGGAGTCGCTTTCGCTTCCCGCCGCGGCGGTGACCCTCACGTCGTACGTGGCCCTCACCGGCGACAGCTCGGTGGTGGCGGAGACGGTGATCGACGGCGGGGGCGGGGACTGGGTCGTGCGGGTGGACTCCGCAGCGGGCCACTCCCGGATCCTGGGGCTGACCCTGCGGAACGCCGAGGACTGCATCTACTCCCACGCCCGCTTCGACTTCATCGGTGGGATCATCACCGATTGCGACGACGGGATCGACTACGAGGCGGGCAGCGGCGGCCGCCTCGCCCACGCCCGCATCTTCGAGAACCGGGACGACGGGCTGGACCTGGACGGGGATCTGGTGGTCCTGGTGGAGCACAATCTCATCCGGGACAACCGGCAGGACGGGATCGAGATGCACTTCCAGCCCTACCTTGGTGCCCTGGTCCGGACCGTCATCCGGGGCAACACGATCCGGGGCAACGGCGAGGACGGCATCCAGTTCGTCGCCTACGCCGAGCCCTCCGCCCGGGAGATCCTCGTGGAGGGCAACCACATCCTCGAGAACGGGATGGCGGGGGTCGGGTGCATGGACGACGAGGAAACCGACGAGGACTACCGCGCCGCCGTCATCGAGGAGACGATCGTCTTCGTCCGGAACCGGATGGAGTCCAACGGTCGGGACCTGTCGTGCGGCTACCTGACCACCCAGCGGGTGACCCCCGGCGACACCTCGTCTCAGGAGACCTGAGCGGTCGGACCGGGAGTATCCGCCGCGGGGGAGGACGCATGCGACACATCCTCGGAATCGTAGCTGCCCTCGTGGGCGTGGCCGTCCTGGTGGGACTCCTGGTCGGGTTCCTGCTCCCGGTCGAGCACACGGCCACGGGGAGCCGGGAGATGGCGGGGCCGCAACACGAGATCTGGGCCCTGTTGACCGTGGTCCAGGGCTATCCCGACTGGCGCCCCGACGTCGACTCCGTCGAGATCCTGGCCCGGGGCCAGCGCGGCCCCACCCGGTGGAGGGAGACGGGTCCCGGAGGGGTCATCACCTTCCTGCTGGAGGAGGCCGAGCCGCCGGGCCGCCGGGTCGTCCGGATCGACGATCCCGACCTCCCCTTCGGCGGCAGGTGGATCTACCAGCTCGAGCCCGTGGACGGGGGCACCCGCGTGACCATCACCGAGGAGGGGGAGGTCCGGAATCCGGTCTACCGGCTGTTCTCCCGGTTCGTGATCGGCCACGACGCCACCATCAACGTCTTCCTGGATGCGCTGGCGGGGCGGTTCCCCGAGCGCTGACCCGAGCCCCGGACGGACCTCACCGGACGACCACGGGTTGACGGCGCAACCGTGTTAACCATATGGTTAATCCATTCGGTTAAACCATCCGATCAACCCGTCCCGTCTTCGGGGACACGAGCGCAGGACGACGCCATGAGCACGGACACGGACACACGGGAACGCATCCTGGATGCGGCCCGGACCGCCTTCCGGGAGAGCGGGACCTCCGGCGCCCGCATGCAGGAGATCGCCGACGCCGCGGGCGTCAACAAAGCGCTCCTCCACTACTACTTCCAGAACAAGGAGACGCTGGCGGGGGGTGTCTTCACACGGGAGCTGGGCCGCCTGATCCGCCCCGTGTTCGAGACCCTGGGGTCCGAGGCCCCGCTCGACGACAAGGTCCGGCGCGTCGTCGGCCTCTATCTGGACACGCTGTCGGAGTTCCCGGGGCTCCCGGCCTACGTCCTGTCGGAGATCCACTTCCATCCCGAGCGGCTGGAGGACTTTCTGGCCCAGGTGACGGACGGGGACCCCTCGGCCCGGGCGGCCCGGGTCTTCGAGGTCCTGGGGCGGCAGCTGGACGAGGCCGCGGCTGCCGGGCGCATCCGACCGGTGTCCGCCCACGAGTTCGTGGTGAACCTGGTCTCCCTCTGCGTCTTCCCCTTCGCGGCCGCGCCCCTGCTCCGGGTGCTGACCGGCGGGGACGACGCGCTGGACCATCTGCTGCGGGAGCGGCGGGAGCGGCTGCCGGCCTTCTTCCTCGCGGGGTTGCGGCCATGAGGGCGCGCGCCTGGATGGTCGCCGCCCTCGCCGTGGCGGTGCGGGCCGCGCCGGGCGCGGCCCAGGACCCCCGCTCTCAGGTCCCGCCGTCCGGGGACACCCTCCGGCTGGGCGCGCTCCAGGATGCCGCCGAAGCCGGGGACGCCCGGGCCCTGGGCTACGCCCTCCAGGACTCCGCCGCGGCGCTCCGCGTGGACAACGTCGGCGTCGACCGGCTCCCCGCCCTCCGCCTGGGCGCGGACGCGTCGTACCAGTCCGAGACCGTCGAGATTCCGGCGGGCGGGGTGACCATCGACCCTCCGCCCAAGGAGCAGTACGAGGCGAGCGCCCAGGCGGACTGGACCCTCTGGGACGGAGGGACCGCCTCGGCTCGTGAAGCCTCGGCCTCCGCCACGCTCCTGAGCGAGCGGGCCTCGCTCCGGGCGGACCTCCACGACCTCCGGGGCCAGGTCGCCGACGCCTTCTTCGCCGGCCTCACCGTCCAGGCCCAGCTCGACGAGACCGCGCTCCTGATCCAGGACCTGGAGGCCCGCCTCGCCGAGGCCCGGGACCGGGTCGCGGAGGGTGCGGGGCTCCCCGCCGACACGGCGGCGTTCCGGGCCGAGGTCCTCACCGCGGGACAGCAGCGGGACCGCCTGGAGGCGGAGCGCAGGGCCGCCCTCGACGTCCTGGCCCGCCTCACCCGCCGGCCCATCGGCGACGACGCCGTCCTGGTCCTTCCAGCGGTGGACGCACAGATCCGGGGCATCGTCGGCCGCCTGGACGCCGTCCCCGAGGGCGCCCCCCTGCCGGACAGCCTCCGGGCCCACCCCCGCTTCGCCACCTTCGAGGCGGCCCGGGCCGTCCAGGAGACGCGCCTGGCGCTGGCCGAAGCCACCCGGCGCCCCCGCATCGGCGTGTTCGGTCGCTTCGCCTGGGGAGACCCCGGGTACCGCCAGTTCTCCGACGGTCCCCACGACTACTGGCGGGCCGGCGCCCAGCTCCAGTGGCAGCCCTGGGACTGGGGCCGGGCGGGGCGGGAGTCGGAGGAGGCCCGGGTGCAGCAGCGCATCCTGGACACCCGGGAGGCCGCCTTCGCCGACGCCCTGCTCCGGGCGGTGGAGGCGCCCCGCCGCCGCATCGCCTTCCTGGAGGCGGCCCTGTCCACCGACGGCGAGATCATCGCCCTCCGGGAGCAGGTGGAACGGCAGGCCCGGGCCCGCTGGGACGAGCGCGCCATCGGCGTGAGCGCCTACACCGACGCCCGCACCGACGTCCAGGAAGCCCGGCTGGCGCTGGAGCGCCACCGCATCGAGCTGGTCCGGGAGCAGGTCCGCACCCTCACGATCCTCGGGATGGAGATCGAGTCGCCATGAGCCGCATCCTTCGTTCACGGGTGAGCCGCACCGGGGCTGCGCCCCGTGCCCTCCTCGTCGCCGTCGCGCTCGTCCTGACGGCGGCGTGCGACGACGACCCGCCCGACGCATACGGCAACTTCGAGGCGGACGAGGTCACCGTGTCCGCCGAGGCCACCGGTACGCTCCAGGTGTTCGACGTGGCCGAGGGGCAGCGGCTCGCCGCCGGCGCCGTGGTGGGCCAGGTCGACACCGTCCCCCTCGCCCTGCAGCGGGACGAGCTCCAGCTCCAGGTCCGGAACGCCGGCACCCGGTCCGCGGAGGCCGTCGCCCAGTTGCGGTCCCTGGAGGCCCAGCTCGCCACCGCCGAGGAGGACCTGGCGCGGACCGAGCGGCTCTTCGAGCGGGAGGCCGCCACGGCCGCGGAGCGCACGCGGCTGCAGGGCGCGGTCTCGTCGCTGCGGGAGCAGGTGGACGCGGCCCGGGCCCGGACCCGCCTGGCCGGAGACGAGGCCGACGTGGTCCGATCCCGCATCCGGCAGCTCCAGGACCGCATCGACCGGGCCACCGTGCGGAATCCGGTGGCCGGCACCGTACTGGCCCGGATTGCCGAGGCCGGGGAGTACGTCCAGCAGGGGCGCGCCCTCTACACGGTGGCGGCGCTGGACACCCTCACCCTGCGGGCCTACCTGAGCGGCGGTCAGCTGGCGTCGGTCCGCCTCGGGGACCGGGTCGGCGTCAGGTACGACGCCCCCGACGGAGGCCTGCGCGACACGGTCGGGCGGGTGACCTGGATCGCCGACCGGGCCGAGTTCACGCCCACGCCGATCCAGACCCGGGAGGAGCGGGTGGACCAGGTCTACGCGGTGAAGATCCGGGTGCCCAACCCCGAGGGCGTCCTCAAGATCGGGATGCCGGGAGAGGTGGTCCTGTCCGGGTCCGGCACGGGGGAGGGAGCCG
>DATHRY010000115.1:0-50473 GCA_035464715.1 Longimicrobiales bacterium
TTCAGTCAGCACGCCATCCCGGTCGGGGCGATCGCCAACCGCTCCGGGGTCCCGATGATCTCCCCCATGTCGTCCAACCCCGCCACCACCGAGGGACGGCCGTACGTGTTCCGGCTGGCCTTCCTGGACGCCGATCAGGGCGAAGTGCTGGCACGATTCGCCCGGGAACGGCTCGAACTCGACCGGGTCGGGGTGGTGACGAACCTGACGAGCCTGTACGCCACCGAGGTCGCTTCCCGGTTCCGGGACCACTTCCGGGAGCTCGGAGGAGACATCGTCGAAGTCTCGTATGCGGGCGGGGGACCCGAGGTCTGGCGTGACGCCTTCCGACGGGTTCTGGCCCAGGGGCCGGACCGCGTCCTCCTGCCCCTCCAGCGGTCGGAGCTGGAGGACCTCATGACGATGATCGAGGAGGAGGACATCCAGGTGGACCTCCTGGGGAGCGATTCCTGGGACGTGCTGACCATGGAGCGGTTCGCCGCCGCCCGGGGCGCGTATCTCAGCCATCAGTGGATGTGGAACGTCCCGGACGAGAGGGTGGCGCCCTTCGTGAACCGGTACCGGGAGCTCTACGGCGCCCCACCCCGGTCCACCGCGGCCCTCACCTACGACGCCGTGCACCTGATGGCCCGGGCCGCCACCGCGGCGGGCTCCCTCGACGGGATGGCGGTGCGGGACGCCCTGGCCGATCTGCCGAGCTACCGAGGGGTGTCGGGAGTCATCGAGTTCGACGAGGGCAACAGCCCCAGACGGGACGTCGTCATCGGCCGGATCTCCGCCGGCGCAACCGTCTTCGTGGCCAGGGTCGACGCCCGATGAGCCCCCATCGCCGGCTCCGACGGCTGATCGGTCTCGGGCCGACGGGCCCCGGGCTCCGTGCCCGGATCACGGGCTGGCTCGTCGCCCTCGCGGTCGTGGGTATTCTCGGCGGCACCTTCGGCGTCTTCGTGACGGCGCGTCAGCTCCTCACGGAGCAGATCCACGACCGCCTCGAGGCCACCCTGGCGAACCGGAGCCTCGAGGTGGACCGATGGGTGGACGACGTCCTGGGGGATATCGCCTACGCCGCCCAGGGAAGCGGCCTGGTGGGCAAGGTCTTATGGGTGCGCGAGCGCCCGGACTCCGCCGAGCTCCGGGCGGAGGTGAGAGCCCTTCTCCGGGACATCAACATCGACGGTCACTATCGCCGGATCTTCGTGGAGCTCGCGCCGGAGCTCTTCGTCCCGGTCTCCACGGACTCGACCCGGGAGGGCGTATTCCGGAGCGAGCCGACCGTTCCCCCGGACTTCGGGCCGGGGACGTGGATCCAGGAGGTCTACGCCTCGCCGGAGGACGGTCGGCCGATCATCGCCGTCGCGGCGCCGGTCGAGAGCGCGTCCGGCAGGCTCCTCGCCTATCTCGTGGCGGAGGTGGACTTCGCCAGCCTGAGTGACATCCTGGACCAACCGCTCGGCTTCGGAGGCGCCGCAGAGACCTACGCCGTCTCGAGTGTCGGAGACCGCATCACCCCCGAGGCCGTCGGAGACGAGGGCCACCCCCGGGGGATCGATTCCGAGGGCATCGCCCGCGCCCTGGCCGGGGAGTCGGGTGTGGCCACCTACACGAACTATCGGGGCGACCGGGTCCTGGGGGCCTTCACCTGGCGCGAGGACCGCCGTATGGCCCTCCTCATCGAGCTCCCCGAGGAGGTTGCACTCGCGCCCGCCCGTCGCCTGGCGGGCGTGGCCTTCTTCGGCGGCGTGATCCTCCTTCTGGTGCTGGCCATCATCGGGCGCAGCCTGGCGGGCCAGATCCTCGCCCCCGTGGAGCGGATGGCCGAAGCGGCCAAGCGCGTGGCCGGGGGCGACCTGAGCGCCCGGGTGGAGCCCTCCGGCCAGGACGAGCTCTTCGTCCTGGCCACCGCCTTCAACCGGATGGTCGACCGGGTCGAGCGCGCCTACGTGGAGCTCAAGGACCAGGCCGACGCCGCGTCGTGGGCCCTGAAGCAGGTCGAGGGCTCCCGGGCCCTGCTGGAATCCCTCACCGAGAACTCCCCCGGAATCATCGTGGTCGTGGGCCCCGACGGACGGATCACCCTGTCCAACCGCCGGTTCTCCGACGTCTTCGGGATCCGGGGCTCACCCGTGGGCCGGCCTCTGGACACGGTGGTCCCGGCGCCCGTGCTGGCGGCCCTTCAGGAGGCCCGGCGCCGCGCGCTGAGCCGGGGCGACGGGGTGGAGGTCGAGTTCGACCTTCAGGCGCACGAGCTGCTCCACTTCACGGGCGTCCTCTTCCCTCTGTCCACCGAAGCCCCGTCCCGGGTCTCCGTGGGGTTCGTCGCCCTGGACCGCACCGCGGCCAGGCAGGCGGCCGAGGAGCATCAGCGGCTGGAGACCCAGCTCCGGGCCACCCAGAAGCTGGAGAGCCTGGGGGTGCTGGCCGGGGGCGTCGCCCACGACTTCAACAACCTGCTCCAGGCCGTGGCCGGCCATGCCTCGCTCCTCGACGCGGAGCTCCTCCCCGAGGAGGCGAGAGAGCCCCTGCGCCAGATCCGCACCGCGGCCGCCCGGGCCTCGGACCTCACCGGCCAGCTGCTCGCCTACGCCGGGCGCAGGGCGCTCCGCCTGGAAGAGGTGGGCGTCAACGAGCTCCTGGTGGATCTGGGGGAGCTGGTCCGCGTCTCGCTGCCCAGGACGGCGCGCCTGGACATCGAGCTGGGCGACGACGTCGGAGCGGTCCGTGCGGATCCGGCCCAGATCAGCCAGGTCATCCTCAACCTCCTCACCAACGCCGGGGAGTCGCTTCCCGACGGGCGTGGCCGGGTGTCCGCACGGACGTCCCGGCTCCGGCTGGAGGCCGATCGGTCGTCGGACGTGCCGTCCCGTGAGATCCTCCCCGACGGCGACTACATCCGCCTCGAGGTGCAGGACAACGGGAAGGGGATGTCCGCCGAGACGCTGGATCGCATCTTCGATCCGTTCTTCACGACCAAGGACTCGGGCCGGGGCCTCGGGCTCGCGGCGGTGACCGGGATCGTGCACGGCAGCGGCGGTCACGTCGAGGTCCGGTCGGCCCAGGGAGAGGGGACGACCTTCCTGGTCTACCTCCCGCGGCTGGACGGAACGGCCGAGCTCGCGGCCGCGCCCGAGGAGCCGGAGCCAGGGGTGGGGATCGAAGGCCGCACGCTGCTGGTGGCGGACGACGAGTCGGCCGTGCTGAGCTTCCTCGAGCGCGCCCTCGAGCACGCGGGGGCCACGGTCTTCGCCGCCGCCGACGGGGACCAGGCGGTCGAGCTGGTCCGGGAGCACCTCCACGATATCGACGGTCTCATCCTCGACCTGACCATGCCCGGTCGCGGTGGCGTGGAGGTCCTGCAGGAAGCCTGGGCCCTCCGCCCGGACCTCCCGGCCCTCCTGTCCTCCGGGTTCGACCTCATGGACTCCCTGGGCGAGCTGGCCGAGGACGAGCGGGTGGCGCTCCTCCACAAGCCGTACCGGATGGAGAACCTCGTGAAGGCGGTGGAGACCCTGTTTCAGCGCGGGTCCGCACCCGAGGCGGCCCAGACCCGATAAGGTCCCCGGTCCGCCACGACGTCCACCCGACGGAACGCCGCCCGCAGGTCGTCCTCCACGGGGTGGCGACGCTGGATGACGAGGCGCAGCTCCCCGTCCGTCGCCAGGGAGACCCGCGCCCCCCGGATCAGGCCCCGGACGATCTGGAGCGTCTCCCCTTTCCCCTGGTGGTAGGGGGGATTCGAGACGACCCGGTGCCACGGCCCCGCCTCGGCCCATCCGAACGTCGGGGCGAAGCGGGCTCCAGGCACGTTCTCGACCGCCGCGGCCCGGGCGGGTGCGTCGGGCTCCACGAGCCACAGCTCGGCCCCGGGGTCGGCGGCCCGGACGCCGGCGGCCAGGAGGCCGGTCCCGGCGCCGACGTCCAGGACGCGGCGGCCCGTCGGAAGCGGGCCGGCTCCCCCGGGCTCGGCGAGGTGCTCCAGGAGAAGCGCGGTGCCGGGGTCGACGCCGGCCCGGGCGAAGGTCCCGGGATAACGGACCCACTCCACCCGGCCCCAGGGCAGGTCGAGGGGCTCGACCTCCCGCCACGCATCCAACGACGCCCGGAGACCCTCCGGGGTCTCGGGCCTCACGCCCCGCAGGACCCGGCAGCGCCCGCCGGTGGCCAGTGACGCGACCTCGTCCAGGAGTCCCGTCATGCGGGGGGCGGTGGAGCCGATCCCCTCGTCCTTGGCCCCGAACACGAAGACGGGGGCGCCGGGGCGCGTCACGGCCACGGTGGCGTGGAGGGCGAAGGCCAATGCATCCCGGGACCGCGGGAGACGCACCAGGGCCGCGTCGAAGTCGGTCCTCCCCCCGGGCCAGGCGACCCCGGGTCGTCCCCCGGTGTCGGCCCGGTCCCACCGCTCCGGCCCGAGCGCCGCCAGGGTCTCCGGGAGGGTGTCCGGGGGGTGGTCCACGAGCAGGATCCGTCCGGTGGGCGGATCGACGCCCAGGACCCGGGCCAGGAGCTCCGCCGCCGCCGCGTCCCGCCACCCGGGGTCACGCCGGGCCACCGGGCTCAGCCTCCGCCGCCGATCCGGCCGTTGCGGAAGAAGACCAGGCCTCCGCCCATCCCGCCCGACACCAGGTCGTCGTCGCCGTCGCCGTCCAGATCGAGGAGCACCGGGGTCGAGAAGTGGGGGAGCGGAGCATCCAGCAGGCCGGCGGGCACGAAGTCGGGCTCCCGGGGAGACCCTTGGTTCATGAAGACCTCCGCACCGGCATCCTCCCGGCCTACGATCAGGTCCAGGTCTCCGTCCCCGTCCAGATCCACGAGGCTCGGGACGCTCCGTCGGCCCACGTCGATGCCCCAGGCGCCCTCCGTGACGAGCTCGAAGACGGGCTCCCCCTCGCCGACGTTCCGGAACTGGTTGATCTCGCCCGAGGACTCGCCGACCAGGAGATCCAGGTCGCCGTCGCCGTCCAGGTCCCCCAGACCCGGGGTGGCGTGGCTTCCCCGAGGCAATTCGGCGATGGGCCCGTCGCCCACCAGCACGAAGTCGGGCTCCTCGGCGGTCCCTTCGTTGCGGAGGTAGCGGATGTCGTCGTTCCAGCTTCCCAGGAGCATGTCCAGGTCCCCGTCCCCGTCCAGATCGGCGAGCTCGGGGGCGAGGTGGAACGCATCCATCGGGGCCAGGGTGTCGGTGAGCACGAATTCCGGCGCGGTCGTGGACCCGACGTTCTCGAACCGGTAGAGCCGGGCGGCGGTCAGGACGGTGGGGTCCAGCTTGCTGCCCACCAGAAGGTCCTGGTCGCCGTCGCCGTCCAGGTCGCCGAAGGCGGGCATGCTCTCGCTGCCGACATCGATCCCGTAGAGATAGCGTGAGGCCCGACGCGTGAGATCTCCCGAGGGAAGGCGCTCGAAGTAGATCAGGTTGTCCGACGCGGTGGTGTTGGGGTTGAAGGCCCCGCCCAGCACGCCGATGAGCATGTCGAGGTCGCCGTCGGCGTCCTGGTCCGCCAGCGTGGCGACGTTGTATCCGCTGGTGGTGATCAGCTCGTCCGCAGGCACGGGCTGGGGGGTCGCCCGCAGGTCCGGGCGCTCACAGCTGCCGAGGTTCTCGATCCAGAGGAGGCCCGCCTCGAAGAAGTCGCCCCAGAAGAAGTCCTGGTCGCCGTCCTCGTCCACGTCGGCGAAGGCCATGGAGTTGGCCCCGTGGAGCCGGGTGCCCGCCGCCGGTGACAGGCCCGGCGCCGCGTCCGCCTGATCGGGGCCCCCGGGGACCGCGATGGCCGCGACGATCTCGATGTCCTCGAACCGCTCGTTCCGGAGGGCGAAGGAGGGGATCCCCCGGGCGTCCACCGACACCTCCTCGTACCGGGTGACGGTGCCGTCCACCCGTCCCAGGAAGAGATCCACGGCCCCGTCGCAGTCGATGTCCGTCATGTTCGGGATGTTCTGGCGGTCCGAGAAGATCGGCTCCCCGTCCGCATCCCGGAGGGAGTCGGCCGCCACCACGAGCCGTGGCTCCGTGGGCGTCCCCTCGTTGCGGATGTAGCGGATGTAGCTGAAAGGGGTCTCGGCCAGGAGGTCCAGGTCCCCGTCGTCGTCCAGGTCGTGGAACCGGGACCACTCCCCCACCTCCAGGTCCTGATAGCGGCTGGTGCGCCACGTGTAACGGGGCGCTCCGGCCGTGCCGACGTTCTCGAAGAAGATCAGCTCGTCCGTCCGCTCCTGGATGAACAGGTCGTTGTCCCCGTCCCCGTCGATGTCCACGAGCTGGGGCCGGGGCACGTCGAACCCCCCCAGGAAGGGGTGGTCGTAGGCCCGCCCCGCCGCGTCCCGAACGGGGAACGGCGCGATCTCACGGGTGAGGGCATCCCCCGCACGGAACCGTCCCTCCGGACCGCCGCCGGCCGATGGCGCCTGCGTGGAGGACGCGCACGCAGCGGCCAGGGCGGCCAGGGCGACGCCGGCGAGCCTGACCGGTGACCCCCCGGCCGGACGCTCGTCCCGCCGGCGCGGGCCTGCAGCCTTCACCGGGCCGCAGCCCCGACGCCCGTGGTGTTCTCTCCCATCTCGAGCACCTGGAGAACGGTCCCGTCCCGGGTGTCCAGGACCGCCAGCGTCCCGGTCATGGTCCCCCCGTGGTCCGCATGGTCGGCCATGGGGGCCGCACCCTCGCCCATGTCCATGCCTCCGGGCCCGTTCGAGGAGACGAACAGGTGCCGGCCGTCGGGCGACAGGGCGCTCCCGTGGGGGCCGAGGATGCCCTCGTGACGGGTGCGCCACACCACCGCACCCGTCGCAACGTCCACGGCCACCACCGTGTTCTCCACCTTGATCCCGAAGTAGACCGTCCGTCCGTCGCGGCTGAAGACCGGATGCCAGGGCTGCCCTCCGACCTCCACCTGCGATCGCAACGCGGGGTGGTCCGGATCGGCCATGTCGAAGACCAGCAGGCGGCCCGTGAGCTGGCCCGTGGCCACCACGGTGGATCCGTCGGGCGACACCGCGAACTGCACCATGGTCTGGACCGGTCCGGGGATCTCCGTGAGCTCCATCTCCTCGGACTCGAGGTCCACCACGCCGACCTGGTTGACCGCCAGGCTGGCCGTGTACAGTCGGGTGCCGTCGGCGGAGACCGCGATGGCGTGGGGCCTGGGGAAGAAGACGTCCACCTCTTCGACGCTCATCGACCCTCGGTCGACCACTCCGACCCGCTGCGGCGGATTCACCGCGCTCATGGAGCGACCCACCAGAAGGAGGTCCTCCTGCGGGTGGACCGCCAGCATGCCGGGCACCTCGAACTCGGCCCGGTCCTGGAGCTCGTTGTTCCGGTTGAACTTGAGGATCCGGTTCTCGCCGATCAGGGAGACGTACCAGTGGCTCCCGTCGGGCTCCACGGCGATGTGATGGGGCTTCGCGTTCGCGGTGAAGCCCAGCGCCTCCAGGTCGATGCGGTCGACCTCCTGGAGCGTCGCCATGTCCACCACGGCGATCTCCGCGTCTCCCTGGACCGCCACGTACAGCAAGTCCGGAGGCGGCGCGCCTCCCTGCCCGGTGGCACAGGCTGCAAGCAGCACGGTGGTCGCCGTCGCCGCCACGCCGCGGATCCGCTCCTTCGCTCCCCGCCACTCCATCGATGCCCGCATCAGTCGCTCCCGCTATGACGCCGCCCGGGCCGGGAGACCCGGGGGCCGTGAGACTCCTCCATCCGCCAGAAGGGAGGGGAGGCCTCGGGCCACCCCTCCCCGCCATGGCGACCTCTTCGGGTCCGGACTCCGGACCCACGGGACAGGCGGTGCGGACGGTTCCGCACCCCCCGCCCCGAGCGCGTCACTCGAAGACGGTTCGCCGGATCGTGGGACGGACCAGGAACAGACCCTCGTTCCCGCTCGTCACGATGACCAGCCCGCTGTCGAAGAACGGGTAGTTCGACCACGACCCCCCGAAGCCGGCGCTGTTGTCCCCGTAGGGCACCGTGTCGAAGTAGGCGACCTCCACCGGGTTCGCCGGGTCCTCGATGTCCAGGATCCGCAGACCGCTCTGGTAGTTGGACTGGTACATGAGGTTGCCGACCACGTAGAGGTTGTGGTCCGACGACTCCTCCTCGCCCAGGTGCTCCGCCACCAGCTGCGGATCGTCCAGGTCCGACACGTCCCAGATCAGGGTCCGGGTCCGGGCCACCAGATCGTTCAACTCGTCCAGCTCGTCGTTCATGAAGAACCACTGCTGATCCTCGCTCAGCCAGCCCTGGTGCGAGTAGCCCACGGAGGGATACGTGGCCCGGGAGAGCGCCACCGTGTTCTCCTTGTCCGTCACGTCGGCGATGGACAGGGCGGTCTCGTTGGCGCCGAAGCAGATCTCCTGACCGGCGTGCTCGGAATCCGGGCCGCGGTACGTGACGCACTGGGCGTCATGGGTGTACCCCGTGCTGGCCCGACCCGTCTGGGGGTCGGAGAAGCAGCCCGCGAACGTCGGGTTCTTCGGATCCCGGATGTCGATGATGTGGAGCCCGCCCCCGCACGTCGTCCCGCCGGAGGAGGAGCCGACCGAGAAGGCGAAGCCCGACTCCTCGTTGATGACGATGTTGTGCGCCGACGCGATCTCCGTGTAGTGGGCGTCCGCGTCGAAGACCTGGGGCGCCCCGGTGGCGTTCCGCAGCCGGGTCAGGTCGAAGACCTGCATCCCGTGCTGTCCCGCACCGTCCGAGACGATGAACGCATGGTTCTGGTAGGTCTTGATGTCGCGCCACGCGCTTCCGTTCGCTCCCTCGGGCATGGGCAGAATGCCGACCACCCGTGGGTTGAGCGGATCGGTCATGTCCACGAAGGACGCCCGATCCGTCATGCCCACGAGGGCGTACTGGCGACCGGTCTGGGTATCCTGCCAGCCCCAGTTGTCGTTGGTGCGGATCCCGCGACCGCCGCCGGGCCCCGCGAGCGCGGACACCGGCAGGAAGGAGACCAGGTCGACCTCGGAGCAGTCCCACCCCGCGGCGTCCCCCTCCGAGCAGCCGACTTCCTCCCCGGTCACGGGATCGAATCCCTCGGGCTCGCTCGCCACGATGGCGGCGGACGCCCATCCGGACGGTCCGTCCTCCAGGATCATCACGGAGCCTGCGCCGTAGTCGGCTCCCAGGACGCCCACCGCGGCCACCGTACCATCCGCGGCCAGCGTCGAGCCCGCCTGGGTACGGCCCGAGAACTCCTCGCCGGCGGGCACCTTGGTCACGCCGGTGATGGCCTCGCCGTCCAGGTGGAACACGTAGGTGGCTCCGCTGAAGCCGTCGGCGCCCGGGGCGCCCACCATCAGCGCGTCGTCGGTGGTGGCGAAGGCCGCGCCGAAGATCGTACGGGGGCCTCCGTCGAAGGCCGCGAGCTGCCCCGCCGGCTCCCACTCGCCGTCGTCGTTCTGTGCGAAGGCGTACACCGACCCGGTGGCCTGATTCGCGAAGGGCGCCTGGACGATGGCCCAGCCCCCTCCCACGTAGACCCCCTGCCCGAACTGCGTGCGCCCGCTGAGCCCCTGGACCTCCAGGTCCCCGGCCGGCTGCAGGCCGCTCTCGGTGTAGCGGTAGGCGTGGGCGGCGCCGACCCGGTTGTTCGCCATGGGCGCACCGACGACCACGTTCTCACCGTCGAAGGCCACGCTGGCCCCGAAGTTGGTGCCCGCCTCGTCGGTGGTGAGCTTGGAGCCCACCTGGCCCCAGCCGTTGCCGGTGTACCGGAAGACGTAGACCGCACCCTGGCCGTCACCCTGTCCCGGCGCGCCAACCAAGGCCACGTTGCCGTGCACCGCCATGGCCTGCCCGAAGCCGTCGCCCTCGACGACGTCGACGGCCTCGACCTTCCCGGCCTCGGTCCAGCCGCTGCCCGACCGCTCGAAGGCGTAGATCCCGTTCGTGGTGGCCACGAGAAGGTGGTTCCCCTCGGCCTCGAAGAAGGCGCCGAACTGGTCGCCCACCTCGCCGTCGGAGGCGCTCAGGCGACCCGACTCCATCCAGGTGCCGCCCTGCTTCTCGTACAGGTAGATCACGCCGGGCGAAAGGACCCGTCCGGGCTCCCCGACCAGCACCTGATTCCCCACCACGTCCAGGTGCGCGCCGAACTGCGCCTCGACCGAGATGGGCGTCACCACGGCGGCCAGCACCACCGCGGACATCGTCGCACGTCCGAGCTTCTTCATCCTCTACCCCATGGCTTCTGTGTGCTTCTCTTCCGGGGCCACGGCGCGATCCACGGTCCCGGACGGACGGTTCAGTCAGACTGGTACCATAGCATCCTTCCCCGAGATCCTCTACGCGGGGCCCATGAGCGGATCCGTTCCGGACCCGCGCCTCCACCAATGAGGATCGGACGCTGCCGGGGGAGGTTCGGCTCCCGTTCCCCGGACTGCTTTCCGTGACGCCGGGGGTTGCACGGTCCCCGTTGAGCGGAGGGGCCGGGCGCGTTACCCTTCCCCTCGTGACTCGCTCCTCCGTGGAGATCTTCATGCGTCAGGACATGCCCCTCGCAAGCCGGGATCGCCGGCCGACCACTGTCGGCCTCGGCATTCCCGCGCCCACCCTCCCCGGGTAGTCCTCGCGACGTCACGCTCCAGCAGCAGCGACCGTAGCGGCTTCCCGGACTTCCCGGGGAGCCGTTTTCGATTTTCTACGCTCCTGGAGTCTCCATGTCATCGACGCTTTCCCCTCCGACACCGCCCGCCGCGACAGGCCGGTTCCGCCGCGCCCTGAGCCTGACGGGCGACGCCTTGCGAGGGCGGGGGGATCCGACGCAGGGGCCCCTCGTCCCGGCCATCCTCCTCCTGGCCATCCCGATGGTCCTGGAGATGGTCATGGAGTCGATCTTCGCGGTGGTGGACGTCTTCTTCGTCGCCCGCCTGGGCGCCGAGGCCCTCACCGCGGTCGGGCTGACCGAGTCCCTGATGGCCATCGTGTACACCGTGGCGATGGGGCTCTCCATCGGTGTGACGGCCACCGTGTCCCGGCGGGTGGGCCAGAAGGATGCCGACGGGGCCGCCACGGCGGCGGTCCAGGGCATCGCCCTCGGCGCAGGTCTGGCGGCGGTCCTGGGCATCCTGGGGGCCTGGCAGGCCCCGAACCTCCTCAGGCTGATGGGCGCCACCGAGTCCGTGGTGTCCGTGGGCGTGGGCTACACCCGGATCCTGCTCGGCTTCAACGGCGTCATCTTCCTCCTGTTCCTGCTCAATGCAGCGTTCCGGGGGGCGGGCGACGCCGCCATCGCCATGCGGGTGCTGTGGCTGGCCAACGGGCTCAACCTGGTCCTGGACCCGATGCTGATCTTCGGGCTGGGCCCCTTCCCGGAGCTGGGGGTGACGGGTGCGGCGGTGGCCACCACCGTGGGGCGCGGAACGGCCGTGGCGGTGCAGCTCTTCACGCTGTTCCGGCTGTCGGACCGCCTCCAGGTGGGGGTCCGTCACCTCCGCCTGCGCGCCGACGTCATGGCGCGTCTGGTCCGGCTCTCGGCCACCGGCACCTTCCAGGTCTTCGTCAGCACGGCGTCCTGGATCGGGCTGGTCCGGGTGATCGCGATCTTCGGCAGCGAGGCGGTGGCGGGATACACCGTCGCCATCCGGATCGTCCTCTTCGCCCTGCTGCCGGCCTGGGGGCTGAGCAACGCGGCGGCCACCATGGTGGGCCAGAACCTCGGGGCGGGAGCGCCGGACCGGGCGGCGGCCTCGGTGTGGAAGGCGGGCCAGATGAACCTGGCCTTCCTGGGAACCGTGGGTCTGATCTTCGTCGTCGCCGCACGGCCCATCGTGGCCATCTTCGACGTGGATCCGGTCACGGCGGCCTACGCCGTGGACGGACTTCGGATCGTAGCGGCGGGATTCCCCTTCTACGCCTTCGGGATGGTGCTGACCCAGGCCTTCAACGGGGCGGGGGATGCCTGGACGCCCACCTGGATCAACCTGGGCTGCTTCTGGGCGTGGGAGATCCCGCTGGCCTGGGTGCTGGCCTTCCCCGTCGGGATGGGAGCGCAGGGGGTGTTCACCGCCATCGCCGTGGCCTTCTCGACCCTGGCCGTCGTCTCGGCGATGCTGTTCCGGCGAGGGCACTGGGCGACCCGGGAGGTGTGATCCGGGCCTCCGCGGCCGGGGACGGATCGCCACAGGGGCGGGTGCCGGCGGAGGACGTCCCTACTCGCCGGTCTCCCAGACGTCCAGCACGTCGAGCCGGAGGGGGGGCGTGCCCCGCGTCCCTCCTCCCGACCGCTCGTCCGCGCTCTCCGGCTCGGCGGGTCGCATGCGGTGCCAGTCCGTCACCGACTGCCACGCAGCCGCCAGGGAGAGGAGGCGGTCCTCGGCGAAGGGCATGCCCCCGAACATGGCGCCCACCGGCAGGGTCCGCCCTGCCGACTCCCGGGTGCCGACGGGGAAGGTGATCAGGGGGAGCCCGATGATGTCGAAGGGAATGGGGCTCGTCTGCAGGATCACGTCGCACCGATCGAAGACCTGGTCCAGGACCCGCCGCAGGAGGACGAGCTTCGCCCGCTGCCCCCTGAGGTACTCGGTGCCCGGGAGGAGAAGGCCGTTGATCCAGGGGGACAGGGAGACGCCGAAGTTGCGCACGTCCGCCCGCAGGTGCTCCAGGAAGGGCTCCGCCCGCTCCGGCAGGCGGACGTTGTTGAAGGACCCGCCGGTCAGGACCTCCCAATCGGGTGGGACCGGCACCTCCACCACCTCGGCGCCCAGGTCCCGGAAGGTGTCCAGGAGGGTCCGCCGAAGCCCGGCGGCGGCCTCGGCCCGGGCCCGCCCCTCCACCTGCCTCTGCCACCGGCGCCGGTCCTGCTCCCCGGCCTGGGGCGGAGGCTCCTGGGGCGGCGGGTCCGCGACGCCCTCCAGCTGGTCCGGGAACACCCCGATCCGGGTCGGCCACCGCAGGCGGAGCCGTCCACCGGGACCCGTGACCGGCGTCGCCGCCGCGACCAGATCGGGCACCGCCGGGTGGCCCAGGGTCCGGGGATCGCCCGGATCCGGACCCGCCATGAGCTGCAGGAGGAGGGCCGCGTCGGCCGCGTCCCGGGCGAGGGGTCCGGGGTGGTCACGGGTGTAGGTCAGGGGGATGATGCCCCGCAGGGAGACCCGTCCCATGGTGGGCTTGATCCCCGTCAGGCCCTGGGCGTCGGAGGGGTTGGTGATGGATCCACCCGTCTGCGTCCCCGTGGCTCCGGGAACCATGCGGGCCGCCACCGCGCTGGCCGACCCCGAGGAGGAGCCCCCGGGACTCACGTCCGGATCCCCGGGTGCCCAGGCGTTCCGCGTGGTGGCCTCGCCGTCGGGGGTGGTGGCCCGGCTGGTGGCCAGCGGGCCCATCTGCGTCTTGCCGATCAGGATGCCGCCCGCCGCCCGGAGGCGCTCCCATGCCACCGCGTCCCAGGTGGGAACGAAGTCGGCGAAGATGTGGGAGTTGGCCGTGGTCGGGACGCCGGCCGTGAAGTAGTTGTCCTTCATGGCCAGAGGGACGCCGGCCAGGGGCAGCTGCCGGGCCCCGGCCCCGAGGTCCCGGGCCCGGGCCAGCGCCGCTTCGCCGGTGACCGTGTTGAAGGCCTGCAGAACGGGATCGAGCCGCCGGATGCGGCTCAGGCACGCCGCGACCAGCTCCTCCGGTGAGAGGTCACCGCCCCGGATCGCCCGCACGGCCTCCACCACGGTGAAGAGAGCCGGATCCGTCTCCTGGGAGGGCGGGCCATCGGGCACCGCGACCGAGCCGGGGACCGCCGCTTGGACGGGCGCGGCGCGCCAGACCTCGGTGAGCCCGCCCGCCGACGCGGCGGCAGTCCAGGCGCTGAGGTGCCGGATGAAGGACCGCCGATCCACACGCCGGTCCGTGGGGGGCGCGGCGTCGGGTCCGGACGCCGGCCCGGGCGTCGGCCGGCCTCGGGCCGGGGCCGTCCGGAACACCTGCACGTCGGGCCCGCCGCCAGCCTGCGCGTCCGGCCCCTCCCCGACCCGCCCTGCCGGCCCCTCTCCCGCCCGCCGCTCCACCCCGCCGCCGGTCCGCGCCGCCGGCTCTGCTCCGGCCCGCGGCTCCCTCACCGGGCGCTCCCGGGTTCGACGTCGGCCCCCGGGGGGACGGCCGCCGGATACATCACGGGCGGCACCTCCTGGGGATCCATCTCGAAGTCCGCGATGGCCGACGGGGTCGAACGCAGGAACCGGCGCGCCGATTCCAGGATCCGGCGCTGGTCCGCCGGTGCGTCGGGATCGTCCACCGGCAGGACCGAGAGATCGACCCCCAGCAGGGTCAGTCGCGTCAGGATCATCCCGTTCAGGGCCTCGTCGGAGACTTCCTGCAGGGGGGTCGCCGAGGGGCTCCCGCGACCGACCGACAGGGGCGCGCCTGGAGCGGGGTCCGGGGCGGGCGAAGGGGAGGGTCGGGGCATGGGTCCGGGGCCGAGGAAGAGGGAGGCTCAATTGACGGGCCGCTCTCCCGGGGGGCAACATCCCCCCTTTCCCGAGCCAGGAGCTGTGCGTTGGAGCCTCTCATCCAGGACCCCATGTCGGTGGCCGGATTCCTCGCGGCGCTCGTCGCGGGCATCTTCTGGCTGTCCGGCCGCCCGTCCCTGGCGAAGCTGTTCGAGTACACGCCGCCGGTGATCTACGTGTACTTCCTGCCCATGCTCTTCACCACGGTGGGGGTCCTGCCCAGCGACTCCCCCACCTACGGGTGGCTCAGCCGCTACCTCCTCCCCTTCGCCCTCTTCCTGCTCATGGTCTCCGTGGACCTGAAGAGCGTGGCGAAGCTCGGCTCCATGGCCCTCATCATGGTGGTGGCGGGGACGGTGGGGATCGTCCTGGGCGGCCCCCTGGCCCTGCTCCTGTTCAAGGGCGCCCTGGGCCCAGACGCGTGGACCGGGTTCGCCGCCCTCTCCGGCAGCTGGATCGGGGGCACGGCCAACATGCTGGCCATCGCCGAGAGCGTGGGCACACCGGACTCCGAGATGGGTCCGGTCATCGTGGTGGACACCGTGGTGGGGTACGGGTGGATGGGCATCCTCCTGGCTCTCAGCGCCTTCCAGAAGCGCTTCGACCGGGCCACCGGCGCCCGCACGGACGCCCTCGACGCCACGAACGCGCTCCTCGAGGAGATGAACGCCCATCGGCGCCCCACCACCCTCCGGGACATGGCGGTCATGGTGGGCCTGGGGTTCGCCGCCTCGATCGTCTCCCTCAACCTCGGCGCCATGCTCCCGGCCCTGGGGGACCCCACGATCATCTCCCCCACCACCTGGGCCGTGCTGATCGTCGTGACGGTAGGCCTCCTCCTGTCGTTCACGCCGCTCCGCGACCTCGAAGAGGTGGGGGCGTCGGGGGTGGGCTACACGGCCCTCTACCTCCTGCTGGCGGGCATCGGCGCCCGGGCGGACCTGAACGCGGTCCTGGACGCCCCGGTCTACCTGGTGGCGGGCGTCGTCTGGCTCGCCGTCCACATCGCCATCCTCTTCGTCACCGCCCGGGTCATCCGGGCACCCCTCTTCTTCGTCGCCACGGGGAGCATGGCCAACGTCGGCGGAGCGGCCTCGGCCCCGGTGGTGGCCGGCGTATACCACCCGGCCATGGCGCCGGTCGGGCTCCTCATGGCGGTGGTGGGCTACATCCTGGGGATCTACGGAGCCCTGGTGGCCGCCTGGCTGCTGGGAATCGTGGGCGCATGAGCCCCACCCGACCCTGAGACCGCCCGGCGGCCAAGGTCCGGGGCGGATGCCGCGACATCCGGATGCAGGCCGCCCTCCCGAGCCTGGACCCTAGCCGCCGACCCGGTCCAGGGGCACGACGTCGGCCACGACGTCCAGCACCGTGTCGGGCGAGGCCAGCAGGAGGCGCACCGCCAACCGATCCCCGGCCACCGGCCGCTCCCCCAGGTCGAGGACCATGACGTGGAGCCCTCCGGGTTGCAGCGCCACCTCGGCCCCGGGGGCGACGGTGACCCGGTCCACCGGACCCATCCGCATGATGTCGCCGTCCATGCGGGTCTCGTGGAGCTCGGCCCGGCCCGCGCCCTCCACCTCGACGCCGGCGATCACCACCTCGGCGTCCCGGGCCCGCACCGTCAGGTAGAGGGCGGCCCGGTCCGGGACGGGGGGGGCTCCCATGCGGACGTCCCGGATCTCCAGAGGACCGTGCACGGTCCAGCCGTCCCCGGCCGCCTCCCCCGCAGCCTCGGCTCCGGGAACGCCGACATCCGGCTCCTCGTCGCCCATCGCCGCCCCGGCGTCGGGCCCGCACGCCCCCAGGGCCAGGAGGAGACAGAGTCCCGCCACGGCACCCCGCACGCCCTCGTCGGCCTCGGAACGGCGGTACCAGCGGTAGAACAGGATCGAGATCGCCGTCCACAGGACCACCGCGCCCCCCATCTTCATCAGCAACCCGGCCAGGAGCTGATCGTCGCGGCTGGAGAGGCCCGACACCGGCGGGGCCAGCTCGTAGGTGGCGTACAGCGGGAGGGGGGAGAACGTCAGGTAGGCGAACACGCCGGTGTTCACCAGGGTGGCGACGATGAGGTAGCCCACCTTGCCGGGCTCGTGCAGCCATCGCCGGACGGGCTCGGGCGCCACCACCGGCCACCAGAACGCGAGGCCGCTCACGAGCCACACGAAGTCCAGCAGGAAGGACCCGGACTGCGTCACCATCAGGGTGTCGACCACGGGTGGCCAATGGGTCCAGGCCATGATGGTCACGAAGATCCCGATGGCCGCGATCGGGTGGGACACGACCCGGACCACGGGACCGAGGGGTCCGGCCGTCAGCGCCCGGAAGAACCCCCGTGGGAGCCCGATGAGGAGGAGGGGCGGGGCCACCAGGGCGATGAGGAGGTACTGGACCATGTGCACGCTGGCCAGGTAGCCCGCCCCGAGGGCCCCCACCGGCCAGTCCAGCGCCACCCAGAGGGCCGCCACGCCGAGGCCGTACATCCAGGCCCGGAACCGGGGCCGATCCGTCTCCGGCCACCGTCTGCGGGCCAGCCGGAAGAGCCCGACCAGCGCGAGGGCGAAGAGCCACACGCCGGGGTAGGCCTGCCACCGCCAGCTCCAGGGCACCCCCTGGGCCGCACACCACCACTGCATGTCAGCCCCCCTCCCCGGCCGCCGGCTCGGGCCACTCGCCCCGGACCAGGCGGGGCAGGTCCGCCCGCCAGTCCCGCTGCCGGATCCCCCAGGGGTAGGCCAGCCGGGCCACGCCGTCACGATCGAACGCGAGGACCTGGCCGGCGTGCCCCACGAAGTAGTCGTCGGGTCCGTCCCCGGCATCGACCACCGACCTGGGGAGCCCCAGGGCGTCCTCGAGCGCGTTCACCTGGGCCCGGCTGCCCCGCAGTCCCACGAAGGACCGGTCCAGTCCACCGAGCCACTCCTGGAGCCGCTCGGGCGTGTCCCGGACCGGGTCCGCCGTCAGGAAGAGCGTCTGGATGTCCCGTGTGATCTCCAGGGGGAGATCGTCCAGGACCGCCGCCAGGTTCGCCAGGTGCACGGGGCAGACGTCCGGGCACCAGGTGTAGCCGATGAACAGGAGCGTCACGCGGTCCCGGGTATCCTCCGCCAGCCGGAAGGTGCCGCCGTCCATGGTGGGAAGGCTCGTCTCCGGAAGTCGTACGGCGGGGGACACCGGCGCGCCGGCGAAGGCGTCCCGGTCCGGCGGAGGCGGCGACTCGCAGCCCTGGACCGTCGGCATCAGGACGATGGCGAGGGCGGCCGCGAAGGAACGACGGGAACGCATGGACGTCGGAGAACGGGGTTCGATGGATCGGATGGGCCGCCGGCAGGGTCGGCACGCGGCGCCTTGCGCCGGCGGGGCCGGGCGCCTTCCTTCCGGCCGCGCACCCCGACCCCACTGCACCGGAAGATGGCACGAAACCGCCCCCCGTTGGAGAGGACCACCCCCTCCGGAGCCACACCCCCACGGCGGGCCTGGGTCCTCGGCCTCTGCCTGGCCGCCGCCTGCGGACCATCCGGGGACGAGGGCGCCGAGGTCTCCGTCGACGTGGACGCGGAAGCGGAGGTCGGGAACACAGCCGAGGTCCGCTCCCCCACCCTCCGAGCCCTGACCGTGGGCACGTCGGCGCTCCTGCAGGCGGTCAGCGCACCCTCGGCCCGGGTCGTGTGGCTCAGCGGACATCAGGGCACCTGGGTCCGGAGCGTGGACGGCGGCGACAGCTGGGTGACCGGGGTGGTCGCCGGCCTGGACACCCTGCAGTTCCGGGACGTACACGCCTTCGACGCCGACACCGCGCTCCTGCTCAGCGCCGGCACCGGGGCCCTGTCCCGGATCGTCCGGACCACCGATGGAGGGGCGACCTGGTCCGAGGTGTTCCGGATGGACCACCCCGACGGCTTTCTGGACTGCATGGACTTCTGGGACGCCCGGCGGGGCCTCGCTTACGGCGACGCGGTGGACGGGGAGCTCTACCTGCTCGCCACCGACGACGGCGGTCGCACCTGGGACCGGGTCCCCCCGGCAACCCTGCCCGCCGCCCTCGACGGAGAGGGAGGCTTCGCGGCCAGTGGCACCTGCGTGGCCACGGAACCTCCGGGCCGCGCCTGGATCGCCACCGGGAACGGAACGTCGCCGCGGCTCCTGCGGACCGAGGACGGCGGCGCGTCCTGGACCGTCCGGACCCTGCCCCTGGCGGCGGGTCCCGCTCGGGGCCCCACCACCGTCGACTTCCGGCCCGACGGGATGGGCTTCGCGCTGGGCGGGGACCTGGACCCGGAGGGGACCGGTCCCCGGGTGGCCCTGTCGGCGGACCGGGGCGCCACCTGGTCGGCCATGGGCGACCTCGCCCTGGCCGGGGCGGTGTACGGCGCCGCCTGGGTGCCGGACCGGGACCCGGCCACGCTCGTGGCCGTCGGACCCGGTGGCATCGACGTCTCCACCGACGGCGGGATGTCGTGGGTCTCGGCAGACACCCTCGGGCACTGGGCGGTGGGCTTCGCCTCGGCCGAGCTCGGCTGGGCCGTGGGGCCCCTGGGCCGGGTCACCGAGATCCGGATCCGCCCCTGAACTCGCCGCCCACCGCCGCGACCGCGGTTCAGGCCTTCCCCGAAACCCCCTCGCGTCCCAGCCCGTAGGGCGGGCGACACGTCACTCGAATCTCCGGGGCAGGCATGCTCAGCATCGTGAAGCGGATCGTCCGGCTCATCCTCAGCTGGATCGCCAGCAAGATCTGACCTCGTGCCCCGTCCGGGGCGTTCTCAGACCGGCCGAAGCGCCGTCATCATCACCGCCTTCACGCCATACGCCTCCGCCGACCCCCGGGTCGAGGCCATCTTGAAGGCGAACCGGGGGACCACGGCGGAACGGACCCGATCGAAGCCCGCTTCCTCCAGCAGGCGAAACATCTCTCCCTCCAGGAGAGCCCCTCCGATTCAGGCGGCCCAGAGCTTCGGGTCGTTGACGATCGACTCCGAGAGCTGCTTCGCCGAGACGATGTCCGTCAGGGAGAGCCGGCCTCCCGGCTTGAGCACCCGAAGCATCTCACGGGCCACCTTCCGTTTCTGGAAGGAGAGGTTCACCACCCCGTTCGACAGGATCACGTCCACCGAGGCGTCCTCGACCGGGATCTTCTCCAGCGTGCCCTGGCGGAAGTCCACCGTCAGTCCGGCGTCGCCGGCGTGCCCGCGAGCCTTGTCCAGCATGACGGGGTTCATGTCGACACCGATCACGTGGGCCCCGGCGCGGGCGGCGATCAGGGCGTCGAGCCCCGCGCCGCTCCCGAGATCCAGGACGGTCTCCCCCGGCCGGATGGCGGCCCGGAGGTGAGGGTTCCCCACGCCGGCGAACGAGGCGACGGCGCCCTCCGGCACGGCATCGAGCGCCTCCGCCGGGTAGTCATACAGCTCCGCCGCCGTGCGACCGTGGAAGAAGTGGAAGTCCGCATCCGGGGTCTCGGCGACCTCCTGGTACATCCGGAGGACCTCGTCCTTGAGCACGGCCTCCAGGCTCGCTTGTCGGTCTGCGGCTTCCTGGACCTCGATGGTGCTCATGCTCACTCCTGGTCTGAGAGGGGTCATCCTTCAGAGGCGCGAGGCGAGCTCCGATCCGCTCACGAGCCATTCCGGGTCAGCCCAGGGTGGTGCCGCCGCCGTCCACCACCAGGAGCTGGCCGGTCACGAAGGGGGCCCGGGCCAGGTAGAGGACCGCCTCGACCACATCCTGGGGGCTTCCCACCCGCTTCACCAGGGTGGCGTCGATCTCCCGGGTGAGCGCCTCGTCCGGGAGACCTTCGGGCGGCAGGACGAGCCCCGGGGCCACGGCGTTCACCCGGACCTCGGGAGCCAGGGCCCGGGCCTGGATCCGGGTGAGGTGGATGAGGGCGGCCTTCGACACGGAGTGGGCCCCGTAGCGGACCCACGGCTTGATGCCCATGTGGTCGGCGATGTTCACCACGGCCCCCCGGCTCTCTCGCAGGAGGGGGGCACAGGCCCGGACCAGGAGGTGCGGCCCCCGGGTGTTCACGGCCAGGACCGCGTCCCACTCGTCGGCGTCCACCTCCAGGAGCGGGGTATCGTGGAAGCTCGCTGCGCTGTTGACCAGCAGGTCGAGCCGCCCGTGGGCGTCCGCCACCGCCGCGGCGATCCCCTCGATGTCCTCCGGAACGCCCAGGTCGCCCCGAACCAGGGTGCACCGGCGCACCAGGGCCTCGATCCGGTCCCGGACCTCCTCCGCCGGACCCGCCGACGAGCGGTAGCTCACCACCACGTCGAATCCCGCCTCGGCGAGACCGAAGGCCAGGGCGCGGCCGATACGGACGGCGCCGCCGGTGACGAGGGCGACGGGGGGAGGGGAAGTCATGGGTCTTGGCTGTCGATTACGAAGGACGTTGTTCAACCAGGGCATGGAGTGAAGCACTCCGGCCCAACTGCCGAAGGACAAGGTGACCGTCGAGACGACCCATGCAAATTGTCCGGTCCGTGAGCCTCGTCGCCGGAGCCGCCCGATCAACCTCCCCACCCGATGCCGTCCGCAGCAACTCGGGAGGGTAAGGCGGTCTCGATCTCGCCGTAGACGCGGGAGGACCACCGAATGGGGTCCTCCTGGATCCGGTAGCCCGTTTCAAGGAAGAGCGGCGGGAAAGGCCCGGGAGGTGCACGCGTTGAAGAGCGGTTCGGTGGTGAAGCGGCCCGGCCGACGCTTGCGAGGCCCCGCCTTGAAATGGGAAGGGAAGTGACTGGGCCCATCGAGTTGTCGCCGCGAGTGGCAGTGCGTACCTTGCTGCGGTAATCAAGATGTGTTCGTCAGTTTCGACACGCGTCCTCCCGACGCCGGCAACCGTTGCCGTGCACGCCTAGCGGGAGGCTGGTGCGGAGACGATGATCCAAGTGTGGGTTTCCATCTGCGAGCGGACGGGGTGTGGCGGGGTGGGGTGGGAAGGCGGGCGTCTGGCCCCAGTCCACGTTCTCGCCCGGGTCGTCCGGCGTGCAGCCGGCCCCACGGCGCTCGCCCACCGTCGCTCACTTCGACCCGCGTCTCACCAGCGATTTCCTGCTTTCATTCCTTCCCGCGCACAGTTCCGCGTCGGGACTTTTCCCTCCTCAACAAGGGAGCAACCATGCTCAACGTACGTACGTTGATGCGCCCGAGCGTCCTCGGGTTGGCGGCGGTATTCGCCTTCGGCGGACTGCCGTCGAGTACCGCCGCTCAGGAAAACTTCGGGAGTGTCGTCGGCGCGGTGACCGCCGAAGACACAGGCCAACCTCTGGCCAGTGCCACCGTCCTCGTCGAAGGCACCGGGCTGGGAGCCCTTGCAAATTCGGAGGGGAGGTTCACCATCCTCAACATCCCTCCCGGCACGTATACCCTGCAGGCCAGTTCGATCGGCTACTCCACCAGTACGGTGGAGTTCTCCGTGACCGCCGGCGAGACGGCTGTGATCAACGTCGCCCTGGGTCTGGACCCCCTGGCCCTGGACGAGATCGTGGTCACCGGGTATGGCACGGCTCGAAAGGAGGAGCTCACAGGCTCCATCGTCTCGATCGCCGCGCCGCAGCTCGAACTCCCGACGACGACGACCTTCCAGGACGTCATGCAGGGAAGCCCCGGCGTGCTCGTCACCTCTCTGGACGGCGCTCCCGGCGCGGGTTTCGATATTCGTGTCCGCGGACAGGGTTCGATCACCGCCGGCGCCGAGCCGCTCTACGTGGTGGACGGCGTTCCCATGTTCAACAACCAGGATGCCGGCACCGAGGTGGGCAATGGAGGTCGTACCGGGAACACCATGGCCTCCTTCAACCCGAACGACATCGAGAGCATCGTCGTTCTGAAGGACGCCGCCTCCACCGCCATCTACGGCTCCCGCGGCGCCAACGGCGTGGTCCTCATCACCACCAAGGGTGGTGTGGCCGGTAGCCCCATCTGGTCGAGTGAGCCCCAGTTCACCCTGCGGGCCCAGATGGGCGTCTCCAACTTCGCCCACGACAACCTGCTGTCAGGCCTGACGGCGGAGCAGTACCGGGACTACTATCTCACTGCTCGCCAGAACGACGGCATGTCGCTGGAAGACGCGCAAGCGCAGCTCGCCAACCAGTGGCCGATCTCCGACGGCGTCGACAACCGGTGGTCCGAGCTGATCGCCCGCAACGGCGTCACCAACCAGCTCGATCTCAGCGCCACGGGCGGTAGCGAGCGGTTCACGTACTTCCTTTCCGCCGGCCGCTTCGACCAGCAGGGGAACGTCTATGAGCAGTTCTTCACCCGGTGGTCCAGCCGGGCGAACCTGACGGCTCGGCTGACGGACAATTTCACCTTGTCCAACAACCTCAGCGTTTCGTACACGGACCAGAACGGCATCAACGACGGTTCGGCGTGGGAGGCCCCCTTCTACATGGCCGTCTTCATGCCCCCTCTTCTGCCCATGTACGACGAGGACGGCTACTGGTACCACCGGCACACCAACGTCATGGGTGCGAACCACCCCGTGGGCGGCCTGTACGAGAACCCGAAGCAGCGGGAGACCCAACGGGTCGTCGAGAACCTCTCGGGGACCTACCGGTTCAACGACCAGTTCTCGGCCGCGTCGACGTTGTCGTTCGACCTGTACAACATCCACGACTACGTCTACCAGAACATGTTCTTCGGGGATGGTCGCAACACCGACGGGTTCGTCGACGACTCCCGGGTGGATGCCATGAACTGGCAGAGCACCACTACGGTGACCTACGACGATCTCCTTGCGGGTTCCCACAGCGTCAACACGGTGGTGGGCTACGAGACCAGCAAGAACGACCGCGAGCGCACGAACACCTGGGGCGAGGGCTTCGCCCACCCGGACCTGAAGCAGGTGACCAGTGCCGCCATCACCCAGGGAACCTCGACGAAGGACGAGTACGCGTTCGAGTCGTTCTTCGGTCGGGTGAACTACGACTTCGACCGGACCTACTACCTCTCCGGCTCCTACCGGCGTGACGGATCGTCCCGGTTCGGCCCCGAGGAGCGGTGGGGTGACTTCTGGTCCGTCGGGGCGGGTTTGACCCTGACCAGCGAAAGCCTGTTGGGCGATATGCCGGTGTTCGACTACCTCAAGCTGCGCGGCAGCTACGGTGAGGTGGGGAACGCCGAGATCGGAAACTACGCTTGGCAGGGGCTCTACGGATTCGCTCGCGACTACGACGGGCTCCCGGGCTCATCCCCGTCCGGGGTGGCCAATCCTGCCCTGACGTGGGAGTCGCAAGGGGCCCTCAACGTGGGCTTCGACTACGCCATTCTCGACAACCGCATTTCGGGGTCGCTGGACTACTACAGGAAGACGTCCACGGATCTCCTTCTGGACGTGCCGACCTCGCTGACCACCGGGTTCCGGAGCCGGCTCCAGAACTTCGGAGACATGGTGAACTCGGGGTTGGAGTTTTCGATGGCCGCGGAGGTCGTCCGGGCCCAGGACTACGACTTCTCGCTGAATTTCAGCATCACGACGCAGTCCAACGAGATCACGAGGCTCCGGGAGCCGATCGTCGACGGCACCAAGCGGCGCGAAGAGGGTCGGGACTACCAGGAGTACTACCTGTACGGATGGGCCGGGGTGAATCCGGACAACGGCGACCCCCAATGGTACACCGACGCGTCCAAGACCACGATCACGAGCAACCTGAGCGAGGCCGAGCGCTTCTACGACGGTAAGACCGCCACGCCCTCGTACCTGGGCAGCTTCGGCTTCCAGGGTCGGTTCAGGAGCTTCTCGCTCAGCACGCTGGCCACGTACATGTTCGGTCATCACCTGTACGAGGGCGCCGCTCGGTTCTACCACGGCGACGGCCGCTACCTGCCGCGCTCCACCTCTCAGTTCGCGTACGAGAACGCGTGGCGGCAGCCCGGTGACCAGGCGCTCTTCCCGCGCTTCTCATGGGGCGGCGTGAACAGCTCGCAGCCCTCGGACGCCGACCGCTGGCTGGTCAAGGGCGACTACATCCGCTTCAAGGACGTGACCCTCACCTATCAGTTCCCTCAGGCGATCGCCAGCTCGATTCGGCTCAGCTCCCTGCGAGCCCAGCTCAACGTCACCAACGCCTGGACCTGGGTGGCGGACGAGAACCTCCACTTCGATCCCGAGCAGATCGTGAGTGGTGTCTACAACACGGGAACGCCGAACTCGCGGACGTTCAGCTTCGGCCTCACCATGGGCTTCTAGGAAGGTGATGACAATGAAATACTCAGTGATTCCGAAGTCCGTGGCGATGGCGGTCGCGGCGCTCGCCACGGTCGGCTGCAACGAACTTGGGCTGGAGCCGACCGACGCGGTCTCCGACGACGCGTACTTCCAGACCATCGCCGACTTCGAGGCCGCCATCGTCGGCGTGTACGACCAGATTTCCATCGCCGACTACTACGGCCGCAGCATCCCTCTCATCTCCGACATCATGGGTGAGGATGTGAAGCAGGCCGGCTCGGCGAATCGGTATCAGGAGTTCGCCGACTTCGAAGGGCAGGTCGTGACGGGTCACGATTTCGAGACGGAGTTGTGGGCCGAGGGGTACGAAGCGATCAACATGCTGAACGAGTTGATCGCCGCAGAATTCGAGCCCACCGGTGTGGAGGACACCTACGAGCAGATCTTGGGCGAGGCCCACGCCCTGCGTGGCCTCATCTTCTTCGATCTGGTCCGGATGTACGCGCAGCACTACACCTTCACGACCGATGCCTCTCACCCCGGCATTCCCATCGTGCTGGTGCCTGACGTGGAGGCGCTGCCCTCCCGCAACAGCGTGGGCGAGGTCTACCAGCAGGTGATCTCCGATCTGACCATGGGCATCTCGCTGATGGACCAGACGCGGCGCGGTGCGTACATGATGTCGGCTGAAGCCGCGCAGGCGATTCTGGGGCGGGTCTACCTCTACATGGAGGATTGGGCCGGTGCGGAGAGTATGGCCACCGCGGTCATCAACAGTGGGAAGTATTCGCTGGTCGAGGGCCAAGCCTACATCGATCAGTTCGCCACCGGCGGATCGTCCGAAGCCATCTTCGAGATCCAGAGCACGGATACGGACAACCGAGGCAGTGACAGCCTCGGCGGCATGTACCGAGCCTCGGGGTACGGGGACTACCTGCCGGCGAAGGACCTGCTGGACCTGATGGACCCCACCGACCTGCGGTGGGCGATGTACGTAGAGGATCCGCTGTTGACGGGAGTCTACGCGAGCCACCGGGTCAACAAATGGCCCACGGTCTCCAACACGGACAACATCCCGGTCATCCGCCTGTCCGAAGTCTACCTGAATCGGGCCGAGGCGCGAGCCCAACTGGACGACGACCCGGGGGCCCAGGACGACCTCAACATGGTCCGGGCACGTGCGGGCCTGGGGGACTCCGCGGACACCGGTGCGGCGCTGCTGGATGCGATTCTCCTCGAGCGCCGGATGGAACTCGGCTACGAGGGTCACCGCATCCACGACCTCATGCGGTACAAGCAGGCCATCAACCGCGTGGACGTGACCGGGGACGTGGCCTTCATGGCCTATCCGTGCAACTTCTGCGTGCTGCCGATTCCGCAGCCGGAGACGGACACGAACCCGAACATCCAGCAGAACGCCGGATATTGACGAGCAGAACGGGAGGCCGCAGGTGAGGGCTCGACGAGCCCCGCCCGGGCGTTCCAGCTCCAGGTGAGAAGGGCCCGCAGGGAGGCGACTCCCTGCGGGCTTCTTTTTGGTTTCCTCGCTGATCTGGATGGGTAGCGGGTGCCGCGGCAGAGATGGGGCGGGTGGACCGTCGCCGGCTTCCAAAGGGACCTCGACGCCCACGGCGCAACGGAACGAGGCCGTCGATCAGGCGCGGTGCGGAGGGCAAGGACGCCCCCGTGCTGGAGCGCACTTGTGGTGGGTGAACGATCCGGGCCGTCTGAGGCAGCGCCGGCAGCGCGGCTTGAGCGGCTCGTGCTCACCAGCTCGTGCCTGAAGACCGTCGCGGGCTATCAGGTGAAAACTGCCGTCCAGGGCTTGTGGGAGCCCCCGCCCGCCCTCTGCGGAGCGCCACCCGGACAGTTGACGATCTACTCACCCTCTCAAACAGGGATGAGCCCCCAAGTCCTTCTATGCTCCCGCTTCATCCTGAGTCAGTCGCTCGCTCGTCGAAGCGACGTCTTCCATGACTCGCAGAATGTTACCGCCGAGGATCTTCTTGATGTCCGGTTCGGAGTACCCTCGCCGAAGGAGTTCTTCTGTGATCTTGGGCAGGTTCGAGACGTCCTCCATGCCTTCGGGCATGACCGCTCCATCGAAGTCAGAGCCGAGACCCACGTGCTCCACGCCGGCTATCGCCACGATGTGATCGATGTGGTCGACGATTCGGGTCCAGGGCACGGCAGGCATACGTGTCGCCAGGAATCGCCGTCCTTCTTCCCGCCACCTCGGAATGTTCTCGGTGCCTGGGAGTCTCTGCTGAAGTTCGGCTCCGAACTCGGCAAGCTCGGGTTGAATGGCCTCCCATGCCTCGAAGTACTCGTCGTCGAGGAACGGGAGATTGTAGACCACCATCACGACCCCTCCTGTGGCCGCCACCGCTCGGATCATGTCATCAGGCATGTTCCGTACGTGGGGTGCCAACGCGCGGGCACCCGAGTGTGAAGCGATGACCGGCGCCTCGCTCTCCTCCAGGGCGGCCCACGCCGACTGGTCCGCCACGTGGGAGATGTCGACCATCAGTCCCACCCGGTTCATCTCCCTGACGACGCTCCGTCCGAAGTCCGTCAGCCCGTGGTGCTCGGGCTCTTGTCGGGCTGCGTCCGACCAAGACGTGTTCGTGTCGTGGTTGAGATGCAGATAGCTCAACCCCAGGCGGTGATATGATCGAAGGACCGACAAACTCTCAGCGATGTTGTGGCCACCTGCCATGCCGAGCAGGATGCAGGTCTTTTCCTGCTCGTGTGCGCCGCGCACATCCTCCGCAGTGCGGCAAAGCGCGAGTTCGTCGGGATGCTGCTCCGCCAACTGGTGGTACCGCTCAATCTCCTCGAGAGAGACTTGAACCGCGGCTGCACCCGTCACAGCATCGACAGCTCCGATGGAGAAGAACGCCGCATCCAGCCCACCTTCGATCATCCGAGGAAGATCGACGTGCGACTCCTCCACGGAGTGGCGTTCCGTGAAATCCCAACGCGGCCACATGATTTGAGACGTCGTGCCGACGTAGCCGTCGATCACGATGGCCTCCCGGTGGATCCGTTCCGCCTCTGTCTGCACCGAGGTGTCCGCGGCAGTACAAGCGGCCAAGAGCGCCAGCCCGAGAAGCGTCAGGCTCCATCCCCGCCACTTCATGAATCGCTCCTCGTGCCTTCGCACCTCTGAATGCCGCCGAAGGATCAAGAGTTGAAGCGGCAAGGCTCGTAGTTGAACGACCCCGAGGGGGGACCAAGAAAAGGGGGTGGCACCGAGAGCGCCCGGGACGATGGCATCGGGTGTTCTCAACAACTCAAGAAGGGGCCACCACCGATGAAGCCAAGGTACGAGGTGACGGACGGAACGGACAGCCGTGAGATCACGGAGTTCCTGAAGCGTGAGGGACAGGGTCTGCTGCCGATGGTAGCTGTGGTCGACCGCCTACCCCTCAGGCGAACTCCGACGTGGGGGTGGGGTATTCGGACAGGCCGCTCCCGGCTACTCGTGTTGCTTTGGAACGGGGGTCATCCCGTGTACCGCCGCCTCGCCTTCGCGCTCATCGCCACCGCCATGGCGCTCCTCACGCCGGCGGAGGGGTGGGGGCAAGAGGAAGAGGAGACGACCGATACGGCGGTGGCGATGGTCGAAGGTGAAGTGATCGACGACGGCACAGGCCGTCCCATCGAGGGGGCCGTGGTCGAGCTCGAGGCACACGTCTCTGGGACTCGAGGCCAGGGCTTCCGCGTCACCGGGCGTGACGGAGATTTTCGTTTCCTCGACGTACCGGAAGGCGTATACAACCTGGTGGTACGCGCGGTGGGCTACGATCAGATGGTGGACTCCCTCCCCGTGGTGGAGGGGATGGACTACCACTTCATCCTTCCGCTGGCCAAAGGTCGCGGCTCCCTGGAGCCTCGAGCCATCACCAACGACCCGGGCCGCGAGGGCGCCCGAGACTACCGTGGCCGTCGCAGGCGAGGTGGGTCGGGCTTCCTGGTCACCCGGGAGCAGATCATGGAGGCCGATCCCCGGTTCGTGTCGGAGATGTTGAGCAGGGTTCCCGGGGGCATGCTGCTACCCAACGGAACGGGCGGGTACCGGCTCCTTCTCCGCAACCAGTGCCAGCCCGGTGTCTGGCTGGACGGTGTGGGACTGGGTACTCCGAACATCGACGGGCTCGTGACGCCGGATGCGATGGAAGCCCTGGAGGTCTACCACGGCTTCGAGCTCCCGGTGGAGTTCGGGGTGAACACCTGCGGGGGAATCCTGCTTTGGACGCGGCGAGGACTCGATGCCCCGCCACCGTCGGTCGATGACCGGGAAGACGTTGAAGACACGGGCACCGGTCTCCTAGGACGCCTGCTCCAGGTGGCGCTCCTCGTGGTCGCCGTCGTCGCTCTCGGAAGCTGATCCGTGCCTGCGCGACCCGCGAGATCCTGATGGAGCCCGGCCAGCGCTACATGCTGGATCTCCAGCCGGACCACCGCCTGAACCAGGACTGCGAGCCGATCGGGTAGGGACGAGAGTTACCGGCCTTGCCGCCGGCTGGAGGTGCCAGTCAGCGGATCGTCGGCCCGACGTCCCAAGGAAGCCCGCCCTCAGTCCCCCGCCGCCCCCTCCACGTAGATCTCCCCGCCCTTCTCCCGGAACTCCTTGGACTTCTCGTCCATCCCCGCGGTGAGGGCCTCCTGGGTCTCCAGCCCCTTCTCCGCAGCGTAGTCCCGGATGTCCTGGGTGATCTTCATGGAGCAGAACTTCGGCCCGCACATGGAGCAGAAGTGGGCGACCTTGGCACCCTCGGCCGGGAGCGTCTCGTCGTGGTACGCCCGGGCCGTGACGGGATCGAGCGCCAGGTTGAACTGGTCCTCCCAGCGGAATTCGAAGCGGGCCTTGGACAGCGCGTCGTCCCAGTCCTTGGCCCGAGGATGCCCCTTGGCCAGATCAGCCGCGTGGGCGGCAATCCGGTACGTGATGACCCCCTGCTTCACGTCGTCCCGGTTCGGGAGTCCCAGGTGCTCCTTGGGCGTGACGTAGCAGAGCATGGCGGTTCCGTACCACCCGATCTGGGCGGCCCCGATGGCGCTGGTGATGTGGTCGTAGCCCGGGGCCACGTCCGTGGTGAGCGGTCCAAGGGTGTAGAACGGGGCCTCGTCGCACCACTCGAGCTGCTTGTCCATGTTCTCCTGGATCATGTGCATGGGCACGTGACCCGGCCCCTCGTTCATGACCTGGACGTCGTGCTCCCAGGCGATGCGGGTGAGCTCGCCCTGGGTCTTCAGCTCGGCGAACTGGGCCTCGTCGTTGGCGTCGTAGATGGACCCCGGCCGCAGCCCGTCCCCCAGTGAGAACGAGACGTCGTACGCCGCCATGATCTCGCAGATCTCGGGGAATTTCGTGTAGAGGAAGGACTCCCGGTGATGGGCGAGGCACCACTTGGCGATGATGCTCCCGCCCCGGCTCACGATCCCCGTCATCCGGTTCGCCGTCATGGGGATGTAGCGCAGCAGCACTCCGGCGTGGACGGTGAAGTAGTCCACCCCCTGCTCGGCCTGCTCGATGAGGGTCTCCCGATAGATCTCCCAGGTGAGCTCCTCGGGAACGCCGCCGACCTTCTCCAGCGCCTGGTAGATCGGCACGGTGCCGATGGGCACGGGGGAGTTCCGCAGGATCCACTGCCGGGTCTGGTGGATGTTCTTCCCCGTGGAGAGGTCCATGACGGTGTCCGCGCCCCACAGGGTGGCCCACCGGAGCTTCTCCACCTCCTCCTCGATGGACGAGGTCACCGCCGAGTTCCCGATGTTGGCGTTGATCTTCACCTTGAAGGCCCGCCCGATGATCATGGGCTCGATCTCGGGGTGGTTCACGTTCGCCGGGATGATGGCCCGGCCCCGGGCCACCTCGCTGCGAACGAACTCGGGCTCCATGCCCTCCCGGATCGCCACGAACTCCATCTCGGGGGTGACCTCCCCCCGCCGGGCGTAGTGCATCTGGGTGACCGGGCCGCCGGTGGAGCGCAGGACGGTGTGGTTGAGGGCGGCGGGGATCTCGGCGTCGCCGTGCCTGGGGTCCCGGGCCAGGTCCGGGAGCCGGTGGGGCCCGGTCTCCTGCACGTCGCCGCGTCCTCGGATCCAGTCGGCCCTGAGCTTGGGGATTCCGGCGTGCACGTCGATGTCCCGGGGGCCACTGGTGTCGTAGACCCGGAGCGGCGCCTCGTCACCGGAGAGGGTGATCTCCCGGACGGGGACCCGGATCCCGTGCGATCCCTCCACGAAGACCTTCCGGGAGTTGGGGAAGTTCATGCCGTAGTCCCCCTCCCACGACGCACGGGGGATGTGGCCCATGTCCCGGACGGAGCGGGAGGGGGGATCGACGGCGACGGCCGCCGAAGCCCCCTGGGGCGAAAGGGGGCCGTTCGACCGGGCGTCCTGGCCCGACCCGCCGTTTCCGCCGGCGGGGGGGGACGGGGATCCGGGATGGATGGGGAGGGAATCGCGGGCCATCGTCCAGACTCCAAGGGCTCTGCGGGCGCAGGCGAAGTCCGGCGGTCCAGGGGAACCGTCGATCCGGACCGCGCTCCCTACGCCGGTGTGAGCCGGATCAGGTTCCTAGGGACTCTCTCAACCCGGCCGGCGGCCGGGTACCCCTGGCGGTCGGACGGGCGCGCGAAGGGTGCGTGACCGTCGTACGGGAGGCTAGTCCCGACACGTCGTGCCCGTCAACCTGGCGGGCACCGCCGAGACCGGATTCCCTGGCGGTCCGGGCCGCGGAAAGTCCCGCCCGAGGCGATCGGCGGGCGTCGGGCGCCGATCGCAATCCTCACGCCGCTGGCGTCCGATGTCGGGGTTCGGACGCCCGGCCTCAGGCCGAGCGGTCCGCCACCTTCTCCGGGGAACGCCAGCACACCCGGTTCCGCCCTCGCTTCTTCGCCTGGTACAGGGCCTCGTCCGCCGCCTTGAGGAGAATCCCGTCGTCGTGCCAGGCCCCGGGGTCCAGGCTGGTGACGCCCAGGCTCGAGGTGACCCGGAACGCCTCGCCTTCGTCGGAGGCGTGATCCACCGATGCGATCTGGACCCGGAGGCGCTCCGCCAGGGCCCGGGCCCCGGCCAGCTCGGTTTCGGGAAGGAGCACGGCGAACTCCTCGCCCCCCATGCGGCCGGCCACGTCCATGTCCCGCAGGACGTGGCGCAGGGCGGCGGCCGTGCCCTGGAGCACCCGGTCTCCGGCAGGATGGCCCCAGGTGTCGTTCACCTTCTTGAAGTGATCCAGGTCGAGGACGACCAGGGACAGCGGGCGCTCGTAGCGGTGGGCCCGCTCCACCTCCTCGTGGAGCCTTTCCTGGAAACGGCGGCGGTTGTCCAGCCCCGTGAGGCCGTCGGTGTTGGCCAGGAAGCGGAGGGATTCGGTGGCGTGGCGGAGCTCCCGCTCCATCCGCTCCCGCTCGGTGATGTCCCGGAGGACCAGCACCGTGCGGCCCTGGCCCGCCCGGGGGCCCAGCGGCGTCATGCTCATGTCGAAGGGGACGAGGCGTCCGACGGGCAGGAACAGCTCCACCCGGCTGGTCAGGGGTTTGGCGTCGCGGCGTAGGGCCTCCCACGAGGACGCCCAGCGCGACCCGATCTCCACCGGAAGCGGGCCCCTCACCTGCAGCCCGAGCCGATCCCTCGCAGTGCGGTTCAGGTCCACGATGCGCCCGTCCCGCCCCAGGACCAGCACCGCGTCCTCCATCTCCTCCACGACGGCGCTCCGGGCCACGGGCTCCATCCCCACGTCCCTTCCCCCCGCGAAGGCGTGGGCCAGGGCCGTGGCGGCGAGGGCGAGGGCGAGAGGCACGGGATCGACCCAGGGCGGCATCGCCCCGGGCACCAGCACCGGAAAGAAGGCGGCCGTACCGACCAGCGCCGGAGCCCCCACGACGACAGTCAGGCGGGAGAGGTGTCCCGGTGCCTGGCCCAGGTGGAGGGCCAGGATGCCGGTGGCGATGGCCACTGCGCCGGTGGCGAAGCCGACCTGGAGCCCGTGGGCGGGGCCCGGGACGGGCACGAAGCCGGACCGGCCGTCCCCGGCACCGGCCAGGGCCGCCCCGGCGACGAGCAGGTCCGCCCCGAAGGTCGTGGCCAGGAGCACGACCAGGGCCCACCCGGCCCCTGCTGCGGCGAGGGCACGGCGTCCGACCCGTGTGCGGCCGAAGCCCGTGTAGAGGAGGGCGAACGCGAGCCAGGCCAGTGCTGCCATCGACCCGGGGAAGCGCATGAAGCGGGCCAGGGCCACCACCGTCTCCTCGCGCCCCGACGTGGCGGCCCAGGCGGAGGCCGCCACCTCGATCCCGCTGGCCGACACCAACGCCAGCAGCGCCGGCACGCCCGCTTCGGTCCGCCGCCGCCACAGGTGGACGACCGCGGACGCACACAGGGCGCAGGCCAGGAGCTGGGCCAGGAACCAGGGGCTGATGAGGTGCCGGGGCATCCCTCAAAGCTAGTCCCCCTCCCAGGGCCCGGAGCAATGGTCTTCTTCGGGCCGCGGACGTGCGCCCCCCCCCCGGGTCATGATGGACTTATTACCGTCGTCGTAATATTATCGTTGCGGAAACATCACCCGGAGATGCGGGATGACCGACACCAGGCCCGGGCCCGAGCCCCTCACACCGGCCGTCTTCCACGTGCTCCTCGCCCTGTCCCGGGGGGCGCTCCACGGCTACGGGGTGATGAAGCGGGTGCAGGAGGACTCGGGTGTGGAGATGGGGCCGGGGACGGTGTACGGAACGCTGCACCGGCTCATGGAGGCGGGCTGGGCCCGGGAGGGCTCCGAGGACGACTCGGACGTCCGCCGGGGACGGGTCTTCCACCTCACGGCCGAGGGCCGCGCCGCCCTCGCCGCCGAAGCGGGCCGGATCACCCGGCTCGCCGGCATGGACGACGTACGGAGACTCCTGCCGGAGCGCGGGACGTGAGGGAAGAGACCCGCCCGTGACCGGCCTCGATCGGGTCCTGGACCGCCTCCGCAGGGGCTCTGTCCGGCTCTACCGCCTCCTTCTGCTCCGCTATCCCCGGGACCTCAGGAACGCATTCGGGGACGCCATGGTGCGGGACGCCGACCGGCTGCTCCGGGAAGAGGTCCGGACCCGGGGATGGCGAGGGCTGCTGGCCGGGTGGCGGAGGATCATCCGGGATCTGGTGCGGCCGCTGCCCCGGAGTCCGGGGGTGTCGATACGCGAACGGGAGGCGAGGATGGGGATCGGGGACCGGAGATGGATGCGGGGGGTGCGGGACGACCTCGGGGCGGCGGGGCGCTCCCTGCGGCGGGACCTCCGCTTCAGCGGACTGGTGGTGGGCGTCCTGGGGGTGGCGGTGGCCCTCGGCGTCGTGGTGTTCGCCGTCGTGAACGCCTACCTGCTGCGTCCTCTCCCCTACCCCGCCGCGGACCGGCTCGTCCAGGTCCGGACCGTCACCGACGTCTCCTGGTCCGAGGTGGACGACGTCTTCGAGCACCCCGTCTCGTGGGACCTGGACGTCTTCACCCTGCTCGGGGACGACCGACCACGGATGGTTCGGGGCGCCTGGGTGACGCCGGGCTTCCTGGAGGCCTACGGGATCGCGGTGCAGCCGGGGGGGCGGGGCTTCCTGCCCGAGGAGGGGGACCCGGACGCACCGCCCGTCGCCCTGATCTCCCACCTGCTCTGGCAGGAGCACTTCGGCGGGGATCCGGACGTGGTCGGCCGCAGCTTCCGGGCGTTCACCTCGGACCGGCCGGACCACGCCGAGTCCTTCCGGATCGTCGGGGTGCTGCCGGCGGACCTCTGGCACGTCAACAACTTCACCGAGGTCCTGTCGCCCCTCCGGGTCGACCGCTCGGTCTACGCCGGCCGACTCCACCCCGACCTCCCGCTCTCGGTCGCCGAGGACCGCCTCACGGATCTGGCCCAATCGACGGCGGCCGGCCTGCCAGAGGACTTCCGGGTGGAGCTGGTGCCCCTGCAGGAGTCGGTGGTCCGGGAGGTCCGCCCCACCCTGGAGGCCCTCCAGGCGGCGGCGCTGATCGTCCTCCTGATCGCCTGCATGAACGGCACCGTCCTCCTCCTGGTGCGCACCGCCTCCCGGAGCCGCGAGTTCGGTGTCCGTCGGGCCCTGGGCTCTCCCGGTCTCCGTCTCGGGCGACAGCTGGCGGGGGAGGGCCTGCTCCTGGCGGTGGCGGCTTCGATCCTGGGGCTCTGCATCGCCGCCGGCGTGCTCCGGGGGGTCCGGCAGTGGATTCCGGCCGGGCTGGGGATGGGCGCGCCGGGGGGCTTCGACACGCTCCGGCTGGACGGCACCGTGCTGGGCGCGACGGCGGCCGCCACCCTGGGCATGGCGGCGGTGTTCGCCCTGGCGCCCACCCTCCTGGGACTGGGGCGGACCGCGCTCACGCGGCTGGGCGGGAGCGGCCGGACACCGGGGCGGGGGACCGGCCTCCGATCGCTGCTGGTCGGGGTCGAGGTGGCCCTGTCCATGGCGCTCCTGGCCGGAGCGGGCCTGATGGTCCGCTCGGCGATCCACCTGTCCCGCCAACCTCTGGGATTCGTGGCCGAGGGCGTGACCGTGGGGACACTGGGACTTCGGCAGGCCGCGTATCCGGATCCCGACCGGCGGACGGCGTTCTTCGACGCCGTGCTGGAGGCGGTTCGGGCCCGGCCCGAGGTCGAGGCCGCCGGGCTGACCGCCAGCAGCCCGTTTTCGGGGATCGTCCGAGGCCAAGGATTCGAGGCCGAGGACGGCGGCTCCTCCAAGGAAGCCGTGGTCGCTCCGGTCGGTGACGGCTATTACGCCACGATGGGCATTCCCCTGGTGCGGGGCCGAGCGCCGGACCGGAGGGACGGACCCGGCGCGGAGCCGGTGGCCATCGTGAGCCAGGACGTGGCCGAGGCGTTGTGGCCCGGACTGGACCCCCTGGGCCGGAGGCTTCGCCTGGCGGCCGTCCCTCCGCCGGGCGGGAACGGAGAGCCGGGCGACTGGCTGACCGTCGTCGGGGTGGTGGGGAACATCATCCGGGACATGGAGACCGGAAGCGTCGGAGAGGTCTACACCTCGCATCGGGCGAATCCGGGCTTCTGGATGTCCCTGGTGATCCGCCGCCGGACCGACCACGAGGCCACGGTGACCGCGGTCCGGGATGCCCTGGCGGAGTTCGATCCGGAGGTGCCGTTCACGGCTGGAGCCCCCCTCGACGACCTGGTGGCCACGGCTCGGCGCCCCACACGGGTCATGGCCGGGGTGCTCCTGACCTTTGCCGGCTTCGCCCTGGTCCTGTCCCTGGTCGGGCTCTACGGCGTGGTGGCCTACGCGGCCCGGCAGCGGCGCCGGGACGTGGCGATCCGCATGGCGCTGGGGGCCGCCGCCGGCAACGTCACCCGCGGCTTCCTCGTGAGGGGGCTCGCCGTGGTCGCGGCCGGGGTCTGTGTGGGGGCGTTGGGGGGGCTCGCGCTGGGCCGGACCCTGGCCGGCGACCTGCAGGGGGTGGGGCCCGACGACCCCCTCACCCACCTCACCGTCGCGGTCGTTCTCGTGGGGGCGTCCACTCTGGCCGTCTGGATCCCCGCCCGGCGGGCGGCCCGGGCTGTCCCCATGCGGGTGCTCCGGGAGGAGTGAGGCCCCGACGCACGTCGACCCCGACGCCCCGGATGGGACGATGGGGTCGGCGTGGAATCACGAGTTGCGCGTCAGGTGACTTCGATCCGGTTGTTCCGGATGTACCAGTTCACCGTTGCACCACCAGTGGTCGTGAACGCGTCCGAGACGATCTCCTCCACGGTCGAGGCGTTCGGTACAGCCGCGATGAGCTCGTACTCACCCGGCTGCGCCTGGGGAGGAAGGATGAACGTCTCGGTGTCCCCGCTGCTGACGACTCCCAGGGGGATGCGGTCACCGTCTTCCGACCGGAGCATGATCTCCAGCGTCTGCTCCGGCGTGTCGTTCTCGACCCGGAACATGCTGGTCTCGGCCTGCTCCGGAGCCCCTTCCATCCCCGTTGCCGTATCCTCGGCGGAGGGCGCGCTGCTGGCGCAGGCGGTGGAGGCGAGCAGTGCCACGACGAGGGGTGCCACCCGTCGAAGCGCGAATCGATGCATCTTCATAGGACTCACTCCTGTGGATCGAATGCGAGTGTTTGAGCGTGTCCCATTCATTCGTGCAAGAAGCCCGCCGGTACCCTGTTAGGCGAGAGGGGACGTCCGGCCTCCATGAAGCCTCCTATCGGACGCGAAAGGACGCGACACGCAGAGTGCGGATCGCGTCCCGGACCCGAAGGCCTACACGGAAGCGGGGACGGCGCGCAACATACACGCACCGCCCCCGTCACCCTCCCGGGGAGTCCTCAGCGGCGCATCATCCACCACTCGTCGCGGAGGATGGAGACCCGGCGCTCGATCCGCTGGCCGCCGGCCTCCAGCACCACCCGGTAGTTTCCGGGAGGCGCGTCCTCCGAGATCCACCGGACCTGGTCCTCGTCGGGCTCCGCCCCGAAACGCTCGAAACGCTCCCGCATGGACTGCTGCTCCTCGGCGCTCCGCTCCCGGCGGCGCTCCATGCCCCAATCGACCCGATGGAGCCCCGCGTCGCCCGGACCCTCCAGCTCGGCGATCGCCACGTCGCCCTGGTAGACCGTGAGCGTCACGTCCTGACCCAGGTCCGTGCCCAGGTGGTAGTACAGGGACACGGCCTCGGGGTCGCTCTCGCCCTCGTAGTTCGACGAGGCGTAGTTCGTGAAGTCCGCCTCGATCCAGCGCACCTCGTCCTCGGGCTGGAAGAAGTGGACGTCGGCCGCCAGGACGTCCGCCGTGACCTGGGACAGGGCCGAGAGGTCGGCGATGTAGATCCCGCGCCCGTGGGTGGCGACGATCAGGTCGTTGTCCCGGGGGTGGATCTTCATGTCGTGGACCGGATTGGTGGGCATGTCGTTCTGCATCCGGGTCCAGGTGCCGCCCAGGTCGGTGGACACGAAGACCGCGAGCTCGCTGCCCACGAAGAGGAGCGACCGGTTGTCCGGATGCTCACGGACCACGTTCAGCGCGCCCTCGGGAAGGTTCGAGGAGATGTCCGTCCACGTCGCTCCGTAGTCCGTCGTCCGGTAGATGAACGGCCGGAAGTCGTCCCGACGATAGCCGGTGTAGGTCACGTAGGCCGTTCCGGGCTCGTGGTGCGAGGCCTCGACCCGGCTCACCCAGTACTCCGGGTTGTTCGGCACCGCGTCGTTCACCAGGGTCCAGTTCTCACCGCCGTCCCGGGTGACCTGGACGTTGCCGTCGTCGGTCCCGATCCAGATCACGTCGGCGTCCAGCGTGGACTGTGCCACCGTCGTGATGGTGGCGTACTGGATGTTCCCGTCCCCACCCCGACCGGTGGTCAGCGTGGCCGGATCGGCCTTGGTGAGGTCCGGGCTCACGTACTCCCAGCTCTCCCCCCGGTTATCGGAGCGAAGCAGCCGGTTGCCGGCGTGGAAGATCACGTCGCAGTCGTGGGGCGACACCAGGATGGGCGCGTTCCAGTTCCAGCGCATCTCCGAGTCGTCGTGGCGGATGCCCTCCCGCTCGCCGGTCCAGAGGTCCAGGCGGCTGATGGGTCCGAACTGGGACTCGTTGTAGAGGTAGCGGTTGGTGCAGGTGTCGAACTCGTTGTACATGCCGTCGCCACCCCCCACCCGGCCCCACTGCTCGAAGTAGACCGGGCCCCCGGCCGGGTTGGTGTGGTAGGCCATGTGGGAGCCGTTGTCCTGCAGCCCTCCGGCGACCCGGTAGGGGTGGGACATGTCGTACCCGACGGCATAGAACTGGGCCAGGGACTGGAAATCGGGGTGGTACCAGTTCTCGCCCCCGTCGTAGCTGATCCCCATGCCGTGGTCGTAGCCCAGGATCATGTGGTCCGAGTCGAAGGGATCGATCCAGAGCGCGTGATCGTCGCCGCCGAAGCCCAGGGGCCGCCGCTCCCAGGTCTCCCCGCCGTCGAAGGTGCCCCACGAGGCCGCCGAGAGGACGTGGACGACGTCGGGGTCGTTGGGGTCGATGATGATCTGCCCGTAGTAGTAGGCCGGCGCTCCCCCGATGGACTGGTCGTCGGGGCTGACCTTCCGCCAGCTCGCCCCTGCGTCGTCGGAGCGGTAGACCTCACCGCCGATCATCCCGCTCGACGACTTGTGCTCCATGAGCTCCTGGTACCGCTCCTCGTCGCTCATCCCCTCCTTGTTCGCGTTCTCGATGGTGGCGTAGAGGATGTTCGGGTCCCGCTCGTAGACGTCGATACCGATGCGGCCGAGCATGCCCTGGGGCAGGCCGTTGGTGAGCATCTCCCAGTTGGCGCCGCCATCCGTGGTCTTGTAGATGCGGCTGCCCGGACCGCCAAGGTCGTAGGTGAAGGGCAGGCGCACCTTGTCGAAGGTGGCGGCATAGAGGACCTGCGGGTTCGTGGGATCCATGACCACGTCCACCACGCCGATGTGCTTGTCCCGCACCACCGGGCCCAGGACCTTGGTCCAGCTCCCACCACCGTTGGTGGTCTTGTAGAGCCCCCGCTCCTCGTTCTCGGAGTAGAGGTGGCCCAGGGCCGCCACGTAGACGACGTCGGGGTCGTCGGGGTGGATCACGACGCGGCCGATGTGCCCGGACTGGGGGAGCCCCACGTTCTCCCAGGTCTCCCCGGCGTCCGTGGACTTGTAGACCCCGTTGCCCGCGTAGCTGGAGCGGGAGTTGTTCGCCTCTCCCGAACCGAGGTACAGGATGTCGGGATCCGTGGGCGCCACCGCGATGGCCCCGATGGAGAAGACGTCGGGCTGGTCCTCGAACTGCACCTCGAAGGTGATCCCCCGGTTCTCGGTCTTCCACAGATGCCCCGAGGCCGTGGCGATGTAGAAGGTGTGGGGCTGCTGCCGGGGCACCGCGATGTCCACGAACCGGCCGCTCTGGCGCGTGGGCCCGATGCTCCGGTACTCCAGGGCTTCGAGATGGTCCTCGGTGACGGTCTGGGCCGCGGCGGGCGCGGCGGGAGGGAGGACGGCGACGGCGACGGCGGCGAAGACGAGCGAGGAGCGCCCCGGCAGCTTCATGTACGACTCCAGGATGAGTACGGCGTAGGGTCCAGTGGACCGTAGACGGGCGGACGTGAGAGGGCCTGCACAGTAAGGGCCCGAACGGACCCGCGCGAGACGGCCTGTGCGGCCGCTTGCCCCCTCGCCCGCACCCCCTCCATCATGCCCCGGACACGCTGCAGGCAGGGGGCGTTGGACGGGAGAGGCCATGGACGGAATATCCGCCGGATCCGGGACGGGCCGTGTCCCGGGCGTGAGTCGGTCGGCCCGGGGTCTCCGGACCGGCCGGACGCCGGGATGGCACCGGGCCCTCGGCCTGCCCTGGATCGCCGGGTTCTTTCTTGCGTCCTCGCTCCCCCACGCCGTGGCCGCCCAGGAGCAGCTCGTCCTGGGACGGGTCCTGGACGACGTCACGGAGCGCCCCGTCCCGGGTGCGCAGGTCACCCTCCTGTTGGCGGACGAGCGCCTGAGCGCCACCACGGTGGACGACTCCGGCGGCTTCCTGCTGGTGACCGACCGCACCGGGACCCTGGCCATCGAGGTCCAGGCGCTGGGCTACCGGACCCACGCCCAGCCCGTCGAGCTGATCACCGGAGACCGGATCGTGGTCACGATCCGGGTGCGCCCCGACGCCATCCCCCTGGAACCCCTGGTGATCACCGGCCGGAGCAACCTGGGCCGGAACCTCTTCGCGCACCGGCAGGAGGAATGGGGGCGCGGGATCTTCCTGGACCCCGATGCGATCGCCGGGGTGGAGGCCTCCCACGTCGGAGAGTATCTGTCCGACTTGGAGGACGTGCGGGTCTCCTGGGGCATGGGCCGGATTTCCAGTGGCGCTTCGGAGGTCCTGCCGCGGATCAGCACCTACATGGGCACCGGGTGCCTCCGCTACATGGTCGACCTCCTCCCGGTGCGGCCTCCGTTCTGGGACGAGGAGAAGGACCCCTGGACCCTGTACCCGTTGGACGGCCTGAGCCCGGACGACATCGCCGCCATGGAGATCTACCGGGACGTGGGCGAGGCTCCGCCGGAGATCCGGCAACACGCCAGCTGGGGCGAGGAGCTCTGCGGACTGGTGGTTCTCTGGACCCACGCGGGGTGGTAGTCGAGACGCGGTCGGGTTTCAGCCGGGACACCGCCTGCGCCATGCGGAGTGGGCCCGGTGGCCGACCCCGTGCCGACGCCCCGGGTCAGCCGCCGTAGCCCCGGGCCCGCCGGTAGATCTCCCGCTGATCGTCGGTGAGGATGGGGAGGAGCCGGAGGTGCGCCTCGAGGTGGGCTCCCCGTAGCGCGGCCCGATCCCGGGCGAGGTCCCCGAGCCGCGCCTGGAGCTCCGCCGCCGTGATGGTGCCGGCGGCGAAGGCCCGGTCCAGCGCCCGCTCCCCGTCCACGACGGCCGCGCCCAACTCACGGGCCCTGGCCTGCATGTCGTCGAAGATCGCCCGGATATCGGCCAGCTGTTCGTCGGACAGGCCGAGCATGGGGGCCATGTCGAGGACGTGCCGCGGGCCGGGATAGCCGTTCAGCTCCGCAGGGAGGGCGAAGCCCATCCCCTCGCCGGCCAGGAGGCTCGCCACCTCGTCGGCGGAGAGGGCCTTGATGTCCCGCTCCTGCAGGTCCACGTAGGGGGAGGTGTGGTCGTGGGTCGCGTGGTCCTGGGCCTGGACGCCGACAGGGAGGCCGGAGAGGAGCAGGAGACAGGCGAGTCCGGTGGCGGAGCGCCGGGGGGCGAAGGCGATCATGGAGAAGGGGTCGATGGGGGTCGGGTCTCGTACCGGAGCGGGATGGGGCGACCGATCCGCGGCGTGCCGGTCCGGTGCCAGGCTGTCCCGTTCGGTACCGCTCGCGACGGAATTCGTTGCCCGGGGAGGTAGCGCGTCCGGCGAGGTGCGGCGCCGACCCGGCGAGCCGGTGCCCCCCTACCCCTCTCCCAGCGCCGTCTCCAGGTCCCGGACCATCTGCCGGGTGAGCTCGTTGTCCGGGTCCAGCTCGAGGGCGCGCCGGGCCGGCTCCAGTGCCTCCGGGATCCGTTGGAGGAGGATGAGGGTCCGGGCCCGCTGGAACCACGCGGGCGCCAGGCTGCCGTCGAGGCGCACCGCCCGCGCGTAGGCCTCGGTGGCCTCGGCGAGGCGCTCGGTGCGCTGGAGGAGGTTCCCCAGGTTGAACCAGCCGAGGGGCTCCGAGGGGTTCGTCTCCAGGAGGGACACGTAGGTCTGCTGGGCGCCCTGGACGTCGCCGGTGGCGGCCTGGGCGATCCCGAGGTTCACCCGGGCCAGGGAGGCCTCGGGGTTCAGGGCCACGGCCCGCTGCAGGATGGGGATCGCCTCGGTGAACCGCTGCGCGCGATAGAGGGACAGCCCCTGGGCGGACAGGACCCGCGGATCGTCGGGCGAGACCACCAGGGCCTTCCGGTACCCGAGCTGCGCCCGATCTACCTCGCCCAGCTCGGTCAGGCGGTCCGCCAGGAAGCCCAGGGCCAGGGCCCAGCGCTGCCGCAGCGCCCACCCGGGCTCGTCCCGGAGCGCCTGGGCCAGCCGTGCCCGAACGGCCGGGACGGTTCCGCGGCTCCAGTGGAGCGCCGCCAGGGCCAGGGAACGGATGTCCATGTCGGGGCTCCGGGAGAGGGCCAGAAGCCGATCCTGGACCACGGGCTCCAGGGAAGGCTCGTCCGGCCCCAGATGGCCGACGGTGAAGGTCGCCAGGGCCTGGAACTGCAGGAGGGGGTCGTGCAGGTCCGGACGCAGCAGCGCCTCCGCCGCCGCGCTCCGGGACAGGGGCGTGCCGGCCTCCGCCGCCCGGAGCGCCTCCATCTGCCCGGTGACGAGGGGCCGGTGGGGCTTGAGCTCACCCCACCACGCCTCGGTCTGCGCCTGGAGCTCGTCGGGCGTCCGGTCCTCGTGACACTGGATGCACGAGCTCTCCACGCCGAGGGCCGCGTCGAAGGCCGGGCGGGGGTTCGGGATGGTGTGGTCGGAGCGGGAGAAGCGGACGCCGGGGCCTACCTCCGGATGCTGGAGGTAGGGCATGTGGCAGCTGACGCACCGGCTCCCCTCCGACGCCGCGGGATGGAAGGTGTGGGCCTCGAGGTCCTGACCCTTGGCGGCGTGGCAGGCGGTGCACTGGCCGTCGTCGAAGGGATCCGGAAGAGGGTTCCGATGCTGGTCCTGGTAGCCCTGACCGTGGGGCTCGTGACAGGAGACGCAGTCCATGGCGCCGTCGAGATAGCAGGCGCTGGACAGGTGCGTGCCCTGGTAGGCGAAGGAGCGGATGCGGGCGTCGGGGAAGTAGGGGCGATCTCCCAGGGTCGGGTACTTGAGGGCGTAGAACAGGTCCAGGGAGTCGCCGGGCAGGTACCCTTCGTTGAGGACGTCCTTCAGGGCGTGGCATGCGAAGCAGACGTTCAGCGAGGCGTCCTTGTCCTGGACCACCAGCGAGGTCACCCCGAGGGCGAGGCCGTCCGACCCGAAGTCCCCCGACCGGGCCCGGGTCACGTGGTCCGCGGCCGGGCCGTGGCACGACTCGCAGTTCACCGCCAGCGACGTCCAGGAGGTCGCCCACGCACCGGAGCCCCCCTCGAAGCGGACGCGGATCTGGCTGCCGTGGCACCCCTGGCAGTTGTTGAACCGGCTCTCCGTCCCCAGCACCCGGATCGGCGGCCAGTCGCCACAGTCCGCCAGCCGCATGGACGGCGTCACCTGGACCCAGCCCTCATCGGTGCGGGTGCCGGTGTTGCAGAACCAAGTCCCCTCGTCCCGGGACCAATCGAAGGGAAGGAAGCGGACCGTGCCGTCCGGGTGCTCGGTGAAGAAGCCCTGGGTGCCCCCGCCCAGCATGTGGCCCCCGCCCACCACCCCGTCCACGGACATGATCAGCGGCTCGAAGCCCTCCTGCCGGACCTCGAACTGGTAGGTCCCGTCGGATGTCACCCCGGGGATCACCTGGCCGTCGGCGAAACGGATGGGCGTGCCGTCGAAGGGGGCGATGACCACCGCCTGCGAGGGCGTCCCCCCGGCACGGCCGTGGGTCGAGGCGGACCAGGCCCGGAAGGGCGCCTCGTGACATTCGGCACAGGCCTGGGCTCCTGCGAAGTCCCCGGGGGAGACGCGGCTCACCGGGCGGACCGCGGCGGGGGTGGGAAGGACCGTGTCGCCGGGGGCGGGGCGGCCGCCCGCGGCATCTCCGGCACCGTCCCCACAGGCGGCCACCGCGATGCCCAGGAGGGCCGCCGCGAAGGGCGTGGCCTGCCGGAGGAGCGTCGTCCGCCGGTGCCGGCTCGTCCATCGGGATGCGGTGGTCCGCCGGACGCGTGCCGACGTCGGGGTCCCTTCCGGCCCCCGCGCCGATCCATCGGCGCCCGACCGCGAGTGTGACCCCGAGGAGATCGTCATCCTTCGCCCCCCGCGGCGGCCCAGGCCGGCCCCTCGCAGGCGCACAGCGTGCGGATGTGGGCCACCAGGGCCCGGATCTCGTCGGGCTCCAACCCGTCGCCGAAGGCGGGCATCCGGGGACTGCCGTCCAGCACCCAGCCCCCGGATGCGATGCCGTCGTACAGGGTGTCGTCGGGGCGGAGGGCCATGGCCACCGGGTCGGCGTGGACGGTGGGGCTCACCGGGAGGTTCGGCTGATTGAAGCCACGCCCGTCGCCTCCGGCGCCGTGGCAGGCCGCGCACGTGCGTCCGTACAGACGGGCCCCGTTCGGCGACACCCCGCCCGCCTGCGTGCCGGCGTCGCCACCCGCTGGGCCGGGGGAGGCACCCCCGCCGGGCACCGGCGACCCCGTCGCCACCGGTCCCGCGGCCGCCGACCAGGCCCGCAGGATCGCCCGACGCTCGGGCCAGGGCAGCTCCGCAGGCTCACCTCCGGCCCAGCCGACGGTGTCGGCCAGGAGCAGCGCCACCACCTGGTCCCGGATCCCGGGAGGGAACGGCGAGGGTGGCATGACGGTGCCGGGACGAGCCTCCGCGGGCGCGTGGACCGCGGCGGCCACGGCCTCCGGCGTCAGCCGGCCCGCCACGCCGTCCAGGGCCGGAGCGATCCGCCCGCCCTCTCCCCGCCACCCGTGGCAGCCCAGGCAGGAGAGGCGCTCGGTGAGGTAGCGCTCGGCCCGGTGGAGGGCCCAGGGAGAGGGGGTCGCCGACGGCACCCCCCCTCCGCCACGTGCCCGGGCCAGGCCGGCGGGGTCCGGTCCGGCGCGCAGGCCGACCAGATACGCGGTCAGTGAGGCCGCCTCGTCCGGCTGCAGGCGGAAGTCGGGCATGCGGGACCCGGTGCCGGGGCGATGACCGGCGGGCCGCACCGGGACCGGATCGGCCAGGAACGCCTCCAGCCAATCCCGGCGGTAGAGGAGGCCTGCGCCTCCCAGATCGGGCCCCACTCCGGACCCGCCCACGGTCGGCACGCCCGGATGGACGTGACACGCCCCACACCCCAGACCCTCGAAGAGGAGCCGGCCGTCCTCCGGATGCACCTCGGGAAAGCGGGCCCGGGCCGCCGCCACCCCGGGGCCGCCCGAGCCCTCGGCGTCGCCCGCCAGGAAGAGGGCCAGGGCCAGGCGTTCGTCCGCCCCGAGACCGAAGTCCGGCATCCGGGCTGGCGCGATCTCGGGCCGGCGGGAGACGGGATCCGCCAGGTAGGTGACCACGAACTCGGCCGCCAGCGGGGCGGCACCCTCGCCGACAGCCGGGGCCCGCGCCGGGAGGTCGGATGCCGGGAGTCCCGCGTGGCACCCGCCGCATCCCAGACTCCGGGCCAGCGCCTCTCCCCGGGCCTGGCTCGGGGCGGGCCTCACGGGGGGAGCGGCCGGCGCGGTCGAGGCCGGGGCGCCGGTTCCCGTCCCGACCCCGACCGACGACTCGCTCCCGGCGGGAGCGGGTCCGGCCGCGAAGAGGGGGGAGAGGGCGACGAGGCCCGTCAGGAGGCGGGGGCGGATCATGCCGGGCACCTTCGGCGGACCGGGGTCCGGGGTCAAGCGAGGTTGCCCGGCGGCGGCCCCTCGACCGGCGAAGGAAGAGGCGGGACGGGACCGCCCGTCGTACGCTTCCCGGAGGGTGGCGGAGCCCTGCGGCGCTCCCTCGGGCCCAGGTGGGTCCGCCCAGGTAAGCACTCGCCCGTCCACGACGTCGAACGGGGTGACATGGACGACGGACGAACCGCAACGGAACGGGACCCGGCACGGGAGATCGAAGCCCTCGCCCGGGCGGGAAGAGCTCCCGATGGCCGACCGCCGGACGATCTGCTTCGGGAGCTTCGACCACTGGTCTGCCGGTGGGCCCTGATGCAGACCGGCGACCCGGACGTGGCCGAGGACGTGGCCCAGGAGGTCCTGGTCCGGGTGGTGCGTTCCTTCGGCGGCTTCACCGGGGCGAGCCGCTTCACCACGTGGCTGCACCGTGTGGTGACCAACGTCGTCCGGGACCGGGGCCGCGGGTGGCGCCGCGAGAGCCGGGGGAAGGAGCGGCTGGGGGCGTTGGCCCGTCGGCCGAACCCGGTCACGGCGCCGGAGGCGACCCAGGTGGAGCGCCTGCTCCAGGTATTGATGGGCGACCTGACCCCGAATCAGAGGATGGCGTTCGACCTGGTGGACCTGCAGGGCGTGAGCGGCCGGGAGGCCGCGGCGACGATGGACATGAACGAGAGCACGTTCCGCGTTCACCTGGCCCGGGCCAGGGCGACGATCCGGAGCGCGATCGAAGCCGGGAGGACGGCATGAGCGGTACCGACGACGGGGCGGGATTCGGCCCCGAGGAGCGCAGGCAGCTCGACGCGCTGAGCCGGGCGCTGGATCGCTGGGCGACCGAGGCCGGGGAGCGGCTCCGGGTGCCGGAGACGGATGCAGTGGGAGCCGGAACGGCGAGCCCGCGGGGGTCGCGACGTTCCGGTAAGCGTGAGGCCTCGGCCCGGCGGACGGGGCGGGGACTGCGGTGGGGATTCGCGGTTTTGGCGGCGGCGGCCGCGGCCGGCGTGTTCCTGATCGCCCGGGGGCCGGCCCCGGACGCGCCGGCCGCCCCGGGGGGGGTCATCCTCTCCGCGGACGGTCTGGACGTGGCTTCCGACCGGTCGTTCATGGTGGTGCCCACCCGGAACCCGGACATCGCGGTGGTCTGGATGCTCGACAGTGGAGACTGAACCCGAGGAGGATGGGATGGAGAACGGAATGAAGACGGATCCCGCACGGACGGGGCGGTGGCAGGGTGCGTGGCGGCGGACGATGGGAGGGGTCCTGGTCGCCGTCCTCGTCCTCGCGGGCGGCTACACGGGGGTGGAGGCCCAGGCGCCCGACAACGTCCGGCTGGTCTTCCAGCTGGTGGAGGCCGACGGCTTCCAGGACCAGGACCAGGAGATCGCGGACGTGGTGGAGGAGCTCCGGGAGCTGTTCCGCTTCGACGGATACCGGCTCGCCTCCACCGGCCTCGTGAACTCGACGGCCCGGGGCTATGCCAGCACCATGCTCACCGGTGGTGCACTGGGCTTCTACCAGGTGGAGGTCAGCCTGGAGCCGGTCGTGGAGGACGTGGAAGGAGGACCGGACCGGATCTCCCCGGACCGAGTGCGCATCGGCGTCGAGTTGCGCCACGAGGAGGACGGCACCGCCATGAACGCCACCGTCACGGTCCGGGACGGGCAGACGCTGGTCCTGGGATCGACCCGGACACGGGCCGGCGCGGCCCTGATCCTGGTGATGCGGACCGCGTTCCGCTGACCGGGGACGGCGAAGGCAGACGCGTCGGACGACGCGGGAACCGGGACCGGGCGCGCCCCGAATCGCGTCGTCCTCGCGAAGCCCTTGCACCTCACGTAACGTGAGGTTCTACCCTTGGTGTCCGACGAACGAGCACACTCCGAGGAGGACAGGATCATGTCGGACTTCGAAAGCCCTTACGAGAAGGAAGCCGAGGAGCGCTGGGGGCATACGGACGCCTGGAAGGAGTCCCGCCGCCGGACCGCCTCCTACACCCCCGAACAGGTCCGGGAGATCAGGGCGGAGCTGGAGGACATCGAGGCGGCCCTCGCGGGCCTGATGGACGACGGCGCCGCCGCCGACGGAGAGGAGGCACGGGCCGCGGCCGAGCGCGCCCGCCTGCACATCGACCGGTGGTACTACCCCTGCCCTCCCGAGATGCACGTGGGGCTGGCCGAGATGTACGTGGCGGATCCCCGCTTCCGGGCCCACTACGACGACCGCCGGGCGGGGCTGGCCGACTACGTCGCCGCCGCCATCCGGGCGAACGCCGCGGAAGCCACGGCCGGACTCGAGGCCGGAAGGGAGGCCGCTCCGTCCGCCGGTACCGTTCCGGCGGCGGGGCGGCCGTTCTTCATCCCCCCGGCTCCAGGGCCTCGAAGAGGGTGTTGAGGGCCTCGGACCACGTGGGGTGCGAGAAGACCCCGTCCCGCAGGTCCGCCGCCCGCAACCCGCCCAGCATGGCGAGCTGGATCTGCGCGGCGATCTCTCCCCCCTCCGGCGCCAGGATCGACGCGCCCAGAATACGGCCGGACTCCCGGTCCACGAGGGCCTTCATCAGTCCTCGCCGCTCGTCGGTCTCCTGGGCCCGGGCCACCCGGCGGGTGGAGAGCCGGGCGACGTCGAAGGTCCGGCCCGCCTCACGGGCCTCCGCCTCCGACATGCCGACGCGTCCCAGCTGTGGGTCGGTGAACAGCGTGTAGGCCAACGTGCGTCCCGCCCGGGTCCCGCCCCCGTCGCCCAGGACGTTCCGCTCCACCACCCGGTAGTCGTCGTAGGACACGTGGGTGAAGGGGGGACCGCGGTTGACGTCGCCCAGGGCCCACACACCCTCGACCCCCGTCCGGAGCTGGTCGTCGACCTCGATGAAGCCCCGGTCGTCGACGCCGATCCCGGTGTTCTCCAGGCCCAGCTCTTCGGTGTTCGGGCGGCGGCCGACGGCGACCAGCAGATGGCTGCCCGTCAGCTCCTCCTCGCCGTCGGACCCGTCGATCCGCAACCGCACGACCCCGTCCCTGGCCCGGACCTCCAGGGCCTCGGACGAGAGGCGGACCCGGATGCCGTCCTCCTCGAGAAGGTCCGCGAGGGCTTCCGAGATCTCGGGATCCTCTCGTCGCACCAGGCGCTCGGAGCCCTCCACGATGGTGACGTCCGCGCCGAAGCGTCGGAACATCTGCCCGAACTCGAGACCGATGAAGCCGCCGCCCAGGACGAGGAGGTGCCGCGGGACCTCGGCGAGCTCCATGATCGAGGCGTTGTCGAGCCAGTCGACGCCGTCCAGACCGTCCAGCTCCGGTACCCGTGGCCGGGTTCCGGTGTTGATGAAGATGCGTGGCGCGGTCAGCTCCCGGGCGTCACCGTCCTCCCCGGTGATCCGGAGCCGGTGGTCCGCCGTGAAGCGGGCCGTTCCGAAGACGAGCTCCACGTTCTCCGCCTCCCGCAGCGCCTCCTCCCCTCCGCTGCTGAAGGCGTCCACGATGTCCCGCTTCCGCTGACGGACCCGGGCCAGGTCCACCGAGACGTCGCCCACGGCGACCCCGAAGTCCGCACCCCGACGGGCCAGGTGCGCCACCCGGGCGCTGGCGATCATGGTCTTGGTCGGCGTGCAGCCGTCGATGACGCAGGTCCCGCCTACCCGGCCCTTCTCGACGATGGCGGTGCGGAGCCCGGCGGCACCCAGCGCCCGGGCCAGCGGCTTGCCGGCCTGGCCGGTCCCTATGACGACGGCGTCGAACGACTCCATGGAAGCTCCCGGGCGCGAGACTCGAAGGTCAGGGGTCGCCACAGCGGCGAGCCCGAACGTTGGTCTCGCAATAAACAGGCCGGGGTGCGAAAGCGTTCCCGCGAGCCGGGTGGTCCGGGATCAGCCGCCGAATCGCTCCAGGATCCACTCCGCGACCCGGTCCATGGCCCGGGGAGACATGGTCTGCTCGATCGCCGCGTACTCGGTGGGGTTCCCGGTGGTGGCCTCCTGGAACAGGTGGTTCAGCCCCGGGAGAGCCTCCTCGGTGTGGTCGGGATTGCCGCCACGATCCAGGGCCGCTCCGATGGCCGTGAGGTTGATGTCGGCGTCCACCTGGGCGTCGAGCGTGCCGTTCAGTGCCAGGACGGGGACCCGTGTGGCCTCCAGGACCGGGGCCGGATCGTGGGCGATGAAATACCTCATCCAGGGGGAATTGAACTGGGCCACCTGTCCATCCAGCCACGGACCGGCGTCCCCGTCCGGGATGCCGGACGCCGCCCTCTCCGAAGGATCCAGCCCGGCAATGGCGTCGGCGAGCACCTCCCGGGCCCGCCGGGCCGTCTCTTCCGGGTCCGACGTCTCCTCCATGACCTGGAAGAGCGTCTCGAGCACACGCGCGTTGGTCTCCACCGCGATGGAATCGGCACCCTGGAGCTCCGCCACCGCCCGGCTCTGGATCCGGAGGACGTCCCGCCCCGGGACACCCGGGCCCGCCAGGAGCACCAGGAACCGTGCCCGGTCGCCCCGGGTCGCTACGATGGGCCCCACGAGCCCGCCCTCGGAGTGCCCGACGATCCCGATCCCGGAGGCGTCCACCTCGGGCTGGGCCCCGAGCCAGGCCAGGGCGGCGTCGGCGTCCGAAGCGAAGTCCTGGCTGGTGGCCGCGGCGAAGTCGCCCGTCGAGCCCCCGACGCCCCGGTCGTCGTAGCGCAGCACGGCGATGCCCGCCCGGGTCAGGTGGTCCGCCAGCACCGCGAACGGCTTGTGCCCCATGAGGGTCTCGTCCCGGTCCTGGGGGCCCGACCCCGACACGAGGACCACGCCCGGTACCGGTCCGGCCGCCCTGGGGAGGGTGAGGGTCCCGGCCAGCTCGACGTCCGCCTCGGGATTCTGGAAGGAGACTTCACGGACCTCGTAGGG
>DATHRY010000116.1:0-3718 GCA_035464715.1 Longimicrobiales bacterium
CGACGCCCGCCCGCGCCTCTCGCCCCCGCAGGCGCCGGGCGGCTACCCTCCGCCACCCTCCGTCACGACGGTGGCGGGCGGTGAGGACGACCGTCCCGCCGGGGTGCGGAAGCAAGTTGCCATGGAAGCCGGACGACCCAGTCGGCCCGGAGACCCGCCCCTAGTTGCCGCCGACCCGCTGGACCCGGTCGAACTCCGACACCGCGTTGAGGTGCCCGATCAGGGCCCGGAGCTCCGAGAGGCGGGCTTCGGTCACCTGGTTCCGCGCCGTGACCAGCTCGAAGTTCGTGGCGGCCCCCACGTTGAACCGGACCAGCTCGGCGGCGGCGTTCTCCTCGGCGGCCTCGCGGCTCCGTTGGGCGGCCTGGTACTGCAGGAAGGTGTTGTCCACCGCCAGGGCTGCACCGGTCACCTGGGTCACCACCGAGAGCTCCTGGGAGCGCAGGGCGAGCTCCTGCTGCCGGAGCTGGAGTCGGGCCCGTTCCAGGTTGGCCCGCTCGGCATTGAGGCCGACGGGCATCGATGCGTTGAGGGTCAGGCTCCAGGTGGGCACGTCGAAGGCGGCGATGGAGCTGAGGCCGTCCACGTATCCACCCGACTGGATCAGCACGGGAGTACCGCCGAGCCCGGAGCGGTCGAACTGGTCGCCTCCCACCCCCTGCAGCGAGTAGGCGGCCGTCAGGTTGAGGTCAGGGAGACGGTTGCTCCGGGTCACGTCCAGATTGACCTGACTGATGCGCTGCCGCTCCCGCTCCTGCCGGAGGTCGGTGCGCTGGGCCAGGGCCGTCTCGATGGCGGCGGGCAGGTTCACCACCGGGTCCACCAGCGTAGGAAGTCCGGTGGGGTTGATCGTCTCCATGAGGAGCGGGTCGTCGGCGCCGGCCAGGATGAGCTGCTTGAAGGCCAGCTCCTGGTTCCGCCACTGGATCTCGGCGTTCAGCCGCGCCTGCTCGGCCGCGGCCAGCTGCGCCTCGGCCTGGATCACCTGGTACTCCGTACCCCGGCCCAGCTCGAAGCGGACCTGGTTCTGGGCCACCAGGGTCTCGGCCTGGTCCCGGGCCCGGCGCTGGATCTCGATCTGCTCGATCGACGCCCGGAGGTCCCAGTACCCTTCACGGACCTGAGCCACGGTGTTCTCGATCTGCTGAAGCACCTGGAGGTCGGTGATCTGGCTCTGGATCTCCTGGGTCTCGAGCGCCGCCCGCTGCGGGTCCGCCTTGAAGCCCGCCAGGAGCGGCTGGGTGTAGGCGAGGCTGAGCGACGAGCTGTAGCTCGGGTTGCGGGTGGCGAAGATGTTGTCGGTCTCCACCCGGCTGTTGTTGAAGTTCATCGACAGGCGACCGCCGTACCACGGGAGGGTCTTGGCGATGCTCCCGTTGGCCGTCATGCGGGTCGTGCTCGTCTGGCTGCCCCCGTCCAGCTGGCTCGTGGACTGGCTCGTGGCGTTGTTGTAGCCCACCGAGCCGCTGATGGTGGTGGCGAACGCCGCATGGGCCACATCGAGGGCGTAGGCCTGGATCGCCGGGTCGAGCTGCGCGCTCTGAACGTTCAGGTTCACCTCGAGGGCCCGGGTGATGGCCTCGTCCAGCGTCATCGCCCGAAGCGTCCGGCCCTCGTCCAGGGGCGGCAGCGCCTCTCCCACCACGTAGGGGTCCTCCTGGCTCCGCGCCTCGGCCACGGGGTCCTGAGCGGCCAGCGCGAGGGGCAGGAGCGCGAGGATGGCCGCCGGAACGACGGAGCGGGCGATCGGGTGCCTCATCGGGGGATTCTCCACGGGGTGCGGAACTGTTTCTGTGGGACGAGATCGAGGCGGCACGACCTGCGCCGTCCCGGCTCTCGGACGTGTATGTCGGTTGGACCGTTGAGCGGCGGATTCGTTAGCTCGGAGGACACGTTGCGTGGGCTTCGGGCCCGGCGCATTGTGCCCGGATGCATAGCCTCCGATCCGTCACCGCCGCCATCGACGGCCTGAACCAGCGTCTGGGAACGATCCTCCGCTGGCTCGCCCTCCTGATGGTCTTCATGGGCGCGTACAACGCCGTGGCCCGGTATCTGACCCGGTTCGCCGGCATTCCGTTGAGCTCCAACGCCCTCAACGAGGCCCAGTGGTACCTGTTCAGCCTGATCTTCCTGCTGGGGGCCGCCTACGGGCTCAAAGTCGATGCCCACGTCCGGGTGGACGTGCTCTACGGGCGGCTGTCGAGCAAAGCCCGCGGCTGGATCGACCTCGTGGGCACGGTGCTCTTCCTGACCCCGTTCTGCCTCCTCATGCTCTGGGTCTCCACGCCCACGGTCCGGAACTCCTTCCGCATCCGGGAGGTCTCCCCCGATCCGGGGGGCCTGCCCCGATGGCCCATCAAGGGGGTCATCCTGGTGGCCTTCGCGCTCCTCCTCCTCCAGGGGTTCAGCCAGGCCGTGAAGGCCGTGGACGCGATCCGGGGGCGGGATGGGGAAGGCCCCGGAGGCGAGGGCGACGGCGCCCCGGGAGGTGAGCCGACGTCCGGGTCGGCCGGGCCGGAACCCGGCGACGCCTCCCTGGGCGGGGTGGGCGCGTGACGGGGGCCGTGTGGGGCCCCCTCATGTTCCTGGGGGCCCTGGCCTTCATCTTCACGGGCTACCCGGTCGCCTTCGCCCTGGCGGGGACGGCGCTCCTGTTCGCGGTCCTGGGGAGCATGGCCGGGACTTTCGATCTCATCCTCCTGACGGCCCTCCCGGAGCGGACCTTCGGGACGATGTCGAACTACACCCTCCTGGCCGTCCCCTTCTTCATCTACATGGGGACCGTCCTGGAGAAATCCCGACTGGCCGAGGACCTGCTGGAGACCATCGGCCTCCTGTTCGGACGGTTCCGCGGCGGGCTCGCCCTCGGCGTGATCTTCGTGGGGGCGCTGCTGGCGGCGGCCACCGGGGTGGTGGGTGCGTCGGTCACGGCCATGGGGCTCATCTCGCTGCCGGTCATGCTCCGGAACGGCTACAAGCAGGAGGTGGCGCTGGGCACCATCTCCGCCGCCGGGACCCTGGGGCAGATCATCCCGCCGAGCATCGTGCTGATCGTCCTGGGCGACCAACTCGTCGTGAGTGTGGGAGAGCTGTTCCAGGCCGCGGTGGTGCCGGGTCTGGTCCTGACGGGGGGATATGCGATCTACATCCTGATCCTGGCAGTGGTTCGGCCGGAAGCGGTGCCCGCGCTGCCGCTCGAGGCCCGGAAGGCGGCCGAGGGCGAGCTCCTGAAGCGGGTCCTCCTCTCCATGCTCCCGCCCCTGATCCTCATCGGCGTGGTCCTGGGCAGCATCTTCGCCGGCGTGGCCACCCCCACCGAGGCCGGCGCCCTGGGGGCCGTGGGTGCCATGGTGCTGGCGGCGGCCAATCGGACACTCACGCTGGAAGTGGTGCGGGACGCTTCGGAGAGCGCCACACGACTCACCATCATGGTGATCTTCCTCCTCATCGGCTCTACGGCCTTCGCGCTGGTCTTCCGGGGTCTCGACGGGGACGTGTGGATCGCCGACCTCCTCACGGGGCTTCCCGGAGGATGGCTCGGCTTCCTGCTGGCCGTGAACCTGCTGGTCTTCGTCCTCGGCTTCTTCATCGACTTCTTCGAGATCGCGTTCATCATCGTTCCCCTCCTGGTGGCGCCGGCCGCCATGCTGGGCGTCGACCTGGTCGCCCTGGGGATCGTGCTGGCGGTGAACCTCCAGACGTCGTTCCTGACGCCGCC
>DATHRY010000117.1:0-22788 GCA_035464715.1 Longimicrobiales bacterium
TACGCCTCGTGGATGCTCCCCGGGATCCGCTACGAGATCGAGACCGACGACCCCGCCGAGGTGCCGGAGTGGGAAGGGCGCTACCTGGCGGCCATCGAGCGGCTGGCGGACCGCATGGAGGCGGCGACGGAGCTGATCCGGGGGAGCTAGCGCGGGGTCCGGGGACCCGGTGGGAGCGGAGACGCTGAGAGCGGCGAGAGACAGCCCCGACCTCGGCCCCGCGAGCCCTCAGTCCTCGTCGTCCGACCCCGCCGCGGTCTCGGCGATCTGAGTGAGGAGATCCTCGTCGTAGTAGTCCAGCTTGTGGAGCGGCATGACCACCCCGGAGAGGATGTTCATGAGGTGGGAGGTGATCCGCTTGTAGTAGCGGGCGCCCAGGACCAGCGTCGTGGTGGTGGCGGCGTCGTAGGGCCCACGAGCGATGCGGGGGACCAGGCGGTCGGCCCGTTCCACCACGTCGCGCCCCACCCGCAGGAGCTCCGCGGCCTTCTCGCCGTCCGACGCGGTGAAGACGGCGCCGACGTCCTCGAGGATCATCTCGACGATGCGCCGCAGCTCCTTGAGCTCCTCGACGTTGTCGTCCTCGGGGAGCGCCCCGCCGCCCTCGTCGTAGACCTCGGACAGGTTCTTGGCGTAGTCGCCGACCCGCTCGGCGTCCTTCACCAGGCTCATGAGCATCAGACCGTACGGCGCACGGCTGCCGGCGCCGTCCAGCGTGAGGTGGGCGATGACCTGCTTGCGGATCTTCCGCTCGAGCTTGTTGACCTTCACGTCCTTCCGGATCAGGTCGGTGCGCTCGTCGGCGGTGGGCTGGTGCTCGAAGTAATGGATGCCGGCCTGGAGAGTGAGCTCACGGATCCGGGCGAGCATATCGGCGAAATCCGTGGCCATCCGGGCCGCCGTGTCGTCGGTGCGAAAGATGCTGAGAAGTTCGCGAAGCATGGCGAGGTTCCTCCTGGTAGGGTCCTACCCCAGGACGCGGTTGAGAACGGCGAAGGCAGCGGGAACGAGATAGAAGAGGATGACCACGTAGGCCACGGCGAGGACCCGGGATCGCACCGCCAGGTCCGCCAGCCATCGAGCCAGCCGTAGCGGCACGTCGCGCAGCGGCTCCCAGGGGTAGATCAGGAGCGTGCCGCTCAGGTTGAAGAGCAGATGGACCAGGGCGATGGTGAGCCCGGCTGCGGCGTGCTCCCCCGTGGCGGCCAGGGCCGCCAGGAGGGCCGTCACCGTGGTCCCGATGTTGGCCCCCAGGGTGACGGGGAACGCCTGCTGCAGGGTGAGCACTCCCGCCCCGGCGAGGGGAACCAGCAGCGAGGTCGTGATCGAGCTCGACTGCACCATGACGGTGGCCACGATCCCCACGGCGATGGCGATGAGGGGCGTCTTGCCCAGCGCCAGGGTGACCAGGGCTTCGACCCGGGTCTTCATGGCCGACCGCATGAGGCTCACGATGGACATGAGGCTCACGAAGATCAGCGTCCCTGCGATCAGGACCAGGATCAGGGCCGCCCACTGGTTGGTGGGGCCCAGGCTCTCCGCCATCACCTCGAGAGGCCGCGTGGCCGCGCTGATGGCCCCCTTGATCGGACTGTCGTAATCCGCCCCGCTCAGGTCCCCGAGGGCCCCGGTCAGGGCGGTGGCGGACTTCTGGAGGAAGCCCGTGGCCAGCTCAAGCGGGAGGAGGATGAGGACGGCCAGGTAGTTGAAGAAGTCGTGACAGGTCGCCACGGCGAAGGCCCGCCGGAACTCCTCCTTGCGATTGATGTGCGCCAGCGACGCCACCGTGTTGGTGACGGTGGTCCCGATGTTGGCGCCCATGATCATGGGGATGGCGTTCGCCACGGGAAGCGGATTCAACGGAGCGGCCACGAACCCCACGATCGAGGCGGTGGTGACGGACGAGCTCTGGACCAGGGTCGTGGCCAGGATCCCGATCATCAGCCCGATGAAAGGATTGTCCGTTGCGGCGAAGAAGGAGCTCAACAAGTCCTCCCCCATCAACTCGAAGCCGCTTCCCAGCGCGTTGACGCCGACCAGGAAGAGGAACAGCAGGACGAGCAGCGCCACCACCCGCACGAACGGAGGGAGCCCGTCGACCGCGCTCGGGGGCGGAGGTTGGGTGCCGGGTTCAGACGTCATCGAGCCGGTGGCAGCGGGGACAGGAAGGGAGCCGGGCGGCACGAAACTATCGCCCCCGCGGGGTTGCGTCGACGGGGGGCGTCATCCAGGCCGGACGGGACCTGTCGCCCACAGAGGACACCGTGCCGGGGGAGCAGCCTTCTCCGTGGCCGTACCCGGCCCGGTACGCCCCGGGACGAGCGTGACGACGGCGCCTCGCCCTACAACGGACCGGCGGGCCCGGGTGTCTCTCTCCCCGACCGCCTGCCCCGGCCGGACCCCGCCCCCCGCAGGACCGGATGGTCCCGTCCTTGCTACATTATCCGGGGCTGAGCCGAAGCTCTTCCAGACGAACCCCGACCCCGCACAATGCGTCTTCTTCGTTCCCTCCCCGCCCTTCCCTGCACGCTCCTCGTGGCCACGGCCGCCGCCGCGCAGCAGCCCGACAGCGTCCGGACCGACACCGCCGTCTTCCGGGTGGAAGGCATCCGCGTCCAGGCCACCCGCCCCGTCACGACCGTCGGGGGCGCAAGCGCCATCGAGATCTCCCTCGACTCCCTGTCCGTGCCCGTGGCGGCGACCACCGAGGAGATCCTGCGGGAGATCCCGGCGCTCCATCTCCGGACGAACTCCCGGGGAGAGGCAGAGATCACCGTGCGGGGCTCGGAGTCGCGACAGGTGGCGGTCCTGGTGGACGGCGTCCCCCTCACCCTGAGCTGGGACGCCCGCACCGACGTCTCGGTGCTCCCGGCCGGGGCGGTGAAGGACGTCACCTTCGTGCGCGGCCTCTCCTCGCTCCTGCACGGCCCCAACGTCCTCGGTGGCGTCGTGGAGATGAAGGTCGGACAGGGACGGTCGTTCCCCGCCCGGTCGTCGATGGCGGCCTCGGCGGGGCTGGACCACACCGGCGCGTTCGGGACCGAGGTCGTCGGGGAGACGCCCTTCGAGACCCGCGGGGGCCAGGGCGTGGTCCGGGTCGGGGCCGGGTACCGCGACTCGCCGGGCTTCCCCCTGCCGGGCGGGGTGGACGAGCCGATCCCCACCGACGACGGGCTTCGGCTGAACACCGACATGAACAACGTGAACGGCTTCGCCGCCGTCCGCTATCAGGGCGACGACGACGGAGCGTGGGGAAGCCTGTCCGCCTCGACCTTCAAGGCCGAGCGCGGGATCGCGGCGGAGCTCGGGGCCGAAGATCCCCGTCTCTGGCGCTACCCCGACATCCGCCGGACCATCATGGCCCTCTCCGGAGGCACCGGGCAGCGGGACACGCCCTGGGGCCGGGGCGATCTCGAAGCCAGCGTGGGCGTGGATCTGGGGCAGACCGAGATCCAGTCGTTCACGGACCGGGGCTACGACGAGGTCGACGGCCTGGAGCAGGGGGACAGCCGGACGCTGACCTTCCGGGCCCTCGGGGATCACTCCCTCGGGAGCCGGGGCGAGCTCCGGGCGGCGTTCACCCTGTCCGACATCTTCCACGAGTCCACCGAGGACGGGGTCGCCGAGGAGTACGAGCAGCGCCTCATGAGCCTCGCCGGGGAGACGATCTGGCGCCTCCTGGACGACCCCACCGCGACGGTGGAGACGCTGCGGCTGAGCCTGGGCGGGGCCTGGGACCGGGGCACCACCCCCAAGACGGGGGGTCGCACGTCCCTGGGCACCCTGGACGACTGGGGAGCGCGGGTCGGCCTCTCGGCCCTCCTGAACGACGGGGCGACGCTGGTCCACGCCGGGTTGAGTCGTCGGGGCCGCTTCCCCTCCCTGCGGGAGTCCTACTCCGAGGCCCTGGACCGCTTCGTGCCGAACCCCGACCTGCGACCCGAGCACCTGGTGTCGCTGGAGGGGGGGATCACGACCCGCGTGGGATCCGGTGACGTCCAGGTGGTGGGCTTCCACAACCGGCTCGACGGGGCCATCCGGGGCATCACCCTCGAGGACGGGATGCGGATGCGGGTGAACTCGGACGAGCTCGAGAGCACCGGCGTCGAGATCCTCTTCTCACAGAGCTTCGGGGCCGTGGCGGTGGGTGGGGACCTGACACTCCAGAAGGTCACCCTCACCGATCCTGGCACCGCCCTCTCCACCGAGCCGGAGAACATGCCCGAGCAGGCCGGACGGGCCTGGATCGAGCTACCGCTGGTGGCGGGAATCTCGGCGGACGCCGAGGTGGAGTACACCGGATCCCAGTTCTGCCAGGACCCGAACTCCGGCGCCGATGTGGAGCTGGACGGGGGGAGCTGGTTCAACGCCGGGGTGCGGAAGGTCTGGGACCTGTCCTCGTCGCGGAACCTGGCGAGCCGGCTCGAGACCCGGGCGGGTGTGGTGAACATCGGGGACACCGCCCTCTACGATCAGTGTGGCCTGCCCCGGCAGGGGCGCCTGTTCCAGTTCCAGGTGCGGGTGTTCTGACCCGGAGCGTGTCCGGCCCGCCCGGCGTCACAGGTGTGGGCCGGGGATGACGGATTCCGGGGCGGAGTCAGTCGTGGCTGCTCTCGTACTCCACCCGCTCCCGCATCCGATCGTCTCCGAGCTTCTGATCCCGCTTCTTCGCGGCCCGGAGACCCTTCTGACGCGTGCCTTCGGAATGGACCCGGGGTAGCGACAGCTTCCGGTTCAGCTCCTCACTGCCGCACTCCGGACAGGCCGGCGTTTCGGAGCCGCGCACGAGAAGCTCGAACTCGTGCTCGCAGGAATCGCAGGCGTACTCGTAGATGGGCATGGCGGGGCTCCGTGGGTCGGGTGGCTTCGGAAGGGTCGATCCGGGCGGGGCCTGGCGCAAGGCGAGGCCGACGGGCTGCATCCTGCAACGGGAGGCGGAGGCCTCAGGGCTCGCCGAACTTCGTGTCGATCTCCACGCCGCACGCCCGCAGGAAGGGTGTCGGGAGCTCGCCGCCAGCGAAGATGAAGACCTGGTCGCCGGGTACCCGGCGCTCCTCGACGTCCTCGGACGGGCCCGTCCCGGCCAGCCGCACGGCCCCCGGTTCGATCACCGTCGGCCGGGTGCGCCAGAGGACCTCCACGCGCCCCGTCCGGAGGGCCTCCTCCACCCGGGCGAGGTTCTCCGGCCGGATCCGGCCGAAGGCGTCCCGGCGGTAGGAGATCCGCACCCGGTTCCCCGGCTGCTCCGCCAGGGCCAGCGCGGCCTCCACGGCCGAATCGCCGCCGCCCACCACCAGGATCTCCTCGTCCCGGAAGGATTCGGGCTCCCGCAGGGCATACTGGACGTGCGGCGCCTCCTCTCCCGGCACACCCAGCTTCCGGGGCACACCCCGCCGCCCGATCGCGAGGACGACCCGCTGTGCCTCGAAGACCCCGCCGGCGGTGCTCCGGACACGGAAGTGGAGAGGCCCCGCCGCCTCGACGCCGGCCACGGTGACCCCTCCGCTCACGAGCAGACCGGCTGTCCGGACGATCTCCTCCCAGAGATCGATGAGATCCTCCTTCCGGATCTCCCGGAGCGGCAGGCGGCCGTAGCCGGGGATCACCACCGGGCGGGTCATCACCATCTTCTTCCTGGGATAGTGACGGACCGCACCGCCCGGCCCCTCCTTCTCCAGGACGCGTGGCCGGATGCCGGCGTCGAGCGCGGTCAAAGCCGCCGAGAGCCCCGCGGGCCCGCACCCCACGATCAGGAGGGGATCCACGCCCTCGGGACCCGATTCGGGCTCCCGGAGGATCCCCTCGACGCACTGGCGCCCCTGCTCCACGGCGTTGGCCACGAGCCCCATTCCCCCCAGCTCGCCGACGACGTACAGGCCCCGGACGTTCGTCTCGAAGTTCCCCTTCACGCGTGGGAGCTCGACGCCGCGGGTCGCCGTCCCGAAGACCAGCTGGATGGCATCCACCGGGCAGACCCGCTCACAGAGCCCGTGCCCGATGCACCGGGCCGCCCGGACCGCCGCCGCCTGGCCGTGCTCCAGCACCAGGACGTGCTCCGGGCACACCCGTACGCAGTTTCCGATCCCGATGCACCGTCCCGGATCGACCACGGGATGGAGGGTGGCCGGCTCCGAGAGCCCGTAGCGCAGGGCCTCCTCCCCGGCCGTCTCGGCCTCCCGCTCCCGACGACGCATGGCTCGCAGGAAGGGCACCGCGAAGAGGGCGGTGAGGACCAGGGCCGCGCCCCAGATGAGGACCAGGTCGGGCACCACGGCTCAGAAGGCCCGGCTCAGCCCGAGGTACGCGTACTCCCCCGCGACCTCGCTGCCGAAGGTGCCCCGGGTCCGCAGCGTCAGCGAAACGCCGACACCCAGGGGAAGGTCCAGGTCCAGCTCCGGGGCGTGGGACGCTCGGGTCCGGCCGACGAAGGTGGAGGCGTGGTACCGGTACCCGACCCGGGTGCGGATCCCCGACAGACGGAAGGCCAGGGACGTTCCCGCCGTCATCGCCTCGTCCCCCGCGCCGCTCCACCAGCTTCCGCTCACGGTCCACGTGCCGGCGGTGAGTCCCGGCACTCCCCGAACCGAGAGCGAGCCGGACCATGTGGTGCGATCCCTCCCTCCCGCGTAGCGATTCAGGGCGTGGTCGCCGGACACGGCCACGTTCCCCCGGCGGAGGGTGAGACCTACGCCGATCCGGTCCCGACGGGGCCCGAAGGGGTCGTCGGCTCCGGACAGGGTGTACCGCTCCCGGCGGGCCGCCCCCGCCCGCAGCGCCAGCCCGGAGGAGACCGCGACGGAGGCCTGCGCCACCGCCTCTCCGATCCGGAGACTGCCCGCCTCGGGTTCCCGGTCGGCCTGCACCTCGGCCCGGAGCCGGAGGGGCCCCAGCGTCACGCGCTGCCCCAGCCCGAAGAAGAGATGATCGGCCCAGCCCTCGTGTCGCGGGGCCACGAAATGGACGCTGACGTCTCCGTCCCACCGGCTCCGCCCCCGGCCCACCCGGAAGTCGATGAAGCCGGTCGCCTTGGGGAGGTCCAGGGACGGGGCCCGGCTCCAGCGATCCGGCTCGAACCCCAGGAGGAGCCCGCCACCGAAGGACGTCCCACCCATCCGGGCGGCGACGCCGTCCCAGTACCCGCTGAACGATTCCGCGGGACTGAAGAAGCGCCCCAGGGTCAGGCGCAGGGGAACCCCGGTGAACCGCCGTTCGAGGGCGAGGTCGTCCACGCGCACCGTGGTGGGGCGCCCGAGCTCGAGGCCCGAGGTGTAGCGATGGCTCACCCGCCCACGGGTGCGGAGGGTGAACCCCCCGACGAGGTCGGAGACGGTGGCGTCCAGACGAAGCGCCGGCGTGGCGAAGGTCCGGGAGACCTCCACCGGGTCCACGACCCCGAGCTCGGTGACCGAGTGGCTCACGGCGGCCTCCAGCGTCACCCGACCCGACACCCGGGACCCCACCGGGGGCACAGCGACGGGCGCCGACGTCGGAGGTGCCGGCACCGGCGCATCCCGCCCCGGAGCGACGTCCGGAGGGCGTCGTCCCACCAGCTCCACGACCACCGTTTCGCCCGTCGCCAGTGGAAACGGGCCGTCGGCGAAGGTGAGGACGGATCGCGTCGCCGTGGCCGCCTCCACGGCCAGGCGGCCCAGGAGGGATCCGTCCGGGCGGAGCACCCGGATCGTGTCCCCGGTCACGAGCCCTCCCGCGGTCCCCAGGTCCAGGTAGACGTTCGCCCCCGCCACCTGGCGGACCTCCAGGGTCACCCGCGAGGGCCCGCCCCCCGGCTCCTGGGCCGCGACCGCCCCCGCCCAGGTCCACAACAGGACGACGTACAGGACGGGTCGGAGACGGATCCGGAGCCGCATGGTCAATCGCCCCGGGAATGGCAGGCGTAGCATCCCCCGCTCTCGTACACGTAGCCGGGGACCTCCAGGTGGCGGGCGTCCGTGTCCGTCGGGTTGTGCTGGTGGCAGTCGATGCAGGAGAAGGTCGAGAAGTCCCCGGCCGCGACGTGGCATTCCGCGCAGTCGGCCCAGCGCTCCGCGTGACTCCCCGAGTAGATCGGGAAGTAGTCGGCGTCATGCCGGAAGTCCGAATCCCAGTTCTCCACCCCGTGACAGAGGGCACAGGTGGTGGGCGTCCCGTCGACTCCGTGCTCCCGGTCGTAGTCGGCGCGGTGGCAGGCGACACAGTCCTCCCCGTCCGAGGGCGCGGGGAAGAGGAGGTCGTAGCCGGGGACGTCGTGGCAGGCCATGCAGGCCAGGCCTGCGTGTCGGCCCAGGAGGGGGAAGCCTCCCACGGCGTCGTGGTCGAACGTCCAGTCGCTCCAGGTCGTCTGGGTGTGGCAGTCCGTGCAGGCGGTGGGGAAGCCCACGCCGTGCACGGCGTCGTGATCGTCCTGGTGGCAGGCGACGCAATCGTCCGGGCTCTGGGCGGGGAAGAGCGGCTCCATCCCCGGGAGCTGATGACACCCCGAACAGCGGACCCCCGCGTGGATGTCGACCAGGGGCCATCCGGAAGCCTGCTCGTGGTCGAAGAGCGGCGAATCCGCCCACCCCAGGTCGGAGTGGCACCGCGTGCAGTCGGTGGAGAAGCCGCCGGCCTCGTGATCCACCACCGGGGAGGCCCGATACGCGTCCAGGTGGCAGGAGATGCAGTCCGGATCCAGTCCCGTGAACAGCACGCGGTCCTCCACGTGACACGTCTCGCAGGGGACCTGGAGGTGGGCTCCGGTGAGGGGAAGCGCCGTGCGGGCGTGTGCCAGCTCCCCGTCCACCTCGTAGAAGGTCCGGGTCGTGGTGTGGCAGGAAGCACAGGCGTCCACCAGGCGGCCCTGGTGGGGATCCTGATGGCAGGCCTGACATTCCAGGGGCCCGATCCGGGGAGCGTCGAAGCGGAGGTCGAGGTGACATCCCGCGCAGTCTGCATCCTGGTGCGCCCCCGTCAGCTCGAACCCCGAGCGCTCTCCGTGCACGAAGTCCGGGGCGTCCCGAAGGGGGGTCCAGGCGGCCTCCGTGTGGCAGTCTTCGCAGGCGAGCCCCGGAGGCAGGGGCCCATGGGGGTTCGAGGCCGCCTGGACGGCCTCGCAGGGCCGCGGGAACGCCCCCAGCAGGAGGAGCACCACCGGACCCGCGAAGCGGCGCTTCACCGGTCTCCCCCGTGGCAGTCCGCACATCTGTTCGGAGTGGGCCGATAGCGGACGAAGAAGGTGCCGTCCTCTTCCTCGACGGGAACGTGACACCCCCGGCAGGACACCTCCCGGTGGGCTCCCTCCAGCCGATAGGCGGTCCGGTCGTGGTCGAACCCCGGGATGGCGAAGGACTCCACATCGTGGCACTCCCGGCATCCCCGGGGGGCGAACTGGGCCCGGTGGGGATCGTCCGGGGCGTGGCAGGAGACGCAGTCGCGGTCGCTCCCGACCCGCAGCTCCAGGACACCCTCCGGTGTCCGATGGCACTCCGCGCAGGGGGCGACCCGATGGGCCCCCTCGAGGGGGAATGCGGAGGCCTCGTCGTGGCGGGCCAGGTCGAAGCGGGACGGGAGCCACGCCGTCTGCCCGTGGCACGCCTCGCACCCGGACGACCCGGCCGTCCCGTCGAGCTCCCCCCGGTGGGCGTCGTCGTGGCACGAGGCACACGCGTCGGCCCGGGGAGGGGGGTAGGCGCGATCGTCGTCACCGGGCGGGAATCGCAGGGTGATCCCCTCCCGGGAGGCGGCGGCGGCGGGATCGTGGCAGCTCGCACAGGCGAGCCCGGCGTGGCTCTCCTCCAGCTCGAAGCCCGTCGAGGTGTGGTCGAAGGTCCGTTCGAGCCCTTCTCGATCCACCGCGTGCCACGTCGCCGTCCCGTGGCAGGTGGTGCAGGATCCCTGCATGGCCCCGGCGTGGGGATCCTGGTGGCAGGACGTGCATGCCCCGAAGGAGAGCGGTCGGAACCGGAGCGATCCCGCGCCCTCGGTCGACTCCGGTGCGAGCCCCGTCCGCCCCACCGGGCGCTCACCCTGCGGTCGATCCACCGGGGGGTGGCATCCGGTGCACGACACCCGGCGATGAGCCCCCGTCAGGGGATAACGGGTGTCCTGATGGTCGAAGCCCGGTGCCTCCTCCCATCCGTCCGTGGAGTGGCACACGTCGCAGCCTCGATCCGCGAACTGCTCGTCGTGGGGGTCCGTGGCGCGATGGCAGCCGAGGCAGCTCGTTCCCAGTCCCAGGAAGGTCCGCTCGAGAGCGTCGTGCCGGGTCTTGAACGCCCGGACCTCGTCGTCTTCCAGGAAGGCCGGCGTGTGGCAGTCCCGGCACCCCGTGTCCCGGTGACCCCCGGTAAGGGCGTACCCCGTCTGTTCGTGGTCGAACGTCAGGGTGTCGAACCGGAGGATGTCGAAGTCCCGACCGAAGTGGTCCTTGTGGCAGGCGGCGCAGTCCCGTTGCGGAAGGGTGCCGTGGACGCCCTTCCCCGCCGCGACCCGGTCCGCCAAGGGCGTGTGGCAGGCCAGGCAGCGGTCCCGGTCCACCCCCTTCTGCCGGAGCCGATGGCAGGCGGTGCAGTTCCGGATCCCCTCCAGCGCCTCGTGGGCGCTGGAGAGCCGCCCCGGGGAGATGAGCTGCCCCCCGACGGGGAACGGTCCTCCCGCCAGGAGGAGCACGCCGGCCAGAAGGGCCGTGCCGACCGGGATGGACGTTCTTCCCACGGAGGTCACCAGATCCAGGTGTAGCCGAAGGCCACGGCGACCCCGACGTGGACGACCACCACCACGGCCATCGTCAGGGCCAGGGGGAGATGGACCACGTGCCAGTACCGGAAGAGGCGCTGGAGCGGTCGGGCCACCAGGACCTGTTGGTGGAGTCGATGCCGCTCCCGGCTCAGGCGCAGGATGTCCCGCTGCACCGGCACGGGCAGCGCGCTCGTCCGGAGCCGCTTCCGGAGACGGCGGTGGCGGCGTCGACCATCCAGGTCACTCCCGTACGCGAGGATGAGGGCACCGACCAGGCCGGGGGTTCCTCCCGCGAGGGCGGGCTCGTCGGCGACCGCTCGAAAGAGCTCCTCGGTCACGAGGTCCGCCCGTCCCTGGAGCTCCTCGCCCAGGGTTGCGATCCGGGCGCGGATCGCGTCCAGGCCCAGGAAGCCCCCGTGTACCGTCTTGGGTATGTGGGCGTAGACGTAGCGCCCGAAGACCCCGCTCACCACCACCACCGCCATGCTCCAGAAGGCCACGGACACCACGCCACCGAACTTGAAGGTGGTGTGGAGGAGGACGAGGTAGGGGCCGAGGGTGCACAGGAAGATGTGGACCTGGAGCCAGTGACGCAGGGCCCCGGCCCGATGGAGCCATCGGAACCGCTTTCGCGCCATGTAGCCGAAGACCCCCACCGCGATCATCGCCGTCCCGACGATCCCGTATCCCTGCCCCCACAGCCCGGTGGGGGCGAAGGCCTGGGCCAGGGGAGAGAATGCACGCTCCTGCATGGGGAGGACGTAGTAGTCGATCCCCCCGAGGGTGGCGGCACCGGCCGCAGCGAGCCAGACCAGCGTCAGAAGAAGTGGGAACACCCGATCGGCCTCCCCCCCGCCCGCAGCGGTGGAGGACGCAGGTTGATCCAGGTCGAGCCCCGGGACGGCGACGGGGCGTCGCGGAGGGGGTCCCAAGCCGGCCGGAGGCCGGCCCCGCGGGCCGGGAGCGAACTCCTCGCCCGCGGGAGCATCTCCTTCTACGCTGCAGTCCGCGTCTCGATCCGGTCAAGGTCACCGCCGGTGAGCGCCGGGTCCGGCCTCCCGGCCCCGAACGGCCGGACTACTCCGCCGCCAGGGCCCGCGCCGGATCCACCCGGCTCGCCCGTCGGGCCGGCAACCAGGCGCCCAGACCGCCCACCGTCAGCAGCACCAGGGCGGCCCCGACGAACCCCGCCGGCGACCGGGGATCCACCCCCACCACCACGCCCCCCAGGGCGCCGGTGAGGGGAAACGCCAGGGCCAGGCCCAGCAGGACTCCCACACCCACGCGCCCCAGCCCCTGTCCCACCATCCGACGCCGGACCTCGGCCGGGTCGGCCCCCAGGACGAGGCGGACGCCGATCTCCCGGGTCCGGCGGGCGACGTTGTGGGAGACCACGCCGTAGATGCCGACCGCCCCGAGGACCAGGGAGAGGAGCCCGAAGGTCACCATGATCTGCGCGATGAGGGTGAACCCGCCGACCCGGAGGTCCACCAGCTCCTCCATGGTCACGATCTGGAAGAGGGCGACCCCCGGATCCACCCGGGCGACGGCCTCCCGGAGACCCGGGACGAGGGCCGTGGGCTCGGTACCCGCCGCCCGGATCGCCAGCGTCCGGGTCCACCTGGGGTACCGGGCCAGGGGCAGGAACAGCGAGGGCTCCACCGGTCGGTCCACCGAGCGTTCGATGTGGTCCTCCACGACGCCCACGACCCGGAGGGGGGTTTCCTCGGAGCCCCAGACGAGGGTGGCCCCGAGAGCCTCCCCGCCGCTCATGTAGCGGTCGACGAACGTCTCGTTCACCACCGCCACCGGCGCAGCGTCGGGGCCGTCGGCCGCGGCGAGATCCCTTCCGCGGACGACCCGGAGCCGCATGGCCTCCAGGTATCCGGGAGAGACGTAGGAGAGCCGCACCGACCAGTCCTCCGCGTCCCCGGTGCCCGCGACGGGGGTGACCGTCCCCAAGGTGTTCCCGCCCTGGAGCGGGATCGAGTGGATGGCCCCGGCGGCCTGCACGCCGGGGAGGGCTCGGATCTCGTCCAGGACCGCCTCGTGGAACGCCTCCACCTGGGACGCTTCGGGGTAGCGGTCCCCCCGGGGCGAGAGACGGGCGATCAACAGCCCCGACGCCTCCCAGCCCATCTCCTGCCGCGCCATGCCCACCACGCTCCGGGCGGTGACCGACGCCCCCACCAGGAGAAGGACGGCGAGAGCGGTCTGGATCACGACCAGCGCCCCGCCCACCACCCGGGTTCCGCCGCGACCGTGGCTCCGCAGGGTCCTGGCCGGATCGGCGGTCCGGAAGGCCGGCACCAGTCCGAACACCAGGGCCGACCCTGCGGTCACCACCAGGGCGAAGCCGAGGACCCGCAGATCCAGCGGGAAGCGGAACACCGGCGGAAGGTTCTCCGGCAACCCCGCGACCATCCCGTCCCGCCCCAACCGGGCCAGCACCAGGCCCAGTCCACCCCCGGCGGCGGCCAGGATCAGGGCCTCGGTCAGAAGCTGCCGGATCAACCGCGCCCGGCGGGCACCCAGAGCGGAACGGACGGCCATCTCCCCGGCCCGATCCGCCCCCTTGGCCAGGAGCAGGTTGGCCACGTTGACGCAGGCCATCAGGAGCACGAAGAGCACGGCACCGAGCATGACGAACGCCGCCTGTGGGGCCACGTCCCCGGCGATCTCCTCCCGGAGGGGGACGACCCGCGCCGTCATCCCCTCGTGGCTCTCGGGATGCGCCTCGGCCATCCGGGCGCTGATCTCGTTGACGACGCCGTCGGCCCGGGCCACGTCGACCCCCTCGGCGAGGCGCCCGAGGGCCTGCCAACCGAACTCCTCGAGGTCACCGGCCGCCGGATCCCCCTGCCACGGGGTGAAGACCTGGGCCTCCACGGCGAGGAACCGGAAGTCCGGGGGCAGGACGCCGACGACGGTCCGGGGCCGGCCATTCAGCATCACCGCACGGCCCACGGCGTCCGGATCGGCGCCAAGCACCCGGGTCCAGTACCCGTCGCTCACCACCACGACCTCGGGCGCCCCTTCCCGGCCGTCCTCGGCCTGGAAGCCCCGGCCGAGCCGCGGGTCCACGCCCAGAACGCCGAAGAGATTCCAGGTGCTCCAGACGCCGTCGATGCGATCGGGCACCTCCCCCACCTCGTCGGTGATCCCCACGTAGCTGAAGGCCGCCAGGTCCTGGAAGACATCGGTCCCTTCCCTCCACGCCCACGCGTCGGGAAGGGTCACGTCCAGGTCCCTCCACCCACGCTCCACGTGCTCGGACCACACGTGGACCAGGCGGTCGGCGTCTGGATACGGCAGGGGCTTGAGGAGCAGCCCGTTCACCAGGCTGAACACGGCGGTCACCGCCCCGATGCCCAGGGCCAGGGTCAGCACCGCCGCACCGGTGAGACCGGGCCGCCGCGCCAGAGACCGGACGGCGTACTTCAGATCCGCACCCATGGCTCCCATCCTTCCCGCCTCCCCTCGTCGTCGTGTCCACTCCCGCAGCGCGCCCGCAACGAGGTCCGTTGCGCCCCGCGCGCGGATCCACACCCGGCGCCCCGCCCCGGCCCCGGACAGCTCCGCGACCCAGGTCGACTCGATCTCCGCGCCGTACCGCTCCCGGAAGGCCCGGGGGTAGAGGCGCATCAGCAGCCGAGGGAGCATCGCGCCCCTCATCATGCCGGACCCAGGACGTCCCGTTCCCGGGCGACCTCCAGGTACCGGGCCAGACGAGCGGCCTCGGCCGCCAGGACGTCCCGCCCCCCGTCCGTCACCGCGTAGAACCGTCGCCGCCCGCCCTCAGCGGGAGCGTCGTCCGGCGCCTCGGTCTCCCGGATCCAACCCCGCTCCTCCAGGTCCCTGAGCGACCCGTACAGGGTCGCGGGCCAGAGCTTCATGTCCCCGTCCGTCCGCTCCAGGACCTCCTCCATGATCGCCGTCCCGTGGAGCGGGCCACCGGCCAGGGCGAGGAGGATCTGGAACCACTGGGGCTTGAGGGCGTCGTCGTTGGGCATCTGGGGTCGTTGTATGGTTCGGTATATATATCAATCAGTATAAAATGGGGATCGTCCGGCGCCAACTCCCGCCGCGCCGACTCCCGGTCGTGGCGGACCGCGGGCCTCCTTCCCCTCCTCCCCGCACGCCGTACTGGCCCTTTGTTCGATTTTGTATATCATAGGTGCCCGGCGACAGCGATCCCCCTTCCTCCTCCCCGGAGCCCCGATGGCCAAAGGCGACCTCCTCGGCGAGTTCGAACAGATGGTGCTCCTGGCCGTGGCCCGCCTCGAAGGCGAGGGCTACGGCGTCACCCTGCGTCAGGAGATCGCGGGGCGGACGGGACGGGACGTGAGCATCGGATCCGTCTACAGCACCCTGGACCGCCTGGAATCAAAGGGGCTCCTCCGCTCCAGCGAGAGCGATCCCGAGCCGGTCCGGGGGGGTCGGGCGAGGCGCCTCTTCCGTATCGAGGCCGCGGGCCAGCGGGCCCTGGAGGAGAGCCGGCGGATGATGGACGCCCTCTGGGACGGGGTCGACTTCGGGAACGACGTGGGCGAGGTCCGGGGCTCGTGAGACCGCCCTGGCCGGCGCGCCTCCTCCTGGGTCTGGTGGCGCCCTCGTCCCGCCGGGAGGCGGTCCTGGGGGACCTGGAGGAGGAGTTCGCCCAGAGGGTCGAGGCGGGGGGCATGCGGCGAGCCGGAGCGCGCCGCTGGTACTGGAGCCAGGTGATCCGATCGACGGGTCCGCTGCTGGCTCTGCGTTGGCGCCGGCGCCCGTCGGCCCATGAATCCACCGATGTACGGGGAGGTGCGGGGATGGAGACGTTGGTCCACAACCTCAGGTACGGCGTTCGTGCCCTGACGCGGAACGTGGGATTCACCGCGCTGGTGGTCCTCACCCTGGCCCTGGGCATCGGTGCCAACTCGGTGATCTTCTCGGCCGTGAACGGGGCGATCCTGAACCCCTTCCCCTTCCCCGAGCCCGACCGGATCGTGGGCGTCGGCACCGGCCACCCCCGCATCGGCGAGGACCTCGGGTTCTTCGAGAACCTTTCGCCGGCCGAGTACGAGGACGTGGCGGCCCAGAGCCGTCTCCTGGAGGACGTGGTGTCGTGGGACATGGGCTTCCGTCAGATCGACACCGACGGGCCGCCGTCCAGCACCTTCACCGCCTTCTGGTGGGGCGACGCCCTCCGCACCCTGGAGATGGACGCCCACCTGGGGCGGGGATTCACCCCGGAGGAGGTCCAGGAGGCCACCCCGGTCGCGATGCTCAGCCACCGGTTCTGGCAGACCCACTTCGGGTCCGACTCGACCCTCGTCGGCTCGGCGATCTCCGTGAACGGCAACCCCCACACCCTGGTGGGGATCCTGCCCCCGGGCGTGCTGATCTACGGCACGGACCTCTGGACGGTCATGCCGGTGCCGCCCTCGGCCTATCCGCGGAATCGCAGGCAGTTCCAGATCCTGGCCCGCATCGCTCCGGGGGCCACGCTCCGGGAGGTCAACACCGAGCTGGAGGGCATCGCCGGCCGGGTGGAAGCGGCGTACGTCGCCGAGTTCGAGGAGTACCAGGACTGGCAGATGGAAGCCCGGACGTGGACCGACGTGAACGTCGCCACCCTCCGGCCCGCGGCGGCGATCCTCATGGCCGCGGTGGGCTTCCTGCTCCTGCTGGTCTGTGTGAACGTGGCGAACATGCTGCTGGCCCGGGCAACGGGCCGTCGGCGTGAGATCGCCGTGCGGACCGCCATGGGCGCCGGGCGGGGCCGCCTCTTCGGCCAGCTCCTCACCGAGTCGGGTATCCTGGCCGGCGCCGGAGGGCTCGTCGGGCTCCTCCTCGGCTGGGCGGGGACCGGCGCCGCCCAACGATACCTGGACACCGTGGGCGTGCCGGTGCCGGGGCGGATCGCCATGGACGCGAACGTCGTCCTCTTCACCCTGGTGATCACGCTGCTGGCGGGCCTGATCTTCGGTACGCTGCCGGCCTTCCAGGCCACCCGGGACGGCCTGCGGGGCGTCCTGTCCAGCGAGGGGCGGGGCGCCACCGGGACGGGCTCCCGCCAGCGGCTCCTCCGGACCTTCGTGGGGCTCGAGGTGGCCGTGGCCCTCGTCCTGCTGGTGGGGGGCGGACTCCTGGTCCGGAGCCTCATGGCCCTGAACGCCGTCGATCCCGGCTGGGCGGCCGACGAGTCCCTGACCCTGCGGGTGACCCTCCCGCCGGAGCGGTACGACCAAGCCGAGATCGCGGCCTTCTACCCGGCGCTCCTGGAGCGCATCGAGGCGATCCCGGGCGTGCGGTCCGCCGCCACCGCCACCCAGTTCCCGGGCCGGATCTTCTCCCGGGACCGACTGGCGGTGGAGGGTCGGGCGGTGGGGACCGACGAGACCCTCCCGGCGGCCTTCACGACCCTGGTCTCCGGTGGCTTCTTCGAGACCCTGGGGCTGCGGACTCTCCAGGGCCGGGTGCCTTCCCCCGCCGTCGACACCCCCGAGGACCCGCCGGTGGCGGTCCTCAACCAGGCCGCGGCCCGGGCGCTGTTCGAGGGCGAGGATCCCGTGGGGCGCCGGTTCCGCCTCGGCGGCAACGATCCGTCCCGACGGTGGGTGACCATCGTGGGCGTGGTGGCCGACACCCGGAACCGGGGCCTCGACCAGCCCACCGCCCCGGAGATCTACGCCAGCCAGGAGCAGCTGGGAGGCCCGAACCAGTTCTTCTTCGTGATCCGGACGGACGGCGAGCCCATGGCTGTGCTCCCCGCCGTGCGGGAGGCGGTGGCGGCCCTGGATCCGGAGCAGCCGGTGTACGCCACCCAGAGCGGGGCCGAGGTCTACGCTGCCCAGTCGGCCCCCCGACGGGCCACGGCGGCCCTCCTGGGCGTGTTCGCCTTCTTCGCCCTCACCCTGGCGGCGGCGGGGATCTACGGCGTGGTGTCGTACTCGGTGGCGGCCCGGGTCCGGGAGATCGGCGTGCGGATCGCCCTGGGGGCCCAGGCCCGTGGGGTCCGGCGCCTGGTGGTGCGGCAGGCCCTGGTGCCGGTGGTGCTCGGGCTCGCCGCCGGCCTCGCCGTGTCCTTCGGGGCGGCCGGCTTCCTCCAGGGCATGGTCCACGGCGTGGGGACCGGGGACCTCCTCACCCGGGGCCTGGTGGCGGCCCTGCTCATGGGCGTGGCGGTGGCGGCGTCCTGGGTCCCGGCCCTGCGGGCCAGCCGGCTCGATCCGGCGGTGACGCTCCGGGAGGAGTAGCAGGGGCCCGGGCCCGGGGAGTGCGACCCGGCCCTAGCGAAGGGCCTGGGGAGCCCGAGGGGGGCGGGACGCGCCCGCCCCCCCGTCGCTCACCGCCCGACCGGCACGCCCGCCCCGGTGAGCTCCTCCACGATCCGATCCGCCCCGTACACGTGCCTGAGCGCAGCCAGGATCCCCCGGGCGTCAGCGGTCACGGAGCGGTTGAGACCCGGCAGGTAGATGTAGTCGCCAGGAAGGCTCTCGATGTTGCCGTCGAAGACCACGCCCACCACCTCCAGGTCCGCGTTCAGGACCGGAGAGCCCGAATTCCCACCGATGATGTCGGCGGTGGAGACGAAGTTCACCGGCGTGGACAGGTCCAACCCCTCCGGCGGCGTCTCCCACTTGGGGGGAAGCGCCCAGGGCGAGTCCCCGTCCGGGTACTGGTCCGCGAAGCTGTAGTGCCGGTCGTACATTCCGTAGAAGGTGGTGTGGGCCGGGGCCTCGGTGCCGTTGTAGGGGTAGCCCTCCACCACCCCGTCCGCGATGCGCAGCGAGAAGGTGGCGTCGGGGGGCAGGTCGGTCCCGTAGATCTCGTAGCGGGCCCGACCGAGCTGGGCCGCCAGCTCGTCCTCCCGCTGGGAGATCCGGCTCATGGCCTGCTGGAAGTCGATGAACGCCGGCACGTAGAGCCCCACGAACCGGATGGCCGGATCGTCGGCCCGGATCAACCCCCGGCGCACCCCGTCGGAGGCCGCCGCCGAGTCGGTGAGCATGGAGTTCGCCACGATGCCGGCCGCCACACCCTCGGCGGTCCGGCCCCGGAGGATGGCCCCCACCCAGCGCTCGGTCACGCCGTAGTGCTCCATGAACTCCTGGACCCGGGCTTCGATGAGCCATTCGTCCAGCTCCGGCGGGACGCTGGTGACGGAGTCCACGGACGCCACCAGGCCGGCCACCGCTGCGTCCGGAGCTCCGTTCTGGCGGGCGGTGAGGATCTGGTAGGCCAGGAGGGCCCGGTGGAGGGTCGGCGACTCGAAGCCGTCGGCCGTGAGCCCCAGGAAGGACCCGAAACCCTGCTCCAGCTCCGCCTTCTGCATCTGGAGCCGTGCCATCTCCTCCACCACGCCGCCGTAGCGGGCGTTGAGGGCGGAGTCGGCCCGGAGGGCCTCCACGAAGCGGCGCTCGGTGTCCCCCCGCTTCGCGAGGATCACCGGGTCGTAGAGGCCGTCGACCTGCCCCTGGTAGGCCTTGATGGAGTTCATGGCCCCGAACCAGTCGTTTCGCAGGTCGTACTCGTCGGCCCGCTCGGGGTAGGCGTCGATGTACTCCTCGAGGGCGGCGGCACGGCGCTTCAGGAACTCCACCGTGAGACGGTCACCCACGTCCCGGCGAAACATCAGCTCGGCCACGGTCTGGAGGCGGGAGGTCGAGCCCGGATTCCCGACGATGAAGATGGGGTCGCCGGCCTCCACCCCCTCGGTGCTCCAGGGGAAGTACCAGTCGGAGGTGTCCAGGGGGTCGCCGTCCTCGTCGTAGATCCGGAAGAGGGCGAAGTCGAGGTTGTAGCGGGGATAGGTGAAGTTGTCCGGATCCCCGCCGAAGAACCCGATCTGGAGCTCCGGCGCCATCACCAGGCGTGCATGCGTGTACTGCCGGAACACGTACGCCGAGTGTCGGGCCCCGTTGTAGAGAGCGACCACCTCGATCTCGATCCCGGCGTCCTCCCCGCCGAACTCCTCCAGGAGCCGGCTCTCGATCTCCGAGGTGGCCCGCTCGATACGCTGCTCCCGCTCGGGCCCCGTCCGATCCCCGACCCGCTCGTCGACCTCGGCGCTGACGTCACGGATGGCGATGAGCTGGTCGGCGGTGAAGTCCTCGAGCTCCCGCTCCTCGGCGAGGGTGGCGGCGTAGAAGCCGTCGTCCAGGAGGCTCTCCCCGTCCTCGGTCACCTGGGTCACGAACTCCCGGGCGCAGTGGTGGTTGGTGAGGACCAGCCCGTCGGGTGACACGAAGGAGGCCGAGCAGGACGGGATCCGCAGCGCCCCCAGGCGGGCCCGCTCGAACCAGGCCTCGTCGGCCGCGATGCCGTAGGTCTCCCGGAAGTACTCGGCCGGGGGGACGTCGAAGGTCCACATCCTCCCCTGGTCGAACTCGCCGGCCCGCACCGTGTCGATCCCCCGCACCTGCACGCCCGGGAAGGGCGGCTGCGGCTCCCGGTCGGACCGGGGTGGCACCTGCACCGTCTGCGGGGAGACCCGCGCGTCGTCGGCGGGCTGCGACACCGGAGGCCGGGGCGGCGGCGCCTGCTGGGCGGGCGGGGGCGATCCGCCACCGCAGGCCGTCAGCACCGCCGACAGGGCGAGTGTCAACAGAGAAGCCACGCGAGATGCGCGGGGTGCGCCAAAGACAGCAGGAGACATGGTCGGAGTGTTCAGAGGTAAGGAAGGTTCTCGCGGAAACGATCGCCGTCACCCGGAGTCGGCACAAGCCGAGAACCGAGTTCCCGACGGGCTCCTTGTTGAATCGCGTCCGGAGCCCCGAAGGTTCCCCCGCGTGGGGTGGCAAAGCGGAGACGGGGATGCTCTCTTGGCGCCCATGTTCCCCGACTCGCACCCCAGGTCCCGTCCCCGTCCGGCCTCCGCCAACGTCCGTCCGACAACCCCCGGCGGCCGTCGGGTCTCCTCGGGCCCCCGTCCTCGCCGACCCTGGTCGCCCGGCCCTCTCGCACTGTCCGTCCTCGTCCTCGCTCTGGGGGCGGCTCCCGCCCGGGCCCAGTTCGGCACCCCCGGCCCCGGGCCCACGGCGGTGGACGCGGGTCGCTCCGCCCCGGAGGCGGGGGGGGTGGTGGACATCCCCCGCCTGAACGGACCCATCACCCTGGACGGGTTCAGCGACGAAGCCGCGTGGGACGGCGTGCCGCCGCTGCAGCTCACCATGTACGAGCCCACCTTCCGCGGTCCGAGCGACCGGCAGATCCAGGTGCTGATGGCCTACGACGACCAGGCCATCTACGTCGCCGCCCGCTTCTGGCACGAGGACCCGTCCGACATCCGGGCGTTCTCCCTCACCCGGGACACCTGGAGCGGCGACGACGGCTTCGGAGTCTTCCTGGACACCTTCAACGACAACGAGAACGCCGTCCGCTTCGTGGGCCTCCCGCTGGGCGCCCGCATGGACATGAGCGTCACCGGCGACGGCCAGAACGAGGCCGGCGGCGCCGCGGGGCCCCGGGGGATCTCGTGGAACACCTTCTGGGACCTCCGCACCGAGATCACCGAGCAGGGATGGTTCGGTGAGATGCGCATCCCCTTCTCGAGCCTCCGCTTCGAGACCGACCCGGACGGATCGGTGGTCATGGGGATGATGGTCTACGCCTACGAGCCCGGGGACGGAAGTCGCTGGACCTTCCCCGCCATACCCCCCACCTCCATCTACACGCAGGTCTCGTCGTTCCAGGACGTCCGCTTCCAGGCGGTCGAGGCCCGCAGTCCGGTCTACGTCGCCCCCTACGTCCTCGCGGGTACGGATCGGGCCGCCGCCCTCACCGAGGCCGGGGACGCCTGGGTCGCCCCCGACAGCTCGCGTTGGGAGTTCGGCGGCGACCTGAAGCTGAACCCCACCCGCAACCTGACGCTGGACCTGACGGTGAACACCGACTTCGCCGCGGTGGAGGCCGACCAGCAGCAGGTGAACCTCACCCGGTTCTCCCTCTTCTTCGACGAGAAGCGGCCTTTCTTCCAGGAGCGGGCCGGCATCTTCGACTTCGCCACCGGCACGGAGCGGGGAACCCTCTTCTACTCCCGGCGCATCGGCCTCGCCGACGGGGAGCCGGTGCCGATCTACGGCGGCGCCCGGCTGGTGGGGCGGGTCGGGACCTGGGATCTGGGCTTCATCGACATGCAGACCCAGGACCTGGGGGAGGTCCCTTCGGAGAACTTCGGCGTGCTCCGGCTCCGCCGGCGGGTGTTCAACGAGAATTCCTTCGTGGGGGCCATGACCACGAGCCGCATCGCCACGGGAGGGGTCTACAACGTCACCTACGGCCTCGACGGCCTCTTCCGCGTGTGGGGCGACGAGTACCTGACGGTGAAGTGGCTGCAGACCTTCCAGGGCGGCGACGAGATCCGGGACGCCCTGCCCACGGGCTTCGACGCGGGGCGGATCCTGGTGGACTGGACCCGCCGGCGGCAGGAGGGGCTGAACTACCAGAACGCCCTGGTCTGGTCCGGGGCCGGCTATCGGCCCGAGATGGGCTTCGAGCCCCGGGAGGACTTCACCCGCCTGCAGAGCGACTGGAACTACAACTGGAGACCGGGCGAGGAGTCGGCGTTCCGGCGGATCTGGCTGGGCTTCGCGTCCATGGGGTATCAGCGTCACTTCGACGACGAGGTGGAGACGGTCACGCTGAACCCCTTCCTGCAGCTCGAGACCAAGCCCGGGACCACCGTCAAGGTGTCCACGAAGACCAGCTACGAGGACGTCCTGGAAGCCTTCGATCTCTCGGACGACGCCATGGTTCCGGCGGGACGGTACTGGTTCACCGAAGGCGCCGTGCAGTTCAACGCGCCCCGGGGATGGGCGATCCGACCGAACCTGACCGCCACGGCGGGCCAGTTCTTCGACGGCACCCGGGTGGGCCTGGAGACCAGCTTCAACTGGCCCATGAACCGCTACGTGGAGCTCCAGGGAGGCTGGGAGTGGAACCGCATCGAGTTCGACGACCGGGACCAGCGGTTCACGGCCCACCTTTTGCGGCTCTCGGCCCGCATGGCGGCGAACACCAAGTTCTCCGCCAGCCCCTTCCTGCAGTACAACACCCTCACGGACCAGCTCTCGGCCAACGTCCGGTTCC
>DATHRY010000118.1:0-1945 GCA_035464715.1 Longimicrobiales bacterium
GACGTCGGCCAGGCCCTGGGCGTGCTCCATGAGGTCCAGGTCGTGGTCCGGACGGATCTCGAAGAAGTCCAGGACCTGGTCCAGCATGCCTCGGTGTTTGGCGGTCACGCAGACCCGGGCGTCGATCCCGGGCTCGGCATCCAGCGCCCGGACGACGGGCGCCATCTTGATCGCCTCCGGACGGGTCCCGAAGACGGAGAGGACCTTCAGGGACATGGGGTGTGGATCAGGGGGACAGGGACCGGCGAAGCGAATGTGTCGCCTCGCAGGCCCCGGCGCTGCTCGGTAACGATCTGGCCACCACACGAGTGGGCCCGTGGGCCCGATCAAAGGGGGCGAGGACCGCAGTCTACCGGCCCCGACCAGCGGGTGCAGGGAGCGGGGACACCCTCACCCCGGCGTTCCGGACCGCGCCGGGAGTTCAGCCGGCGGCGCCGGCCCCCTCGAGCAGTGGCCCCCACCAGTCCTCGTGGTCCAGGTACCAGTCCACGGTGGCCCCCAACCCTTCGTCCAGGGACCGCTCCGGACGAAACCCGAGGTGCTCCCGGATCCGGGAGGCGTCCACGGCGTACCGCCGGTCGTGCCCCGGACGGTCCTCGACGAAGCGGATCAGGTCCATCGCACGCCCACCGGAGGCACGGGGAGTCCCCGGGAAGCGCTCCAGCCGTGCCGGGTCCGCCTCCAGTGCCCGGTCCACCGCCCGGCACAGCGCCTCCACCACCTCGAGGTTCGTGGGCCCGCCCTCTCCCCCGACCACGAAGGTCGTGCCTGGGCGGCCCCCGGTCAGGACCAGCTCGAGGGCCCGGCAGTGGTCCTCCACGTGGAGCCAGTCGCGTACGTGCTGCCCGTCCCCGTATACCGGGAGAGGCCGGCCCCGCAGGATGTTCGCGAGGAAGAGCGCCACGAGCTTCTCGGGGAACTGCCACGGACCGTAGTTGTTCGTGCAGTGGGTCGTCGTCGTCCGGAGGCCGAAGGTGCGGTGATAGGCGCGGACCAGATGGTCCGATGCCGCCTTGGACGCGGCGTAGGGGGAGTTCGGCGCGTACGGGCTGGCCTCGGTCGCCGCGGCGCCTTCGGCCAGGCTTCCGAAGACCTCGTCCGTGGAGACGTGGTGGAAGCGGTGGGGTGCGCCAGAGCTCCCCTCGAGCCACACCCGCCGCCCGGCCTCCAGGAGGGACTGGGTCCCCACCACGTTCGTCGAGACGAAGGCATCGGGATCGCCGATGGACCGATCCACGTGGCTCTCGGCGGCGAAGTGGACGACGGTGTCGATCCCGCCCTCCACCAGAAGCCGCTCCACCAGCGCCTGGTCCCGGATGTCCCCTTCCACGAACCGCACCGCACCGGACCGTTCGAGGTCCGCGATCCGCGACCGTCGACCGGCATACGTGAGGGCGTCCAGGACCACGATGGGGTCCCCGGAGTGTCGGCGGGACCAGTACCGTGCGAAGTTGGCGCCGATGAATCCGGCGCCCCCCGTCACGAGCAGACTGGGCATCTGGTCCCTCGTCGGTGGCTTCGTCGATCGATGGGGCCCGCCCGGGCCCGGGGCGAAGCGGCCCCCGGGCATCGTCCCGGACCGCCTTCGCGCCACCGGACCCCCGAGCAACCGGGACCCCACCGGCGCGGACGGTATAATGTACCCTCCACCCCCCTCCCTCGCCGAACCGGGCCACATGCGCCGGACCCTCCCAGCTCCCCTCCCTCCCGCCCCGCCCCGCGCGGCGCGCCGCGCGGGGCCTCTCCTGGCCGCCGCGCTGGTCCTGTCCTTGGCGGACACGTACGAGGCCCAGGACGCCGCCGGCTGGAGCGTCGGGATCACCGCCTTCGCCGGCGTCCAGGCCGGCTCCACCCCGCGCCGGACCCTGGACCTCCCCGGGACCAGCGAACGACGGGTCTGGGGGGTGGCCGGCCTGGAGCTCGACGCCGCCTTCGGCCCCTTCCG
>DATHRY010000119.1:0-3304 GCA_035464715.1 Longimicrobiales bacterium
CCGCATGGTGCCGGATCCGTCCGGCGACGGATATTCGACGTACTCGGCCCGGATGCGCTCGTCCTCTTCGGGCACCTGCCGCGCCCAGGCGTACCGGGGCCGGAGAGCATCGAGCACCGCCAGCGCCGCCGCCCCGCCCCCAAGCACCGTTGCGGCGCCCTCTAGAAAATCCCTGCGGTCTATCAAGCCATGCACGTAGCCGTCGAACAGCGCGAGAACCTCCTTGGGAAAGTCCGAAGCCTTCTTCCGATCCGTCATGAGTTCGCTCCTTCGGGAGGGGGACGGCACCCGGGCGAGCTCGAGCGCGGGTGGTGGGGGCCAAGGTGGCGTCCCGAAGGTCCCGGGGCGAGGGTCCCCGAAGGCCGGGTCGAAGCCGGAGAGCCCGGGTGCCGTGTTCGAGAGGATCACGGTCCTCCCGCCCGGGGCCGGTCCCGTGCCTGACGCCCGATCCACCCCGCGGTCGTCCCTGCCGCGGCCGGACGTGCGGATCGACGAGACGCTGGTCCGCCGCCTCCTGCGCCGCCAGGGTCCCGAGTTCCTCCAGGAGCCCCTCGTGCGAGCGGGGGAGGGGTGGGACAACGTGACGTTCCGCATGGGGCTCCCGGAGGCCGGAGCCGGAGGGTTGGCGGTGCGGCTTCCACGGCGGGCGGTGGCGGCTCGTCTCCTGTCGGTGGAGCGGCGATGGCTCCCCGAGGTGGCCCGGGGGTTCCCGCTGCCCGTCCCACTCCCCCTGCTGCAAGGACGGCCCGACGCCGGATATCCCTACCCCTGGTGCGTGGTGCCGTGGGTCACGGGCGCACCCGCCGACGAGGCGCGGCTGCCGGCGACCGAGGCGCCGGTTCTGGCGGAGGCCCTCCGGATCCTCCACCGTCCCGCGCCGGTCGACGCCCCCCGGAGTCCTTTCCGAGGCGTCCCCCTGACCGATCGTGCGTCCGGGGTCGAGGCCCGCCTCGGGAGCCTCGGATTGACCGACCTGCTCCCGGCCTGGCGGCAGGCCCTGGTGCCGGTGGGGGCGGACGACGGCGTATGGATCCACGGCGACCTCCACGCCCGGAACGTGATCGTCCGGGAAGGCCGCCTCGCCGGCATCATCGACTGGGGAGACCTGACCGTGGGTGATCCGGCCACGGACCTGGCCGCCGCCTGGACGGTGCTGCCGGATCCGGAAGCGAGGGAGACCTTCCTCTCGGCCTACGGAGCCTCCGGCCTCGAGCGCGCCCGGGCGCGTGGGTGGGCGGTCCTGCTGGCCTGCGGCATGGCGGACAGCGGGGATCCCGTGCATGAGCGCCTCGGGCTGGCGATCGCCCAACGGATCCGGGGCGGATAGAGCCCACCGTCCCGTGCGGGGCCGTCCCTTCGAGAACGCCGTGGCGGCCTGCTCCTCCCGCGACGGGATGTGACGTCTCCGTCGCCGGTGTCCCGGGATCCCCGAACGGGGGCCCATCGTCCCATCGCTGCGCCCTCGGACCCGGGGCATCTTCCCATACCGACGGGCCATCGCCGTGGACCGCGTACTTCCGGTCGTGCGCGGGTCCTTCGGGAACCGACTGGATCACCCTGTGCGGCACCGCGCGGCGGACAGTTCACCCTCCGGGTCCCGGACACGGGGTCGGCCGGGAACAGAATCATTGACGAACCGCCCCCGGAAGCCAAATCTTGGGTCATCCGCTATGGATGAAGGTCTATATATAGGCGATGGTCTCGTCCTTCGAGACTATCGCTGTTTCTTCATGTGACCGGGTGGGTCACACGCCCGCGCGGGTGTTCCGCGCACGGAGAGTAGTCGGGAAATACGTATCATCGTAACTCCGACTCGACACAACTCAGGGAGCGCGATCGATGCGTACCAAGGGAACCGTGAAGTGGTTCAACGACCAGAAGGGTTTCGGCTTCATCACCCCGGAGGACGGGAGCAAGGACTGCTTCGTCCACCACAGCGCGATCCAGGCGGATGGGTTCCGTAGCCTGGACGAGGGTGATCAGGTCGAGTTCGACATCGTGCAGGGCGCCAAGGGCCCTGCTGCGGAGAACGTCACGAAGGTCTGACGCGCTCGGACGGGTCTGACGACCACGGTGCCCGCGGGGCCGCTCCGGAACATCGGGGCGGCCCCGTTTGCCGTCCACGGCGGCCGCGGGCGACGCCGCGGCGCGTCACCGCCCCGTCCGTGGACGGGGCTCGCGCTCCCCCGGCCCGGGGGCCATGATGGTCCCTGCGGCGGCGGTGCCGGCCCTCGGAGCCCATCGGAGAAGACATGGAGCGGAGGCGGACTGACGTGGGCGGGAAAGAGGCACCGGGCCCCGGGATCCGGAAGGTGAACCTCGAGGAGACCTTCGGGCGCTTCTCGGACCACTGGGTGCCCCGGGTGGTGGGGGCGCTGAACGGGCAGCTCGTGAAGGTGGCCAAGGTCCAGGGGGCCTTCGACTGGCATCGCCATCCAGGTGAGGACGAGTTGTTCCTGGTGGTCCGGGGTCGGCTCGATCTCCATTTCCGGGACGGGATCGTCACCCTCGACCCCGGAGACTTCTGCATCGTCCCTCGCGGTGTGGAGCACCGTCCCGAGGCCGCCGACGAGACCTGGATCGTCCTCTTCGAGCCCGAGGGTACGCTCAACACCGGGGACCGCCGGACGGCCCGCACGGTGGACACGCTCGAGACGATCTGAAGTCCGGGTCGGGCCCTCCCTCCCGGGGGCCCGTTTCCCACCCCTCCCGGGGCAGCGGCACGGACATTGCGCCTACACCGGTCGTCGGATCGAATCGTCGAGCCGACCGAACCTGTGAAACGTTATACGCCGGGAGGCTCCCATGTTGAGTGCCGCGATCTGGTTGTTCATCCTCGCCGTCATTGCGGCGATTCTTGGATTCGGTGGGATCGCAGGGACCATGGCCGGACTGGCCAAGATCGCCTTCGTGGTCTTCCTGATCCTGGCGATCGTTGGCTTCTTCCTGGGCCGGAGACCCGTGTGAGGTCCACGGCGTTGCGAGGGGGGATTGCAGGTAGAACCGTTCTGAAACGCCTCGCCCTGGCCCTGTCCGGGGCGGCCCTCGCCGCCTTGGGATACTTTGGCCTCGCGGTCGGAAACGTGGACTACGGGGGGGTCGACCGGATGGTGGGTGCGTCCGTGTCGATCCAGGTCGGAGCGTCGCCGATCCCGGCGGCATTCGCCGGTGCCATTCTCGCATTCGGTATGGGGCTCAGCCTGGCAGCGGTGTCCCGCCGCTGATCCTGTGGTCGCTCGGGCGGTTCGACCCATGCCCCCGGAGCGACATCGACGAGAGAGCTGTGCCCGCCCGCTCCCGGCCT
>DATHRY010000120.1:0-2125 GCA_035464715.1 Longimicrobiales bacterium
TCGTACCCGAACGTGGCCAGCGACCGGGAGGGGATCCGGCGCACCGCGGAGTACATCGTCGGGGAGCTGGAAGCCGCCGGGGTCGACGCGGAGCTCCTGGAGGTCGGCGACGCCCCGCCCATCGTGTACGGCGAGCTCCGGGTTCCGGGCGCGACCCGCACCCTGGGCGTGTACGTCCACTACGACGGGCAGCCGGCGGACCCCTCGAACTGGACCCACGCCCCCTGGGACCCGACGCTCTACTCCGCCTCGATGGAGTCCGGCGGGGCGCCCATCCCCCTCCCGGAGGCCGGGGCGGCGGTGGACCCCGAATGGAGGCTCTACGCCCGCTCCGCAGGGGACGACAAAGCACCCATCGCGGCGATCGTCCCCGTGCTCGAGGCCTTCCGGGGAGAGGGCATCCAGCCGACGTCGAACCTGGTGTTCTTCTTCGACGGCGAGGAAGAGGCGGGCTCGCCCCACCTGCGGGAGTACCTCGAGACGTACCGGGACCGGCTCGACGCCATCGACGTCTGGCTCTTCTTCGACGGGCCCGCCCACCAGAGCGGCCGGCCCCAGCTCACCTTCGGGGTCCGGGGCGTCTTCGGGATGGAGGTGACCGTCTACGGCGCCACCCGGAACCTCCACTCGGGCCACTACGGCAACTGGGCGCCGGACACCCCCATGGTCCTTGCCGAGCTCCTGGCGTCCATGAAGGATCCCTACACCGGCGAGGTCACGGTGGACGGCTGGTACGACACGGTGGAGCCCCTGGGCGCGGAGGAGCGGGCCGCCCTGGACGCGCTCCCCCCGGTGGACGAGCAGCTCAAGCGGGAGATGGGGTTGGGCTGGACCGAGGGCGAGCCCGAGACCCTGCCGGAGCGCCTCCTGGTGCCGGCGCTGACGATCCGCGGCCTCTCCGCCGGCAACACCGGGGCCCTGGCCCGGAACGTGATCCCCAACGAGGCCACCGCCGCCCTCGGGATCCGCCTCGTGAAGGGGAACGACCCCGCTCACATGCGGGCGCTGATCGAAGACCACATCCGGGCCCAGGGCTTCCACATCGTCTCCGAGGACCCGGACATGGAGACCCGGCTGCGGTATCCGAAGATCGCCAAGGTCACCGGGGGCGGCGGATACCCGGCCGCCCGGGCCTCCATGTCGGATCCCTACGTCCAGCAGGTGATCGCCGCGGCGGATGCGGCGGCGGACGACGCCTTCGGCGAGGGTGCCCTGTTGCTGACCCCGGGCCTGGGCGGCTCGCTGCCGCTGTACCTCTTCACCGACTTCCTCGAGAAGCCCTTCGTGAACGTCCCGGTGGCCAACCACGACAACAACCAGCACGCGCCCGACGAGAACCTCCGGATCGCGAATCTCTGGTACGCCATCGAGCTCTACGCCCAGCTCCTGACGATGCCCACCGGGGTGAGCCAGTGACGAGCCGGCGGGACGGCGCCGTATCCGGGACGACCTCCCGCGTCTGACCGGCCGTCACCCCGCTCTCCGGCCCTCTCCGACCCGCCGCGCACCCACATGCCCACCACCGTGAAGAGCCGCCTCGCCCGGCCCCGGCGCCGGGGAGGTGTCGCCCGCCGCCTCCGGGCCGTGGTGACCCACTCCCTGGCGCTGCTGAGGGAGTTCCGGGGGCCGATCCTGGGCTTCGTGGGCGTGACGGTGCTGGGCGGCCTGGTCTACGGCGAGATCTACCGAGCGCTCCGGGGGGTCACGATCCCACTGGTGGACCGGCCCTACATCATGCTCCAGCTGATGCTGCTGGAGGCGCCGGAGAACGTGCCGCCAGAGCTGTCGCTGGTGGTCTTCTGGTACGCCCTCCCGGTGGCGTTCATCATCCTGGTGGGCTTCGGCGCCGCCGACTTCCTGGACCTCTTCTTCAACCGCGAGGAGCACCGTGACCGCTGGGGCGAGGCGCTGGCCATGACCTACCGACATCACGCCATCGTGCTGGGCGCCGGAGGTGTGGGCCTCCGGGTGGTCCGGGACCTCTACGACATGGGCCTCGACGTGGCGGTCATCGACAGCTCCCCCGACGAGGCGGCCCGGGAGACCCTGGAGCGCCTGTCGGTCCCCACGATCCTCGGGGACGCCCGCTCCTCCGCCACCCTGTCCCACGCGGGGATCGAGCACG
>DATHRY010000121.1:0-12501 GCA_035464715.1 Longimicrobiales bacterium
GGCGTCTCGTCCTCCGGGTCGGTGCGGCGGATCGCCAGAGCCCGGCTGAACCCCAGCTCGGCCCCAAGGACCTGGTCGTCCTGGAGCTCCCACTGGAAGCCCACCGGCGCCCGGGCCTCTAGGGCGACGCCCGTCCTCTCGTCGGGGGGGAAGGCCAGGACGGTCCACAGCCCCAGGCCCACCACGCCCCGGAAGTCGCCGCCGCCCAGCGTGTGCTTGTAGACGGTCGAGAGGCTCACGTCCCGGAAGGCCCAGGTCCCCACCAGGACCTCCACGCTGCCCCAGCTGCCGACCCGCTCCATCACGAAGCCGACCGTGCTCACGCCGCCCACCGAGATTCCGAAGCGCCAGCCCTCGGCGTCCTGGGCCCCGGCCGCCCGGGTGGACAGGGCCAGGAGGGCGACGGCGAGGAGCGGGAGGGCGAGGAGGCGGCGCATGCCGGAATATGCCGGTCGGACCATTCCGTGCCACCCCGGGCCGGGGTAGGTTGCCCCATGCCCGTTCCACCGTCCACCGTCCGCACCCTCGGGGCCGGGGCCCTCCTGGCCCTGGTCGCAGCCTGCGCGCCTCCCGACCGTCCGCCGTCCCTGCCCCGGGACCTCCCCGACCCGGTGCTCGAGATGCTGACACCGGACTCGAGCCGGGTGATCCGGGTGTCGGAGGGGGTCTTCTACCGGTTCCTCTGGTCCCCCGCGGGGCCCTGGGCCGTGCACCTGCTCGAGGTGGACCTCACCCGCTGTCGATTGGGCGTGGAAGTGGCGGCGACGGGCGACGAGGAGGGGCGCCGCACGGTGACGGCGCTGGCGGAGGGCCGCTCCGGGGAGGTGCTGGCGGCGGTGAACGGGGACTTCTTCACCCCCGAGGGACGTCCCCTGGGGCCCGAGGTGGTCCAGGGTGTCCGGCGGAGCGGCAGGGAACGCCCCGCCGTGGCCTTCCGGCCGGGGGGCGGCCTTCCCTGGATCGGCACCACCGGCGTCTCCGAGGAGGCGGTGGCCCGCACGGGGTGGCCCCTGGGGGAAGGGGGGCTCCGGGCCGTTCACGTGATCGGGGGCTATCCGGAGCTCCTGGACGGGGGCGCCCGGGTGGGCGACCTCGGCGTCTCGGCCAATCCCTCCTTCGCCGCCCAGCGGCATCCCCGGACCGCCGTGGGCGTGTCCCGGGACGATCGCCGGCTCTGGTGGGTGGTGGTGGACGGCCGACAGGGGGACTACTCCACCGGGATGACCCTCCCGGAGCTCACCGGCCTCCTGGAGGCCCTGGGCGCCGAGGAGGCGCTCAACCTGGACGGCGGCGGGTCCTCGGTGATGGTGATCCGGGGCCGGGCGGTGAGCCACCCCTCGGACGAGACGGGGGAACGCTCGGTGGCGAACGCCCTCCTGCTGGTGGAGGACGGGGGGTTCTGCCCGGGGCCCGGAGAGGGCTGAGGCCGACCACACGGGCCCTCCGGAGCCCAGCCGATCATCGGAGGCGGTGAGCACGTCTACGGGGCGGTACCGCCGTTCGGCGCCTCGCGGCTACCGCCAGTCGAAGACCGCCTGAAGGCCCACCTGGAGGGTCCGGCCGGGCCCCGGCTCGAAGAACCGCGACCCGAAGGCGTTCACCGCCACCGAGGACACGTACGTCTCGTCGAAGAGGTTCTGGACGGCGGCCCAGGGGGAGAGCCGGGTGCCTCCGACCTGGAGGGCGTCGAAGCCCGCCCGGAGCTCGAGGAGGACGTAGCCGTCGGCCGTGGCGGTGTTGGCGTCGTCCACGGGGATGTCGTCGGTCCAGTGGCCCCGCAGGCTCACGAAGGCGTTCCCGAGCCGCTGTTCGAGGACGGCCTCGAGGAGGTTCGGGGTCCGGCCCGGGATGCGGTTGCCGTCCAGCTCGCCGCTGTCGAAGCGGGCGTCGACCCAGGTGTAGGCGAGCCGACCGGTCAGCCCCCGGGCGAAGGACATGCGCAGGGCCGCTTCGACCCCCCGGTGGCTGGACTCCCCGGCGTTGCGGTAGAACGTCCGGCCCGGGTCGGTGGGCACTTCGAAGGGGATGAGCTCGTCCGTGAGGGACGTGTAGAAGCCCACCAGCTCCCATCCCACCCGCCCGGCCACGATGCCCCGGATGCCCAGTTCCGTCGTCCAACCCCGGGTTGGCTCCAGCTCGGGATTGAACCCTCCGGCCCCGTCGGGCCGGTTGGCCAGCTCGGTGGTCGTGGGGGTCTCCAGGAAGGACGAGACCGAGGAGAAGACGCGGACGGCTCCGAGATCCAGGGCCGCTCCCAGGGAGGGGCTCCAGGCGTCCATGGTGCGGGACCCGGATTCGTCGGGCTCCCCGGCCAGCACGAGCAGATCCTCCACCTCGAAACGGAAGCGGTCGTAGCGCAGGGCGGCGTGCACGTTGCCGATCCCCTTCGTCCAGGCTGCGGCGGCATACACCCCGAGGCCCGTCACCGTCTCGTCCTGGCTGAGGGTCAGGTCGCCGGAGCTGCCGCCGTCGTTCTCGAAGTTGCGACGGTCGTCGAGCTGGGCCTCCACGTCGATGCCGGTATCCCAGCGGATCGCCCCGGCGTGGCCGCCGAGCCCGACGGTCCCGCCCAGCCCCGTCCGGCCCAGGTCGATGACCGAGGTGGGAATGGGGTTGGTGACGTCCCGCGTGAGGCCCCAGAGGGTGGTCCGGCTGTCCAGGCCGCCGAAGGCCCGCTCCCAGGTCCCTCCGAGCTGGAGCTGGCGCACCTCCTTGCCGGTTCCCTGGGCGACGTTGAAGCCCCAGGCCGGGCGGGTGGGGTCCTCGAGGCGATCCGCCGGAAGGGAGCCTGGGTTCTCCGCGTCCAGCTCAACGCCCACGGCCATGACGCTCAGGGTTCCGCCTCCCAGGGCCATGGAATGGGTCGCCGTGGTGGTCCACCGCTCCGCCTGGCCGTAGGTGCCCCCGTCCCCGTCGCCCCGGAAGCCGTCGTAGGCCAGGCGGGTGATCTGGATCCGGGAGGCCGTCGTGCCCCGGGCCCGCTCCGCCGCCCCGCTGAGCTGCAGGTAGCCGTGGCTGCCGCCCTGACTCCAGAGGGTCATGCGTTGCCCCTCCTCGGGTCGTCGGCTCCGGAGGAGCAGCACCCCTCCGGCCCCGTTGCCGTAGAGGGCAGCGCCGGGGCCCCTCATCAACTCCGCCCGCTCCAGGACCTGTGGGTTCACGTGATCCAGCGTGGTCTGGCCGTCGGGCAGAGTGGCAGGGACCCCGTCCAGGTACACCTTGAGCCCCCGGACCCCGAACTGGGACCGGGCACCGAAGCCCCGGACGGCCAGCCGCTCGCCCACGGCGAAGTTGAAGCGGTTCTGGACCTCCAGCCCCGGGAGCGCCACCAATGCGTCGGCCAGGAACCCGGACGGGCGCTCTGCCACGAGCTCGTCGGGGCCCAGGCCCGAGACCGCGTACGGCGTCCGTGCGCCCTCGCCCAGCGTCCGCAGGACCTCGACCCGGAGCGGCGCCATGGGGATGACCGAGTCCGCGGGGATCGAGTCGGGGGATTGAGCCCGGAGCGGGCCCGGCCCCCACGGCAGACCCGCCAGGACGGCCAGGACGAGGAGGGTCACGCGCAGGGCGAGCCGGGAGAGGGCAGGGAGCATGGCGGGACTCACCGTCGGATCTGGGTGAACGGGCGGATGCGGGTGCGGGCCTCGGGCGCCAGCCCTCGGGCTTCGAGCTCGGTCCAGAGGAGGCGGACCACCTCGGCGTCCACCGTGCCGGGGGGCACACCCAGTCCGGCGCCGCCGAGCCCCTGATCCTCCCGGAACCGGTCCACCGCGTCCACGGTGGGGGCGTCGAAGCGGGTGAGCCCCTCTTCGGGGAGGGAATCGAGGTCCGGTTCCAGGTACCCCAGCAGGTTCAGGAGGATCTTGAGCTGGGCCACGTCGCCCCCCTCGAAGGCCTGGAGGGTGCGGTGCCCCAGGGTGCCGGCCACCGCGTCGTGGGTGCGGCGGAGCTCGGCGACGGCCTCGGGATGCTCGCAGACGTGGATGAAAACCGTCTGTCCGTCGGGCCGTCGCGCCACGTCCTCCCGGGGATCCGCCACCAGCACCGCCGCCGACTGTGCCCGGCCGTGGCGGGCATCCCCGCCCCGGGCCTGGCCCGCTTCCAGGGCCGATACGAGACGGTCGGCCAGATGTCGCCCGGAGCCCGCCGAGCCCCGGAAATCGGCGGCCACGGCGTCCAGCACCTCCGGCCCGACCAGCAGGTTCCCCTGGACGGCGAACCCCTCCCCGGCGACCTGACCCGCCCACGCGTTGGCGCCGGTCCCGGTGTGCTGGGCGGTGCGCCCCCGGAGGTCCACCACGCCGATCTGCCGGCGGTCGGCGGCGGGGTCGTCCGCCAGCGCGTCGCGCAACGCCTCCTCCGGCGCCTGGCCAGCCCCGATGCGGTCCAGGAGCTCCGTGCCGTACTCGGGGCGCGTGCTGGCCTGGGTGGCCACGGCGCCGACGCCGGCCCGGACCCAGGGAACGCCGTTGCCGACACAGGCGTTCCGGGTCGTCACCGCCACGCCCGTCTCGCCGGTCTCGGCGTCCACGGCCACGATGGAGAAGGTGTGGAAGACCCACGCCGGGTCCTCCGCCGGGATGGGAGCCTGGGCCTCGAGCCCGGTCGGCGGGAGGAGGAGGGGCAGGGAGGCCAGGACGCCCCGGCCGACGAGGCGGAGGGTCCGGGCGAGCGGGGTGGTGGGCGGCGACGGGGACATGAGATCGGGGTTCGGGGCCGGGGCGCGGCGGCCCATCGCGGGCGCCCGGGGGATGGAGATAGCTTCGGAGCATGATTACGCAACCGGAAGCGCTCCCGGACGCCCTCCGGGATGAACGCCTCGCCCGTGTGGCCGAGCGCCTGGCCCCGGGGGACGTCATGGTCCTCCCCGGTGCGCCCCACCGCCTCCGCTCCCGGGACACGGAGTATCCCTACCGCCCCGACAGCGAGCTCTACTGGCTGACCGGGCTCACCGAGCCCGACGCGCTGGTGGTGGTCCGGGGCGGCGAGGAGCCGATGCCCGCGCTCTTCCTCCGTTCCCGGGATCCCGAGGTGGAGCTATGGACAGGAGAGCGCCCCGATCCGGCGGCCCTGGGGGAGGCGCTCGGTGCCGCGGAAGTCCACCCTTCGGAGGACGTCGGACGGGTCCTCCCGGGGCTCCTGGACGGAGCGGGGACGGTGTACTTCCGCCTGGGCGCCCACCCCGACGTGGAGCCCGCCGTGGTCGAGGCGCTCCGCCGGGCGCGGCGTCGGGGCCAGAGGCAGGGGACCGGGCCCCGGGCGGTGGTGGACCCGGGTGAGATCCTGGACGACCTCAGGGTGGTCAAGGACGACTGGGAGGTGGCCCAGATCCGCCGGGCGGCCGCGGTCACGCTCCAGGCCTTCCGGGACATGGCGGCTGTTCTCCGCCCCGGCGTGCCGGAGTGGGAGCTGCAGGCCGTCCTCGAGGCGGGGTTCCGGCGACTCGGGAGCGGCGGGCCCGCCTACGAGACCATCGTGGGCACCGGGGCCAACGCCTGTACCCTCCACTACGTCCGCAACGACCGTGTGGCGGGACCCGGTGAGATGGTCCTGGTGGACGCCGGGGCCGCCTGGGGTCTCTACGCCGCCGACGTCACCCGGACCTGGCCCGTCGACGGCACATGGACCCCGGAGCAGCGGGCGCTGGTCACCGTCGTGGATTCCGCCCGGGCCGCCGCGGTGGAACGGATCGCCCCGGGGGTCACCGTGGCCGAGGTGCACGACGCCGCGGTGTGGGTCCTGACCGAGGGGCTCGTGGAGTTGGGCGTCCTTGCGGGGACCGTGGAGGAATTGGTTGCGGAGGAGGCGCATCGGCCCTTCTATCCACACCAGACCTCACATTGGCTCGGGCTCGACGTCCACGACCCCGGGGACTACGCGAGGGAGGGGCGGTCCCGGAGGCTCGAGCCCGGAATGGTCCTCACCGTGGAGCCGGGACTGTATCTTCCCGGGGCGGTCGTGGAGGGCGTCGCCGGGGCCAACCCCTTTCGGGACATGGGGGTGCGGCTCGAAGATGACGTGCTGGTGACACCCGATGGCCATGAGAATATCACCGCCGCGCTGGAGACGACTCCGGCGGCGGTGGAGGACGCCCTGGCGCGGGGTGGCGAGGTCTGACCCGGAGGTTCGGCGGACGCCGGCTCTGCGGGACTTCAACAACCTGAACAGGAGGGACCGGTGACGAGGCGAGCACTGGGATGGATGCTGGGCTTCGGAGGCATCGTGGCGCTCGCGGCCTGCGGAGGTGGGGTGCGGGGCGCGAACTTCACCCCCGAGGAGCTGGCGGCGATGCGGAGCGTGGGGTCCGGCAACTGCCGGGCCGTGATCCAGAACTTCTCGGGACGCCGCGTCGAGGCCTTCTACCAGACGGGCATCGAAGAGCGGAAGGTCCGGAACGCCATCGACGTGTGGCCTCTCATCGGGTACATCGACATCGGCGAGTCCCTCCTTCTCCGCGCGCCGTGCGAGGAACGGCAGGTCGTCATCGGCTGGCGCCAGGACATCGGCCAGGCCTTCGTGTTCCCCGGAGGGGTCGTGCAGCGGGAGACGCTGATCCAGGACGGGATCCTGGGCATCCGGCTGCGACTTCCCTCCCAGGCGAGCTGCAGCACGGACAACGCGTCGTCCTCGATCCGGGGTCGGTGCCTGCTGCCCGGAGGCGGCGAGTAGGTCAACCCAGGCGGTCCAGGATCCCTGTGAGTCGACGCCCGGCCCCCCGGAACCCGAGGTTGCTCAGGTAGACGCCGGCGGCGCCGGCATCGAGGGCGGCCCGGATGCTCCGGGCGCAGATCTCCTCGGCCGCCACGCCCCGGTCGAAGTCCGCCGTGAGGGCCTCCCCCGGCACCGGAAAGAACCCGCTCAGGCGGGTCAGGGTGCCGGGGTGGGCGCTCCGGTACAGAAAGACGCCGGCGAGCCCGGGAAGGTCCACGCCCCGGCCGTCGAGCTCCGTCACCAGTCCTTCCAGTCCCGCGGGATCGTAGTGGGAGACGATCTGGGTCAGGTAGAAGGCGGCGTGGGCGTCGGGGGCGGCCAGGAAGCCGGCCTGTTCCCCGGGAGGCCGGTGGGGGTTCGCCCACCCACCCAGGGCCAGGTCCGGGACCTGTGAACGGATCCGGGCCCGGAGCTGGTAGGCGTGGTCCACGCAGCGGGGCGGGCCGACGTCCCTGTCCCCCCCCACCACCGTCAGGGCGTCGAGTCCCGCGGCGGCGGCCCGCTCCGCGTAGAGGAGGCAGTAGGAGAGGGTGTGCTTGCTCGTGAGGATCGGGACCACCCGTTCCCGTGGGGCCTCCTCCGGGAGGTTGGCCAGGAGATGGGCCAGGTTCTCCTCCTCGGCGGCACCCACCGCGTTGTCGGTGACGAAGACGAACCGCCCCTGTCCAGCGAAGCGTCGCAACACCTGATGGAGGTCGATCCAGGCGTCCATGCTCTCCCCGGCGTCGAGGTCCGACGGCGGCGGGCGCAGCTCTACGGCCAGGACCGGCTCCCGGCCCCGGAGCGCCTCCAGGAGGGCCGACGGGCTCCGGGGCCGCCGATCGTCAGCCACGGCCGACCAGCTCCTCGACCAGCGGGAGGACGGCGTCGACCTGGCCACCGGGGACCGAGACATGGAATCCCGCGACCTCGTCCCGGAGCGCCAGGGCGGCCTCCAGGGCCACCTCGCGCCCCTCGGCCCGGGCCGCGTCGGCCCCCCGGGCATGGGCGGCCTCCATGCGTGCCAGGATCTCCGGCGGAACCGAGACCCCCGGGACCTCGTTGGCCAGGAACTCGGCGTTCCTGAGGGAGGCGAACGGCCACAGACCCGCCAGCAGGGGGAGCTCCAGGGAGCCCGCGTCCCGGCGGAACGAGGCCAGGGCCTCGCTCCCGAAGAGGGGCTGGGTGACGGCGTAGTCCGCGCCGGCCTCGATCTTCCACGCCAGGCGCTTGAGCTCCCGCTCCCGATCCACCGCGCCGGGGTTCACCGCCACCCCTACCACGAAGGGCGTGGGGGCGCCGATGGGTGCCCCGCCGGGGTCCACGCCCCGGTTCAGCCCCGCCACCACGTTCGTCAGGCCGATGCTGTCGATGTCCAGGACCGAGGCGGCGTCGGCGTAGGGCCCCTGGGTCGGCAGGTCACCGGTCACCAGGAGCAGGTTCCGGATGCCGTCGGCCGCGGCGCCCAGGAGGTCGGCGATCATCCCCATCATGTTCCGGCCGCGACACGTGTAGTGCATGATCGCCTCGATCCCCGCCTCGCGCTGGACCAGCCCGGCAAGCGGCAGGGCGGCCATCCGGCCCCGGCCCCGCGGGGCGTCGATCACGGTCACCATGTGGGCCCCGGCGTCGCTGACGGCCCGGGCCGCCTCCAGCAGGGCGGCGGGGTCCCAGCCCCGGGGCGGGAGGAGCTCCACGGCGACGACGGGCTCCCTCCGGGCGAGGCGTGCGCCGAGGGACGACCGGGTCTCCAGGGGCACGGGCTCCGAGGCGGCGGCGGGATCCTGCGGCGCCCGGACCCGAACCGAGGCGTGCCGGGGCTGCAGACCCGCGATCATCCGGGCCATGACCCGCGTGTGCTCCGGCGTCGTCCCGCAGCACCCTCCGACGAAGCGGACGCCCGCGTCGACGAAACGACGGCCATAGCGGGCCATGTACTCGGGGCTGGCCAGGTACATCTTCCGGTCCCCAACCGTCCGGGGGAGGCCGGCGTTCGGGAGGGCGGACAGGGGCACGGTCAGGACCTCGGCCAGGGCCTCGGCGGTGTCGAGCATGGCGGCGGGCCCCACGGAGCAGTTCAGGCCGACCACGTCCGCCCCCAGCTCCTGGAGGCGCTTTCCCGCCACCACCGCCTCGGTGCCGAAGGGGGTGCGCCCCCCGCTCCCCACGGTGAACTGGGCGAAGACCGGCCGGTCCGTGAGCGCCCGGGCCGTGGCCAGGGCCACCTCGAGCTCGGCCAGGTCGGCGAAGGTCTCGAGCACCAGGCCGTGGACGCCGGCGTCCAGCAGGGCCGACATCTGCCGCCGGAACCACTCCCGGGCCTCGTCCACCGCCGTCGGGCCCCAGGGCTCGAGCCGGACCCCCAGGGGGCCCACCGCGCCCAGGACGTGGGCCCGGCCTCCGGCGGCCTCGAGCGCCAGGGTCGCCGCGGCGCGGTTGAGCTCTTCGGTGCGGTCGTCGAGTCCGTGGGCCGACAGCTTCACGGGGTTGGCGCCGAAGGTGTTCGTCTCCAGGATCTCGGCGCCGGCGGCCACGTAGTCCAGGTGGATCTCACGCACCAGCTCCGGGCGGTCCACCGACAGGGCGTCGTAGCAGACGTTCACGAAAACGCCCCGGTCGTAGAGGACGGTGCCCATGGCCCCGTCCACCAGGTGCGCCCGTCCGTCCTCCACGAGGGTCCGGAGCTCCGGCAGGGCCGGAGCCTCTTCCGGCGTTCCGCCCAGGCCTTCGGCGCGGCTCACGACCCCTCCGGGTCGTAGCCCAGGGACGGGGACAGCCAGTCCTCGGCCTCCCGGAGCGTCATCCCGGCCCGCCGGGCGTAGTCCGCCACCTGGTCCCGCCCGACCCGGCCCACGCCGAAGTACCGCGCGTCCGGATGGGCGAGGTACCACCCCGAGACCGACGCCGTCGGGGTCATGGCGAGGCTCTCCGTGAGCTCGATCCCCAGGGCGCCAGGATCCAGGAGCTCGAAGATCCGGAGCTTGCCGGGGTGGTCCGGGCAGGCCGGATAGCCCGGGGCGGGACGGATGCCCCGGTACCGCTCCGCGATGAGCGCCGTGTTGTCCAGCGACTCCTCCGGGGCGTATCCCCAGTACTCGGTCCGGACCCGCTGGTGGAGACGCTCCGCCAGCGCTTCGGCCAACCGGTCCGCCAGGGCCCGGGCCAGGATCGCCCGGTAGTCGTCGTGGTCGGCCTCGAAGCGGGCCACCAGGGCATCGAGCCCGATCCCGGCCGTCACCGCGAAGGCCCCGAGCCAATCCGCCCCTCCCCGGTCCCGGGGGCGCACGAAGTCTGCGAGGCTCAGGTTGGCCCGGCCCGGCTTGTCGAACTGCTGGCGGAGGAACGGAATCCGGGCCAGGACGCCCGCGTCGGCACGCGGAGCGGCGCCCTCGGGGGCGGGATCTTCCACGGGCCCGCTTCCGTGGCCTTCCCCGGCCCGCCCCGCAGCATCGACCCGATCCCCTCCACGGGCCTCCCCCTCCGCGGCCTCCGATTCGAAAAGGAGGACGTCGTCGTCCACGGCATGGGCCGGCCACAGCCCGTGGACGGCCCGGGCCTCCAGGAGCCCCTCCGCCACGATCCGGTCCAGGAGCTCCCGGGCGTCCTTCAGAAGATCCCGGGCCTGGCCGCCCACCTCGGGATCGTCCAGAACGTCCGGATAGCGGCCCGGAAGCTCCCACGCGGCCAGGAAGGGGGTCCAGTCGATGGTCCCCACCAGCTCCCGGAGAGGGTAGGGGGACAGCACGTGGACCCCGGGCCGGGCGGGCCGCGGGGGCAGGTAGCCGTCCCATCCCGGATCGAGCCGGCGCGACCGGGCCTCGCCCAGGGTGAGGAGGGGGGAGCGGTCCCGGCGCAGGGCGAAGCGGTCCCGGAGTCCCTGCTGCTCGGCGCCCACCCGCTCCATGAGCTCCTCCCGACCCGCCGGGTCCACCAGGCGGCTCACGACGCCCACGGCCCGGGACGCGTCGGCCACGTGCACGGTGGCCCCGGAGAAGGCCGGCGCGATCTTCACCGCGGTGTGGGTGGGCGAGGTGGTCGCCCCGCCGATGAGGAGGGGGAGGTCGAGGCCGGTCCGTTCCATCTCCTTCGCCACGTGGACCATCTGGTCCAGGGAAGGGGTGATCAGCCCCGAGAGGCCCAGCACGTCCACCTTCCGGGCCCGTGCCTCCTCCAGGATGCGCTCCGCCGGGACCATGACCCCCAGGTCCTCCACCTCATAGCCGTTACACTGCAGGACCACCCCCACGATGTTCTTGCCGATGTCGTGGACGTCGCCCTTCACGGTGGCCAGCAGCACGCGCCCCGCGCTCCGGGACGCGCCGGCCTCGTCCTCGGCCTCCAGGAACGGCACCAGCCAGGCGACCGCCTTCTTCATGACCCGGGCGCTCTTCACCACCTGGGGCAGGAACATGCGGCCGTCGCCGAAGCGGTCCCCCACGACGTTCATTCCGTCCATGAGGGGACCCTCGATGACGTTGAGGGCCCGGCCCAGCTCCAGACGGGCCGCCTCGGTGTCCTCCTCGACCCAGCCGTCGATCCCGTGGACCAGGGCGTAGGACAGGCGCTCGGCCACCGGCAGCTCCCGCCAGGACAGGTCCTCGTCCCGCTCCGCCTCCCTCCCCTGCAGCGTCTCGGCGATCCGGGTGAGGCGCTCGGTGGCCCCTTCGGCCCGGAGGAACAGGACGTCCTCCACCGCCTCCTTGAGCTCCCCCGGGATGTCGTCGTAGGGGATCAGGGCGCCGGCGTTCACGATCGCCATGTCGAGGCCGGCGTGGATGGCGTGGGTCAGGAAGGCCGCGTGCATGGCCTCCCGCACCGTAGGGCTGCCCCGGAACGAGAAGGAGAGGTTGCTCACGCCGCCGCTGATCCGGGCGTGGGGGAGGGCCCGCTTGAGGACGCGGGTGGCCTCGATGAAGTCCATCGCGTAGTGGTCGTGCTCCGGGATGCCGGTGGCCACCGCGAAGACGTTGGGGTCCAGAACCACGTCCTCGGGGGGGATGCCCAGCTCCGACGTCAGGATGCGGTACGCCCGGGTGAGGATGGAGACCCGCCGGTCCACCGTGTCCGCCTGCCCCTCCTCGTCGAAGGCCATGACCACCATGGCGGCCCCGTAGGCCCGGGCCAGGCGGGCCTGCGCCCGGAACTCGTCCTCCCCCTCCTTGAGGGAGATGGAGTTCACCACGCCCTTGCCCTGGATGGACCGCAGCCCGGCCTCCAGCACCTCCCACCGGGACGAGTCCACCATGACCGGGATGCGGGAGATGTCGGGCTCCGCAGCCATGAGGTGCAGGAAGCGCCGCATGGCCGCCGTGGAGTCGAGGAGCCCCTCGTCCATGTTCACGTCGAGGATCTGGGCACCCCCCTCCACCTGGTCCCGCGCCACCTCCAGCGCCTCGTCGTACGCCTCGTCGGCGATCAGGCGGCGAAAGCGGCGGGACCCGGTGACGTTGGTCCGTTCGCCGATGTTGGCGAAGAGGGAGTCGTCGTCTAGGGAGAGGGGCTCCAGGCCCGACAGGCGGGTCCGGACCCGGTGCCGGGGAATGCGCCGGGGCGGAACACCCTCCAACGCCTGGGACATGGCGCGGATGTGCTCCGGCGTGGTGCCGCAGCATCCCCCCATGATGTTCACGAACCCGCTCTCCCCGAACTCCCGCGCCGCGGCCGCCATCGCCTCGGGGGTCTCGTCGTAGCCGCCCATGGCGTTGGGGAGCCCGGCGTTGGGGTGGCAGCTCACCCAGCACTCCGCGACCCCGGACAGCTCCTCGAGGTGGGGCCGGAGCAGATCCGGGCCCAGGGCGCAGTTCAGCCCGA